>CAKUAM010000006.1 GCA_934636305.1 uncultured Oscillospiraceae bacterium
AGCACATCTTCATCCGTTTGTCAAGAACTTTTTTCGAACTCTTTCGATCATTTTCTTGGCTTCCGTCCAATTTGCTGCGTTCCTCAGAACGCTCGCATATATTATCACCCATATATGGTTTTGTCAACCCCTTTTTTCAAATTTTTCGATTATTTTTTATATTTACTATAACTTGTGTTAATATTGGTATCATGCCCCAAAATATGCCGCCTCCGATTGCCCATATCCAGAGCGGTACGCGCGCAATCATCAGACTTCCCGCAAAGGCCAGCACGCAGAACCATCCGGTTCCCCATTCGCACCCGCCAATTACAGACTGAACGCCCTCCGCCGCCTGTGCCAGCATGCACAGCACAGCATAGATCCCAAGCATCTGGCACACAGACAGCAGCACTTCAAACCGCTGCATGACGGACAGCACGGACAGACTCTTTGTCATCATGTATAGCGGCTGTGCCTGTGTCTGCGCCAGCTCCGGCGACAAGCATGCGCGCACCAGCAGCGCCACAGCGCCGGGCAGCACGGCAAGTGTGCCGATTGCCGGCCAGGACAGCTTTGCCGTACGTTTCTCTCCATACGTCAGGCACACCGGCGCAAGCAGTAGGCAAAATGCAAGCGCACCATCTGCCGTGTTCCCCCGCGGCTGGCACCATGCTGGTTCAACATGCCGCAGCGCAGCAATCAGGATGATACTATATAATATTGCAAGGATGGGCCCTATCACCCCCATCACACGCTCTGGAACTGCACTACTGTGCCTTGTGCTGACCGCAGCAAGCAGCAGCGGCACAGCGGGAGCCAGAATTCCCAGGTCGTCCTCAAAGGCAATCTGACACGCAAAGGCCGCCGCTGCCGCGGCGGCTGCCAGCCATAGCAGCGTCAGCAGGGCGAGGATTCTTCCTCCAGCCGCTCCATATGCCGGCACAAGTGCCTGCGCAGTGCTCATGCCGGCGCGGCGCTGCAGGCCGAGCTGCAGCGCCATGACCGCTGCGGCAAGCACACTGCCAGCCAGCACCCATAGCCACCCCCGCCCGGCCAGAGCCATCGTCGCAGGTACGCTCATCACGCATAGCCGCCATGCCCACAGCTGTCTGCCTGTCCCATCACTGCGCAAGCAGTATCCCTCCATTCTGCGCCATCTCCAGATGCGGCAGCTGCAGTGCCTGACCGCGCAATAACGCCGCGCGGGCGTCGGCCTGCGTCACGCGCCCCGAATGTGCCTGCAGATATTCCACCAGCTCCGCCGCCGTATCCACCTCATCTGATGCCAGGTAGAGCTTCGCCGCCGGGCGAAGCCGGTCCTCCCAGATTGTCTCGTGCAGCAGCCGCGCATCGTCGGAGCAGAGTACAACGTGCTCCGCCGTATCCAAAAACAGCGTCCCCGGAGCATTCTCCTCCATGGCCTCCATTGCCTGCTCCAGCGTCTGCCCCACGCCGGACACCTCAAGATCACTGGAAACCATCACCACGCCGTCTGCCTGCCGGATTACCAAAACCTGCGCCGGCAGCAGCTTTGCCGCATCCATCCCCGTGCGCGGCAGCGTGCAGAAGCACACCGCCGATGCCGCCGCCAGAATTCCCATCCAGATATATTTCATACGTCTCCCCCCTGATTGCGCAAATCCTGCGGCCGCAGCGCCGCGCTGCGCCAGAGCTGCCGCTTGAGACGCGGCCGCAGAAGTGCGCTTCTGGCCCGGGCATTGGAAAACGGAGCCAGATAGGCCATATCCAGACTTGTCAGCCCCGCCAGGTGCTGCAACAGCCACAGCACGCCTGCCGTCAGCCCAAACAGCCCTCCCACGCCTGCAAGGACCGTCAGCACAAACCGCCAGATGCGAATGGCATCTGACAGATCACGGCTCGGCAGTGTAAAGCCGCAGATTCCGCCGGATGCGGCCACAATCAGCGCCGCCGGTGAAACCAGCCGCGCGTCAACCGCCGTGGTTCCGACTGCAAGCCCGCCGATAATCGACACTGCCGTGCCGATGGCCTGCGGCAAGTGCAGCCCCGCCTCCTGCAGCAGCTCAAACGCGGCGAGCAGCCCCAGCACCTCAAAAACTGTATCGAACGGCACCTCGCTCTTGGCATCGATAATTGCAAGCAGCAGCTTCGTCGGCAGCATTTGCTGGTGGTATGTTGCCATTGCCACGTACACCCCCGGCAGCAGCAGCGCCGCCAGCAGCGCCACATACCGCAGCACCCGCAGACAGGATGCGGAGATATAGTCCACCGCACGATCCTCCGTGGATTTCATCAGGATCCCAATGCTGACCGGCGCGAGATACCCGAGTGGCAGCCCATCAACCAGCAGTCCCAGCTGCCCATCCAGAAGTCCCTGGCAGAAGGTGTCCGGCCGCTCTGTATACTGCAGCAGCGGAAAGGCTGTTTTCCGCGAGCCCGTGATATATTCCTCGACGGCCGCCGGCGTCAGAAGCCCATCAATGTCGATGGTGTCCAACCGCTTTTCCATCCGGCTCACCAGCTCCGGCGCAGTCAGATCCGCCAGATAGCAGATTGTGACCGCCGTTTCGCTGCGCATGCCGATGGTTTTCTGCCGCAGCCGCAGCTGCGGTGCACGCAAGTGCCGCCGCACAAGACTTGTGTTGATGCGCATGGTCTCGGTAAAGGCGTCCTTGGCCCCCTTCACCGTGTTTTCCGATTCCGGCGCAGACGGGCCGCGCTTGACGCTGGTTTTCGTCTCGAAGCAAAGCGCCGCCCCCATGCTGCCGAACACAACTGCGCAGAAACCATGCACCAGCTTGTCTGCCGCTGCCTCTGCGCTGTCTGCCCGCTCAGCCACTGCGCAGTAGACCGCGTGCTTTTCTGCCTGCTCCAGAATCTCCTGCATGCTGCCGGGCCGGATGGCCTCCATCAACGGCCGCAGCACCTGCTCTGCAATATCCCCGCCGGAACACAGCCCGTCGAGAAACAGCACGTCCAGCTGCTGTCCGCCCACAAGGATCTGCCGCTCAACCAGATCGTCACACCCGTCAAAGATTTTCCGCAGCTCCTCCGCTGACCAGTTTGCCATCTGACACGCCCCTTTGTTTATCATTTTGTCTCATTTTTCCGCAAATACAGAAAAGTATGCAGGATTCCCCCGCACGGGTTTGCATATCCAGATTGTTTGTGGTAGACTATAGCGAAAGCAATTTACATTTTATATTTATATATGTATCTGGAGAGTAACTACCATGTACGAGTTCATTACCGACAAAACGCTCCCGGAATATGAAGCGTTCGTCCAGCGTCACCCAAAGGGGAACTTTGCGCAGAGCAGTCTCTGGGCAAAGCAGAAGCCCATGTGGACCTGGGACGCCATTGCTGTGCGCAACGCAGACGGCAGCATCCGCGGTTCCCTCGCCCTTATGACGCGCACGGTCCCCGGCATTGGCCGGACCCTGATGTATGGCTGCCGCGGCCCGGTCTGCGACCTTGACGACCGCGAGACATTTGCGCAGCTGCTTGCAGGCGCCAAGGCGCTCGCCAAAAAGTATAAGGCCTATGTCATTAAGCTTGACCCTGACGTCCCCTCTTCCAACACGGCGTTTGCCGAGATGCTGCGCTCGTTCGGCTTCAAGGCCAAGGAGGGCGGGAAAAACTTCGAAGCCATCCAGCCGCGCTATGTGTTCCGTCTGAACGTCGAGGGCAAAACCGAGGACGAGCTTATGGCGAACTTCCATCAGAAGTGGCGCTATAACATCCGCCTTGCTGAGCGCAAGGGCGTGACGGTCAGAATCTGCGGCAAAGAGATGGTTCCGGCCTTTGCCGATCTCATGCTTACAACCGGCGTGCGCGACGGCTTTGTTACGCGCCAGCCGGAATATTTTGCGAACATGCTTGACAATCTCGGTGAGCATGCACGCCTTTATATGGCCTTTGACCCGGAGGGTACGCCCATTGCCGGCACGCTCGCCATTCATTACGGCGATAAGGTCTGGTATCTCTACGGCGCATCATCCAACGAGCACCGCAATCTCATGCCCAACTATCTTCTGCAGTGGCGCATGATCCAGTGGGCTGTGGAAACCGGCTGCCGCATCTATGATTTCCGCGGCGTATCCGGCAATCTGTCCGAGGATAACCCGCTCTATGGCCTGTTCCGCTTCAAGCAGGGCTTCGGCGGAGAGTTCACCGAATTTGTTGGCGAGGAGGATCTTGTCCTTTCTCCTGTGATCTACTGGGCCGTGGAGCATGGCACATCCGTATTCAAGGATGTACGCAAGGCCGTCTATCTCATCCGAAACCGCGATAAAAAATAAAACCGGAGGCACATATGAAATCCTATGTTGTGGACACCGCTGCGCTGCGCAGCAATCTGCAGAATCTCAAGCAGCGTGCCGGCGGCGCGGTTGTCTGGGCCGTGCTCAAGGGCGATGGCTACGGTCTTGGGCTTATCCCAATGGCCAGCGTCTGCCGGGACGAAGGCATCGATCACTTTGCCGTCACCGAGCCGCGCGAAGCAAAGCTTCTGCGCACATCCGGCTTTGACGAGGCGCAGATCCTGATGCTCCGGCCAACCGGCGAACAGGCTGAGGTTGAGCAGCTTCTTAAAATGGACGTCATTCTCACCATTTCCAGTCAGAATGACGCCGCCGTCGCGAACGGGGTCGCCGCGCAGCTTGGCCTGCGCGCAAACGTCCATCTGAAGATTGACACCGGCATGGGCCGCTATGGCTTCCTTCCAGAGGAAACGGACACCATGGTTTCCATCTTTAAGTTTATGGAGAATCTGCAGGTCACCGGCGTCTACACCCATCTGCACTCCGCCTTCTGCAGCAAAAAGCAGACGCTTGCGCAGGCCGCAAGCTTTCAGAACACGCTTCATGCACTGGCTGCCGAGGGCTGTGACACCGGCATGGCGCACATGCTCAACTCCGCCGGCCTGCTCAAATATCCGGAATACGCCATGGGCGGCGTACGCATCGGCTCTGCGCTTCTTGGCCGCGTCAGCGTCCGCGGAAATTTCGGTCTTACCCGCATCGGCGAGTGCCGCACCACCGTAGAGGAGCTGCGCTGGCTGCCGAAGGGCCACACCTGCGGCTATGGCGCCGGCTGGAAGGCCAAAAAGCCCACACGTGTTGCCGTTTTCTCTGTTGGCTGGTACCACGGCTTCGGCACAGAGATGGGCAATGATCTGTTCCGGTTCCGGGACCGCGCGCGCCGCGTGCTTGGAAGTCTCCGGCAGCTGCTGTTCAAGCGGCATCTCTATGTCACCGTGAACGGAAAAAAATGCCGTGTGCTGGGTCACATCGGTATGCTCCATACATGCGTGGACGTGACAGATATCCAGTGCGGGCTTGGCGACACCGCTGTATTCGAGATTAAACCGCTCATGCTCAAGGGCATCGAGACTGCATTCCAATAAGGAGGCGCCATGTCTGATAAAATTGCCGCCGTTGCCACCGGCTGGGCACGCACCGGCATCGGCATTCTCCGTCTGTCCGGCGACGGCTGCATCGAGGCCGCCGCATCGGTTTTCCGGCCATCCGGCGCCGTGCCGCTGCCAGCGCTCTGTGACCGCAAGCTGGCGCTTGGCACGCTGTATGATGCCCAGGGCAGGCCCATTGATCACTGCATGGCGTTTATTTCCCGCGCGCCGCACTCCTACACCGGAGAGGACACCGCGGAGATTCAATGCCACGGATCCCCTGCGGCACTGGCCGCCGGACTTGAGGCGCTGTTTGCCGCCGGGTTCCGGCAGGCAAAGCCGGGAGAATTTACACGCCGCGCGTTTTTGAACGGGCGCATGGATCTGACGCAGGCAGAGGCCGTCATTGATCTGATCGATGCAGAGACCGCGGATGCCGCCGCAAATGCCGCCGGGCAGATTGCCGGCGTCATCCGCCGGAAAATTGACCCCATCTATGACAGCTTCGTCGATATCTGCGCACATTTTCACGCCGTACTTGATTATCCGGACGAGGATATCGATCCGTTTGAGCTCTCCGCCTTTGCCTCACAGCTGTCTGCAGGCAGCTGTCAGCTCGGCGCGCTGCTCGCCTCCTGCCATCAGGGCCGGATTGTCCAGTCCGGGATCAAGGTTGTCATTCTCGGCAGCCCGAATGCCGGAAAATCCAGCCTTCTCAACCAGCTTGCCGGCTTTGACCGCGTCATTGTCACCGACATTCCCGGCACTACGCGCGACACTGTGGAGCAGACTGTCCGCCTTGGCCGCCATCTGATCCGCCTGACCGACACCGCCGGCATCCGCGACACCGCAGATGCCGTTGAGCGCATCGGCGTGGGCCGCTCTGTCGCGGCCGCAAGGGACTGCGACGTGGCGCTGTTCGTTGTCGACGGCTCCCGTCCGCTCACCCCGGAGGATCAGCAGGCCATGGCTGCCGCACTCGACGCACCGGAGGCCATCGCCATTGTCAACAAGCAGGACCTTGGCGCCTGCATTCCGCCATCCGATCTCCCGTTTGCCTATGTCATTCCCGTCTCCTGCAAGGACGGCACCGGCTTTGACTCTCTGGAGGAAGCCTTTGACATGATCTTCCCGGAGCAAACGCCCTGCGACGGGTCGCTTCTGACGAACGCCCGGCAGGCAGAGGCAATCCTCCGCGCAAAAAAATCCGTGGACGCGGCGCGCGCTTCGCTGCAGGCCGGCATGACGCCCGATGCGGTGCTGGTTGATCTGGAAGCCGCGATGCTCGCCTTGGGCGAGGTCACAGGCCGCACCATGCGTGAGGACATCACAAACCGTATTTTCGCGCGCTTCTGCGTTGGAAAATAAAGAGGGAACAATACCATGATCTATCTTGATAATTCCGCCACCACACAGCCGAGCCCTGCCTGCGTGGCCGCAATGACGCAGCTGCTGACGACCTGCTGGGGCAACCCCTCATCCGTCTATCAGTTTGGCATTGATGCGGCGCACCGGCTGCGCGCCGCCCGGCGGCAGGTGGCAGAGCGTCTTGGTGCGGAGCCGGACCGTGTCTTTTTCACCTCCGGCGGCACCGAGGCGGACAACTGGGCTATTTTTTCTGCCGCGGAGCGGCTTGGCAAACGCGGCCGCCATATCGTCACAACCGCGGTGGAGCATCACGCCGTCCTGCACCCCATGCAGAAGCTGGAGGCCAAGGGCTTTGACGTGACATATCTGCAGCCGGATTCTGCCGGCAATATTTCCGTGGAGGCGCTGAAAAAGGCGCTTCGCCCGGACACCATTTTGGTGTCCATCATGATGGTCAACAACGAAACGGGCGCCGTTATGCCTGTTGCCGACATGGTGCGCGCCACGCGCCGCCTGTCTCCGCTGGCGCTGTTCCACACGGACGCCGTACAGGGCTTTTTGAAGGTTCCGTTCAAAGCCAAAACACTCGGCGCGGATATGATCTCTGTCTCTGCGCACAAGATCCACGCCGCCAAGGGCACCGGCGCGCTCTATATCCGTCCGGGTCTCCCGCTCCCGCCATACCTGTGCGGCGGCGGGCAGGAATCGGACTATCGCTCCGGCACAGAGAATTTGCCCGGCATCTGCGGCTTCGGCGCAGCCTGCGCAGAAACGGACGCAGCTGCAGACATTGCGCATATGGCGCGGCTGCGTGATCTGACGCGGGAAAAGCTCTCTGCCATCGACGGCCTTGTGCTCATCGGCAGCCAGGCCGCGCCGCATATCGTCAATCTCTCGCTGCCTGGTCTGCGCTCACAGGGCATTATCAACTGCCTGCAGTCGGACGGCATCTGTGTTTCGGCGGGCTCCGCCTGCTCCAAGGGGCACCGCAGCCACGTGCTCGACGCCATGCATCTGCCGCCTGCAGTCATTGATGGCTCGGTGCGCGTCTCGTTCTCCCGCGACAATACCGAGGCAGATATTGAGGCGCTGTATCAGGCGCTGCTGCACGCGCAGAGAACGCTGAAGGGATAAGCGCCGCAGCCGTATCCGCTTTTTTGTGCACTTATACACATCTTCCACAGTTTTATCCACATCTTGTGCCATGCAGACATTTTCCGCCACAATTTCTTGTGTTCCATCGTCACCGTTCGCGTGTTTTCTCGCTTCGTATGTCCTAGAATAAATCCTGTCAGAAGCCTTGCAGAAGGAGAGACAGTATGCCTAAGACAAAGAGCCCGACGGTACTTGGATCCGGCCGTATTCTGTACCTGCCAACCTCGCGAATCCGGCCCAATCCCCTGCAGCCGCGCAGGCATTTCGATGCCGCCGGCCTGCAGGAGCTGGCGGAAAGCATCCGGCAGTATGGTGTGCTGCAGCCGCTGAGCGTACGAAAGACGGACGGCGCATATGAGCTGGTGGCGGGAGAGCGCCGGCTCCGCGCCGCCCGGCTCGCCGGGCTCGATGAGGTGCCCTGTCTGCTGGTGAGCGCCTGCGAGGAGGTCTCCGGCATGCTGGCACTGGTGGAAAACCTCCAGCGCCGTGATCTCGACTACATGGAGGAGGCCGCCGGCATCCAGCGTCTCATGCAGCAGTATCACCTCAGCCAGGAGCAGGCTGCGCAGCGCATCGGCAAAAGCCAGTCCGCTGTCGCAAACAAGCTGCGTATTCTACGCCACCCGCCCGCCGTGCTGCAGGCGCTGCGCGAAAATCACCTGACAGAGCGCCATGCGCGCGCCCTTCTGAAGCTGCCGTCGGAGTCCGAGCGCCTGCGTGTCATTGACCTGATTGCGCAGAATGACTGGACCGTCGCCCGCACAGAAGCGTATATTGACACGCTGCTTGCTCCGCGCACGCCCCAGCGGCGGGAGCTCGGCGGCTTCGTTCTGCGCGATGTGCGCGTGCTTGTCAACGCAATCGATCACCAGATTGATCTTGTCCGCACAGCCGGCATTGCCGCGCAGCGCGAACGGCAGGAAACGGACCGTGAAATTATCCTGACCATTCGGATTCCAAAAGGAAAACCTCAAAAATAGGCGGCATTGCAGGCGCGCTGTCCTGCCATACCGCCTGTTTTTCTTTCATCTCGCGCCGAATTGCGCGGTGCTGCCCTAACACTTTTTTTGCCAGAATCACTACTTTTTAGTTTGCAAACATCGTGGGATATGGTATAGTATATATTTGTCTGAATGATCTGAAGAAGAAAAAATGACACGGCAACAAAACGAAGGATGTTTTGTTCCACACTGGAAAGGGGTTTACCAAATGTCTCACAAGTACGTCTATCTTTTCTCCGAAGGCAACGGCAAAATGCGCGAGCTTCTCGGCGGCAAGGGTGCGAATCTGGCCGAAATGACCAACCTTGGCATGCCTGTCCCGCAGGGCTTCACCATCACGACCGAGGCCTGCACACAGTACTATAAGGACGACCACCAGATCAATGCTGAAATCGAAGCGGAGATCATGGAGTACGTCGAAAAGCTCGAGGATATGACCGGCAAAAAGTTCGGTGATCTCTACAATCCTCTGCTTGTCTCCGTCCGCTCCGGCGCTCGCGCCTCCATGCCGGGCATGATGGACACCATTCTGAACCTGGGTCTTAACGACGAGGTTGTCGTTGCGTTTGCAAAAAAGACCCACAATCCCCGTTTCGCCTATGACTCCTACCGCCGCTTCATCCAGATGTACTCTGACGTCGTCATGGAAGTCGGTAAGAAATATTTTGAGCAGCTCATCGACGAGATGAAAGACAAAAAGGGTGTCAAACTCGACACCGAGCTCGACGCCGATGACCTCAAGGAGCTGGCTGAGAAGTTCAAAGCTGAGTACAAGGAAAAGCTGGGTGAAGAATTCCCGCAGGATCCGAAGATGCAGTTGATGGGCGCCATCAAGGCTGTTTTCCGCTCCTGGGACAACCCCCGCGCCATCTACTATCGCCGCATGAACGATATTCCCTCCGACTGGGGCACCGCTGTCAACGTCCAGTCCATGGTCTTTGGCAACACCGGTGATACCTCCGGCACAGGCGTTGCATTCACCCGCAATCCCGCCACCGGCGAAAAGAAGCTGTTCGGCGAGTTCCTGATGAATGCACAGGGCGAGGACGTTGTCGCCGGCGTCCGCACCCCGCAGACCATTGACCAGTTGGCCGAGGTCATGCCTGAAGCTTACAGGCAGTTCACCGATATCTGCGCCAAGCTTGAGTACCATTACCGCGACATGCAGGACATGGAGTTCACCATTGAGGATAAGAAGCTCTACATGCTTCAGACCCGCAACGGCAAGCGTACCGCTGCCGCCGCCATGAAGATTGCCTGCGATCTCGTCGACGAAGGCATGATCACCGAGGAAGAGGCCGTCGCTATGATCGACCCCAAGAGCCTCGATTCCCTGCTGCACCCGACGTTCGATCCCGCCGCTCTCAAAAAGGCAAAGGTTGTCGGCACCGGCCTGGCCGCCTCCCCGGGCGCTGCCTGCGGCAAGATCGTTTTCTCTGCTGAAACTGCAACCGAATGGGCCAAGAATGGTCAGAAGGTCGTCCTCGTCCGTCTGGAGACCTCTCCGGAGGACATTGAGGGCATGCACTACGCGCAGGGCGTTCTGACCGTGCGCGGCGGCATGACCTCCCACGCAGCTGTCGTTGCCCGCGGCATGGGCACCTGCTGTGTTTCCGGCTGCGGCGCCATCAAGATGAACGAAGAGGCCAAGACCTTCGAGCTTGCAGGCAAGACCTACAAGGAAGGCGACTGGATCTCCATCGACGGCTCCACCGGCAACATCTACGGCGAAAAGATCAAGACTGCTGAAGCCACCATCTCCGGTGATTTCAACCGCCTGATGAGCTGGGCAGACAAATTCCGCAAGCTGCAGGTCCGCACCAACGCCGACACACCGCACGATGCTGCGCAGGCAGCCTCCTTCGGCGCAGAGGGCATTGGCCTCTGCCGTACCGAGCACATGTTCTTTGAGGCTGACCGCATCAAGGCCATGCGCGAGATGATCGTCTCCGAGACCTCTGAGCAGCGTGAACGCGCCCTGGCCAAGCTTGAGCCGATCCAGCAGGCCGACTTCGAAGCTATCTACGAGGCTATGAAGGGCCGCCCGGTTACCATCCGTCTGCTTGACCCGCCTCTGCATGAGTTCGTCCCGACCGATCCGAAGGACATCGAGGATCTGGCAAAGGAAATGAATCTGCCGGTCGAACACCTGAAGCAGGTTATCGCCGGTCTGCATGAGTTCAACCCCATGATGGGCCATCGCGGCTGCCGTCTGGACGTCACATTCCCGGAGATTGCCAAGATGCAGACCGCTGCCATCATCAAGGCTGCACTGGCTGTTCGCAGCCGCCGTCCGGCATGGAGAATCACACCGGAAATCATGGTCCCGCTGGTTGGCGAGGAAAAAGAGCTTGCCTTCGTCAAGTCCGTCATCGACAAGACTGCAAAGAAGATCATCAAAGAGGCCGACAGCGACATGACCTATAAGGTTGGCACCATGATCGAAATCCCGCGTGCCGCCCTGACCGCAGACGCCATCGCCACGCAGGCAGAGTTCTTCTCCTTCGGCACGAACGACCTGACGCAGATGACCTTCGGCTTCTCCCGTGACGATGCCGGCAAGTTCCTTGCGTCCTACTATGACCGTAAGATCTACGAGTCCGATCCGTTCTCCAAGCTCGACCAGGCTGGCGTCGGCCGCCTTGTCAAGATGGCTGCCGAGCTGGGCCGTCAGACCCGCCCGGACATCAAGCTTGGCATCTGCGGCGAACAGGGCGGCGATCCGTCGACCGTTGAGTTCTGCCACAAGATCGGCCTGACGTATGTATCCTGCAGCCCGTTCCGTGTTCCCATCGCCCGTCTCGCTGCCGCACAGGCCGCGATCAAAGACGCGAATACTAAATAAATTTTCTATTATCATTAACGCCGCCAATCGGAACTCCGATTGGCGGCGTTTTCCGTGCCCTGCAGATACCAAAAGGATGCGCCGAAGCGCATCCTTTCCGGGTGAAATCTTATTTCATGAACGTGTCAGCCTTCATCTCCTCGATGTAGCCGAGGAACTTCTCCTGCACATCAGCAGGAACGAGATCGCTCAGGGCGCCAGCAGACAGCGTACCGTTCTGCAGCGTGCCATAGAGCACCTCACCGCCAAATGTGCCGGCCTCAACAGCTTCCATGGACGCAACGACCATTGCAGAGTTATCCGTAACCTGCGAGCAGATGATGCACTCGTTCTGGCCCAGGATATCCGCAGGCTGCGCGATATCATAGATCTTTACGGAGCCAGCTGCAGCATTGGCCGCATCAATTGCCTCGCGCGCGCCGGAGTCGACTGCGGATGCGTCACCGAAGAATACGTCAGCACCCTGGGAGATAAGTTCCGTTGCAAATTCCTTGCCCTTCGGGGCATCGGAGAACGAGTTGGCATACGGAACATTCAGCAGCTCGATGGTCTTGCCTTCCTTCTCACCAACGTACTTTGCAGCTTCTTCAAAGCCAGCAATCTTGCCCTTGGTGGTATCCAGCTCCATGCCGCCGATGAAGCCCAGCTTGCCGCTCTCAGTCATGAGACCTGCCAGCGCGCCGGCAATCCAGCCGATCTGCTGCGCGTTCGGGAGCAGGGACGAGACGTTCTTGTTGACAGCCTTCTCCGGCGTGTCAACAGCACCGTTCAGCAGAGCAAATGCGACATCGGGATACTCCTCAGCAGCCTGCAGGACTGCGTCAGTGTACTGGTTGCCCGGTGCGTAGATCATGTCATAGCCCAGTGCACAGTACGCAACGATGGAATCATAATATGCATCCTGCGAGATCGAGTCGGTAACCTCTGTCTGCCAACCCTTCTTCTCAGCAGCAGCGATCATGGCATTGTAGCATGCCGCGCCCCAGCCGCCGTCGTTAATGCTGGAGTCGCAAATCATGGCCACCTTGAAGGTCTTGCCGCTTGTCGATTCAGCTGCGGCAGGCGTTTCTGCGTCCGAAGCAGCCGGCGCTTCCGTCTCGGTCGAATCCGGTGCCGGAGTCTCGGTCGCGGGTTTGCTGGCGCATGCAGCGAGCGTCAGCAGCATTGCCAGAGCCAAAAGAAGTGCAAAAATCTTTTTCATTGGGGTCCCTCCATTATTTATTTTATAACAACGCCGTATGGCGCAGTTATTCCGATTACCGCTGTTCGCGGCGATAGGGCTTGCCGTTGGCCTTGGGCGCAGCTTGCTTTGTGCCGATGATGCTCAGCACAACGACAGTTGCCAGATACGGGATCATCTGGAAGAACTGATACGGAATCCCGATGCCCGAAACCTGCAGACGGATCTGCAGTGCATCACAGAAGCCAAAGAACAGACACGCCAGCAGAATCCCGCCCGCATTCCAGCGGCCAAAGATTACTGCAGCAAGTGCGATGAACCCGCGGCCAGCGACAATGCCATCGGTATAGGTGCTGGAATAGCAGGTTGTAAGATATGCACCGCCGATGCCGGAAAGCGCGCCGCAGATAACGCAGGCCAGATACTTGACGCCAACCACGCGGATACCAAGCGTCGCAGCCGCCTGCGGATGCTCGCCAACCGCCTTATAGCTCAATCCGGCACGGGTCTTGCCAAAAAATACGGCAGTAAAAATCACAAGCAGGAACGTCAGATAGACCATCGGGCTCTGGTCAAACAGCAGCGGCCCAAGGATCGGAATATTTTTGAGACCGGGGATCGCGATGGACGGCATTGTCACAATCTGCTTGAGATCCGAGCCGGTGCCAAAATAAACACGGTAAATAAAGGACGCCAGCGCCGGGGCAAAGATATTGATTGCCATGCCGTAGACTGTATGGTCCGCGCAGAGTGTAATGGTGGAAAATGCATACACCATATTGATGATGATGCCCGCCAGCGCGCCGCAGAGCAGCCCCAGCCAGTTGGAGCCCGTCACGTAGCACACAAGGAAACCGACCAGCGCGCCAATCGAGGCCAGGCCCTCCAGACCAATGTTGACCATACCGGCCCGCTGTCCGTACAGCTCTGCCAGAGAGATCAGCAGCACCGGAATGGCCAGTCGGACAGTCGCCAAAAGCAAGCTCGAAATCCAATCCATTACGCTTCACCCGCCTTTCTTTTGCCGAACACACGGTTCCGCCACGCCTGAAATTCCGGTAGCTTTGCCAGCGCCATACCGGCGACAGAAAAGACAATCACAAGCGCCTGAATGATATCCGACACGCTGGTCGGAACGCCGGTCGCCGCCTGCATGGTCGTCGAGCCGACACGCAGGACTGCAAAGAACAGCGCCACAACCATGGTCGCCAGCGGATGCAGCTGGCCGATCAGCGCCATTGCCACACCGTCAAAGCCGTAGCCGGCGCCGAAGCCATTGATCAGCCTGAACTGCGTGCCGAGCAGCTCTGCACCGCCGCCAAGGCCCGCAATCGCGCCGGAAATAATAAAGCTTGCGAGCATATAGCGCTTGACCGGAATGCCGTTGAAGCGGCTGGCCGTGGCGTTATAGCCGACTGCACGCAGGCGGAAGCCTGCATTCGTCCAGAACAGGACATAGTAGAGAAGCAATCCGACTGCAACCGCAATCACAAGTCCCCAGGTAAACCGCATGCCGGTTATGATACGCGGCAGATGTACGCCATCCGCGATAGCCGGTGTCTGCGGGACAGACGCATCGCGGATCCAGCTGGTATAAATGACGCCCATAAGAAGCGTCGCAACATAGTTGAGCATGATGGAAATGATCATCTCATTTTGTCCGCGCGCAATTTTCAGAACGCCCGGAATCATGCCCCAGAGGCCGCCGGCCAGGGTGCCGGCCAGAAGCGCCAGCACAATACCGCCAAAGCCTGTCAGCCCTGTAAAATAGCAGGTAAGAAACGCGGCCATGGATCCCATCAGGAACTGGCCCTCACCGCCAAGGTTAAACACGCCGCATTTATATGCAAAGCACGCACACAGCGCCGTGAACATCAGCGGCGTTGCCTTTGTCAGCGTCGTGCCGATACCGGCTTTTGAGCCGAATGCCCCCTGAAACAGGTACTTCACCGCAAGAAACGGGTTTGCGCCAAGCGCTGCCATGATAATACCGCCGATGATAAACGCCAGTAGGATGGAAATCAGCGGCACGAGCAGCGCGCTCAGTGATTTTCTCAGTTTTTCCATGCTGCACATCCTCCTCTCACTTTCCGGTCATGGCAAGACTGATCTCATCCACCGGCGGATTCTTGCCGGAGAACTCGCCCATAATCCTGCCCTCAAAGCAGACAAGAATGCGGTCAGACATCTCAAGAATCTCATCAAAGTCCGCGCTGATAAGCAGAATCCCAACCCCGCGTGCACGCGCATCGATCATCTGGTCATGGACGAAGCGCGTTGCGCCGATATCCAGTCCGCGTGTCGGATGGGCCATGACCAACACGGACGGGCCGCTTTCCAGCTCGCGCGCAATGATAACCTTCTGCTGGTTGCCGCCCGACAGCTCCCGCACGCTCTGCCCGACGGAGGTGCATCGGATGTCATATTTCTGCATCATCGTCTGGGCATAGGCATTGATGGCACGTTTTTTGAGCATCAGCCCCTTGCTGCGGCTGAAACGCGGGTCGTCCGCATCCTTCAGCACCAGATTTTCTGCAATCGACATATCGCCGATCAGGCCCTGCAGGTTCCGATCCTCCGGCACATGGCTGACGCCGTTTTCAATGAAGCCGTTGGGATCAAAGACTGCGACCCGGCTGCCCTTGATCTGAACCGATCCATTCTGCGGCGTGATGACGCCCGTAATCAGCTGGGCCAGCTGCGTCTGGCCATTGCCATCGACGCCCGCAATGCCGACAATCTCACCGCTGTGAATTTTCAGGGAGAAGTCATTCAGGCCACTGTGCTTATTTTCCTTGTTGAAATCCACATGATCCAGCTCGGCCACGACATCTGCCCCCTGCGCGTCCACCTTTTCATAGGCGGAGCTGGTCAGTTCCTTGCCGATCATCATGCTGGCAAGCTTCTGCCCGTCCGTGTCCGCCCGGTTAACGGTACCGATAACCTCGCCCAGACGCAGGATCGTGATCCGGTCGGAAACACGCAGCACCTCACGCATCTTGTGGCTGATAAAGATGATGCTCTTGCCCTCGCTGATGAGCTTCTTCATGATTGCGAACAGGCCCTCAACCTCAATGTCCGTCAGCGCCGCCGAGGGTTCATCCAGAATCAGAAGCTCCGCCCCGTGATACAGCGCCTTCAGAATTTCGCAGCGCTGCTGCTCACCAACGGAAATTTCCGTAATCAGCTTATCGAGCTGCACATCAAGGCCATATTTCTCGGACAGCTCCTGAATTTCCTTCCGCCGTGCTGCGCGGTCGATAAATATGCCCCTGGCGTGCTTGTCCCCGAGGATGATGTTGTCAAAAACCGTCATTGCCTCAACCAGCATGAAATGCTGGTGTACCATGCCGATGCCAAGCTTGACCGCCTGGCTGGGCGACTCAATGCGGACATCCTGCCCATTGAGAAAGATCTTTCCCTCTGTCGGCTGATAGAGGCCGATAAGAATGTTCATGAGCGTTGACTTTCCCGCGCCGTTTTCCCCCAAAAGCGTATGAACCTCGCCCTTGGCCACAGAAAAGTTGATATCATGGTTGGCGTAAAAATCACCGAAGCGTTTGCTGATATGCTCCATGCGAAGCAGTTCTTCCAAGCTTCCCACTCTCCTCTTTCCTTGATTTTTCCGCGTACGACTATGCCGTAAGCTATCGCTGCGCTCTGCATACATTTCAGTTTTCACTATACACGAAAATTGTGCGAATTACAAAATATTTTTTATCTCACAACAAAAAAATTTCCCTGCCGCCGCTTGGCGGCAGGGAAATTCTGCAGACCATTTATTTCGTCAGGAACCGATGCAGAATTGCAGCGGCCTGTGCACGGGTCGCATTGCCGGCCGGCGCAATCCGGCTGCCGCCGACACCAGCCAGGAGCTGGCCGCTGACGGCCCATGCCACCGCGTTTGTTGCATAGCTGCTGATGCTGCCGGCATCAACAAAGCCATTCAGCGACGCACGCACGTCCGTGTCCTGATTCTTGTATGCTGCATAACGCATCAGAATTGCCGCCAGCTGCTCACGCGTAATGCTGTCGTCCGGGCCAAAGTGCGTGTCATCATAGCCCTTGACAATTCCCTGCGCGGCTGCCCACAAAATTGCAGACTCATAATACGAGCCCGGCGCAACATCCTGGAACACACAGCTGCCGCTCACTGCGGGCCAGCCCTCCATACGATACAGAATCGTCACGATCATGCCGCGGGTAATCGGCGCATTCGGCTCAAACATCCGTGTGCGCACGCCCTGCATCAGACCGCTTTCATAGACATACTCCACATCGTCATAGAACCAGTCGTTCTTGCTCACATCGTCAAACGGAAGCTCCTCCGGCTTCTGCTCAACCGGCAGCGTATAGGTCGGACGAACCGGGCGAACCGGCTTCGGGGGCTCATATGTGGTCGTCGGTGTCAGCGTGAGATCCTCTGTCAAGGACTCCGCCGTATACAGGTTATCCGTTTCGCCGTTGCCCCAGCCTGCAAAGGTATAATTATCCTCCAGAATGGCTTTTACTGCGACTTTACTGCCGCTTACAACCTCGAAAGCCTCTGTGTAGTCGGCCCACTCTGCGTCATTCACTTTGTACTGGAAGCCGGCGATGCCTACGCTGGCATTCAGCGTCACTGTTACATATTTCGTAAATACCGGCGTCAAAGTAATATTGTTTTCCACCGGGAAGGTGTACGGATTCGCACTGGAAACAATCTGCCCATCGACCTGCCAGCCTTCAAACTTATAGCCTTCGCTGGCTGTTGCTGTCAGAGTGACCTCTGTATCCTTCACGTAGGAGGCGTTACCGCCGGTGACGGTACCGCCCTCAACCTCATTCACCGTAACAGTGCAATGCTCCACAGGCGCGGAACCCTTTGTGCTGGTCGGCGTCAGGTTGACATTTGCTTCCACCTTTGCCATGGTATATGGATTGTCCGTGATGTTGCTACCCCAGCTTGCAAAGGTGTAATTCTCTCTCAGAATTGCTTTTACTGTCACCGCGCTGCCGCTTACGACGTCGAAGGGCACCGAGTATTCAATCCAGTTCTCTGCGTTGTCCACCTTGTACTGGAAGCCAATGATCCCCTCATCATCAGCAGCATCCAGCGTCACCGTCACATATGTTACTTCCGGTGTAGAATTGTCTTTTTCAAACACCGGTGTCAGGGTAACATTCTCTGTTACAGGGAACGTGTATGGATTATCGAAAACTTTCCGTTCACCGATCAGCCATTTACCGAACTTATAGCCTTCGCTGGCTGTTGCTGTCAGAGTGACCGTTGTCCCCTTTACATAGGAGTCTCCATGCACCGAGCCGCCGGTAACCGTGCCGCCATCAGCCGGATTTACCCAAACAGTAAAATACTCTGTCGCTTCGCCACCAGCAGTACCAATACCGGATGCGCCGATAACGCCGCTGGCGCGTTCGCCGCCCTCCAGATACGTTGTAACTGCATTCTCACCAGCAGCCGGAGTCAGTGTACCCAATGCGGTCTTTTCAGTGCCATAGGACATGTTCACAACGAAAGCATTGCTGCATGCAAACTGTGTGCTCGTGCCGCCGGTCAAAGCGGCGGAGTCTGCCTTCAGCGGCGCATACAGACGATCATCTTCTGCAGAAACTCTGGTCAGGATCGGGCGGCTGTACGCCTTGGTCGTTGTCGTGCCGCTGCCGCTCAAAATACCTGCCATCACATAGCCGGCAAAGACATCTGCTGCCGTCGTTGTTTTGTTGTATGTGCTTGTCGAAAGCTTCGCGCGCTGCAGTGTGCCATACAGGCAATTATGCAGCTCGTTCGTGCCGCCATACCCGATATCACTTTTTATAGGTCCTTCAGTACTTGTCACATAATAATTATCCGTAATGATACTGTTGACCGCGTACAGCTTGCCTCCGTTGTTGCCAATGCCTCCGCCGGCATTTTTCCCATACGTAGACGTCGTTGCATTGCCGGTCACGGTGGAGTTCATCAGGTAGAGTGTAGCATTATAGACATTAAAGCCGCCGCCGATCTCCGCCGAGGTATTGTTGCAGATGGCAGAGTTGTTGACATACATGGTGCTGCTGCGTTTCAGTTCCACCGCGCCGCCGCCCAGCGACAGGGAACGGTTCTCCGACAGGGAGCACCCGTCCATCACCAGGACTGCGCTGCTTTCTTCATTCAGAATACCAGCGCCGTAACTGGCCACATTACGGATAATACTGCAGTTTTTCAGAAGCACCTTACCTGTGTTCTTGATGCCGCCGCCTTCAGCTGTGCTGCTGCCGGTCTGCGTCACGGTGACATTCTCCATCACCAGGCTGCCGGCGTTGACAACTGCAGTGCTGCTGCCACCCTTGATCGTCAGGTTTTCCACATGGACGCTTCTACCCGACGCAATTGTGAAGATCGAATAGGCAGAGCCCTTCTGCATGACGCCCTGCTCCGTCACGCCGGTCGTCTTTGCCTGCAGCGTGTGCCCGGCGCCATCGATTGTCACACCATTCAGCGGCGTAACTGCAGCCGTAGCTGTAATGTCCGCCGTCAGTGTAATCTGCTTTTTTTTCAGCGTTGATGGCCTCTGTCAATTCATCAAAGGTCCCAACATTTGCGCTTTCCCCTTCAGTCGCGCCCGCCGTCACCGGCAGGACCGCCAGAAGCAGGCACAGCGCCAATGCAAGCGCCAGCATTCTCTTTTTCATGGTATTGCCTCCTCGCTCTTTTGCGTTCGGCGGCTGCCCCGCCGATTCTCCTGTGCTCAGTATAGCAGAGGATGGCCGCCCCGGTGTCCGCCCCGGCGCGAGATGTCGGATTTTCTGCCCCGAATGTGAAAGCCCCGGCAGCCAATGGCTGCCGGGGCAAGTTCATTTTATGATTCCTGTCTGCTTACTTCCACACTTCGCCAGACCTCGCGGATTTTCTCCGCATTGGCCAGGCATTCGCTGTAGGCTGTCGCGCTGCCGCACGCCACGCCAAGCCGCAGCGCATACGCATACTCGCCGCTGTCCAGATAGCCCGCCAGAAAGCCTGCCGTCACGGAATCGCCCGCGCCGACCGTGGACACAACCGGCTGCGCGCTGCGCAGCCGCGCGTGGTACACCGCGCCGTCCTCCGCTGCAAGCAGCGCTCCGTCCGCGCCCATGGAGACGAGCACATTGCGCGCGCCGCGGCGCTGCGCCCGCCGGGCCAGCGCAAGTACCTGCTCCGGCGTCCGCGCCTGCTCGCCGAACAGCTCGCCGAGCTCCTCCGCATTGGGCTTAATCAGCAGCGGCCGGAACGCCAGCGCATCATGCAGCGCCGGTCCGCTTGTATCCACCATGAGCGTCACACCGGCCTGATCTGCCGCGCGCAGGAGCTCCGCAAACGCGCCCGCCGGGCTTTTCTGCAGATTTCCGCTCACCACAAGCGTATCCTCCGGCTGCAGCGCACGCAAAAACGCGCACAGCTCCGCAATGGCCAGATCATCCAGCTCCGGGCCGCCGGCGTTGAACGCGGTTTCCGGGCTGGTGTTGATTTTCGTGTTGATCCGCGTCTGTCCCTGCAGCAGCCAGAACCAGCGGCACTGACAGCCGCTGCTCTCCATCATGGACTGCAGCAGCTTTCCGGTCAGGCCCGCAAGATATCCCAGCACGCAGCTCTCTTTCCCAAGCTCCCGCAGCACAAGCGACACATTGATTCCCTTGCCGCCGGGGGCCAGCAGCTCATGCACGGAGCGGTTGATGCCCCCCGGCACCAGCGGGCCGCGCAGATTCATATAATAGTCGATATTCGGATTTGTTGTCAGCGTATAGATCATACTGCCTCCGCATGCTCAGTGTCTGTGATTCAAATAAGTATACAGGGTACGCCGCAGCGCCTCCACGTCGATGGGCTTTGCCAAATGGGCGTTGGCGCCGGCATCCAGCGCCGCGTTGATATCCGCTGCGAACGCATTGGCCGTCATGGCGATGATCGGTACCTCCTTCGCGTGCGGCTGGCTGCACGAGCGGATGGCGCGCATTGCCTGCAGCCCGTCCATCTCCGGCATCGTAATATCCATCAGAATCAGATCAAAGCCATCATCCTGCAGATACGCTTGCACGGCCTGCTTTCCATTTTCCGCCGTACAGACCTCCGCGCCCGCATGCGTCAGAAGATAAACCGCAATCTCCCGGTTGAGCGCATTGTCCTCCGCCAGCAGCACGCGCGCCCCGGCCAGATACCGCTCCGGCAGCTCGTCCTGCTGTTCTTCATCCGCAGGCTCCATGCTGCGCTCCAGCGGCAGGCAGACAGTAAAGCAGGTTCCCTCGCCAAGCTTACTCTCCGCCTCGATCGTTCCGTCCATCAGCAGAACCAGATCCCGGGCAATCGGAAGGCCCAGGCCCGTACCCTTGATATTCCGCCCCGGCACCTCCTCGCGCCGAAACTGCTCATACATGTGCGCCTGAAATGCCTCGCTCATGCCATAACCGGTATCCCGGACTGTAAAGCGGTACCGGGTGTACAGCTCATTGCTCTCCAGCTCCCGGGCTGCAAACACAACGCTGCCGCCGGCCGGGGTATATTTCACCGCATTCGTCAAAAGATTCTCCAGAATCCGGTGCAGATGAATCGCGCTTCCCACCACCACCGTATGCCGGATATCCAGCTGCAGCGGCTGCAGCCGGATATCTGCCTCTGCCGCGAGCAGCGCAATCATATCATACATCTTCTCCAGCTCCCGCCGCAGATCAAACGGCGTATGCAGCAGCTCAATGTGCCCGCTTTCCAGCTGGCTCACATCCAGCACCTCATCCACCAGAAGCTGCAGCTGCTGGCCGGCAGCGGAGATCTTCTCCAATGCATCGGCCACCTTATCGCGGCTGTCCAGATTTTCACCGGCAATGCGCGCCATCCCGAGGATTCCGTTGATCGGCGTGCGGATATCATGGGACATGCGCGACAAAAACAGCGTCTTGGCCCGGTTGGCGTGGTCCGCTTCCTCCTTGGCCTCAATCAGCTGCAGCTCCCGCCGGTGCGTGGTGTCAATATCGCACAGCGACAGCAGCCACGTGCCATTCGCCTCTGCCGGCTCCCACCGGACAATTCTGACCCACAGGTGCTGTCCGCTGCTCGTCCGCATGCAGACCTCCGCCGTGGCCGGCAGCTGGGAGAAGTCTTTTTCCGTCATCGCGTCTGTCTCTGTGCAAAGCAGCGGCAGCAGACAGCCGCCGCTGAATGCCTCAAACTCATCCAGCGACGCAAAGCCCAGCATATCCAGTGCCAGCTTGCTGCACAGGTGAATCGGCAGTCCCGCCGCATATCTGCCGCCAAGAATCCCGACGCCGTGGTTCTGCGACAGCAGCACGCGGATATTTTCCTGCAGCGTCTGCGTCAGGCTGACCGCACCGTCATTAAAATAAAGCTCCTCGCCATAGTATGCCCTGACTGCCATTCCAGCCTCCTTCTTGCCGCACCGGACCCGTAATTTGTACGGATTTTCTGCGTTTTCCTTCTGAAAATTATACCATGGCCGGCGCTGAAAGTATAGGAATATTTCCTGTTCCACGTGCAAAAAGCGCCGCCGCGGGGCATTTCCCGCGGCGGCGCAAGGCAGAACCTTTATGAGGATTAGTTGTACTTCTTGTGAACGATCTCCATGAACTCCTTGACGAGCTTCGGATCCACGCGGTCGCCGGTCTTGAAGCCGCGGCCAACGATAACTGCATCGCAGTACTCCATGTAGTCAAGGACGTTGCCCGGCTTGACGCCAGCACCGACAATGATGGGGAAGTCGCCCATAACCTCACGCATGGACTTGACATCTTCCGGGGTGATCTTCTTGTTCTGGTCATTCTCGGTGACGATGACAGCATGTGCGTCATGGCCCTTGGCGTTGCCGGCCAGCTCGTTGATGGGCACGTTCGGCACGCCGTAGGTCTCAGCGGTGTGTACATCTGCGAAGATCATGGTGTCAGACGGATAGTCCTTCATGATCTTTGCCAGCGGCGTGGAGCAGGCCTCGATGTAGCCGAAGGAGCCAGCGCGGTTATCGACATAAGCCTCGAAGCGGATGAAGTCTGCGTCAACAGCGTAGGCCATGGCCCACTCCTGGACATATGCGTTCATCTCGATGTTGACACCGAACGGGATCTTGCAGAACTCGCGGATGCGGGTTGCGATGCTGACCATCAGGGAATATGCCTCGAGGGGAACCTCGGTGCTGTACTGGGGCCAATCGCTGAAGTTCTCGAGCATGATGGCGTCAACGCCGCAGTCGATCAGGGTGTGTGCATCCTCGATGGCGTTCTTTACGATTTCTTCCTTGTTGTTCTGATATGCGGCATTGCCGGGCATGGGCAGCAGATGGACCATGCCGATAACCTTCTTCTTGCCGTTAAAAAACAGTTTGCTCTTTTCGCTCATTGTAAGTTGTCTCCTTATCTATGATAGTGTTGCCCGTCGGCGCTGCTCAGCAGCAGACCTCGAGAATGTTGTCCTCAAACGTAATGGCGCGAACCTCGCTGCCGCCGTTGGTTGCCGGCTCGTACAGGATCTTGTAGTTGGCAGCCTTGAACTTTGCGATGATCTCATCGAGCTTCTCGCGGGAATCGACCTTAATGCAGATATGCACAAAGCCGGTGCGGTTCGGATCCTTCTTCTCGTCGACGACGGACGGCTTGGTCATCAGCTCCAGCTTCGGGTTCTCGTCGAACTTCATGATGTACGACTTGTAGCCGTCATCTTCTTCATAGGTTGCATGGACCTGCGCGCCAAAAAAGTCCTCGAAGAACTTTCTTGCACCTTCGAGATCCTTGACAAACAAACCAACATTGCTGATTCTCATAAGAAATCCTCCTTATACTTGAGCGGCAGAAGCTGCCGCAGGGTTGACAAATTCAGTGGGCCGCCTGCGCTGCCGGCAGTTTCCTGCCGGCAGCTTGAGAGAGATAATACGCAAACGGCCAGATTTAATTAAGCAATCAGGCCGAGCAGGCCGAGCACGAAGCCAAGTGCCATCGTGCCAAAGGTGATGTAGGAGCTCTTGACGCCCTTCTTGGACAGGCCATAAACGCCCATCGTGAGAAGCAGAGGCATCATGTTGGGGAGAATTGCGTCAAACACGCCGGTCTGGAGGTTAAAGACCTCCACGCCTTCACGCATCATGACGACGTTCCAGTTGAAGGAAACATAGCTGCAGATGAGTGCGCCGCAGACCGCGCAGCCGAGGATGTTTGCAACCTTGACAACCTTGTCAAAAATGCCGCTCTCCATGAGCTTCAGAACAGCTTCGCCGCCGCTCTTGTAGCCAACGTTCAGCATCCAGTAGCCAACGCCGTAGAAGATGGCCAGGAACAGAACGGTGTAGGCAACCGGAGCCCAGACAGCGCCCTGGGTGGCAAGGTTAATGAAGATAACAGACAGGACAGGCAGCAGAACGACCTGGGACAGGGTGTCGCCGATACCGGCGCACGGGCCCATGAGGCCGGACTTGAGTGCAACGAATGCATCGTCGGGAATGTCTGCGCCGTTGCGCTTCTGCTCCTCCATGGAGGTGCAGATACCAAGGATCATGCCGCCGAAGTCATGGTCGGTGTTGAAGAACATGGACTGACGCTTCATAGCAGCAATCATAGCCTGCTCGTCGCCCTTATAGATCTTCTTGAGCATCGGGATCATAGCGGTGCAGAAGCCAAGGCCCTGCATTCTCTCATAGTTGTAGCAGGACTCGCAGAACCAGTGCCACAGGAACCAGGAGTGCGTCAGATCCTTCTTGGTGATGTACTTGTAGGCGAGATCATTGTCCTGCTGGATGTTCTTGAAGCCAGCAAAGTCATCCTCTGTGAAGCCGACCATCAGGACAGCAACAATCAGGAACACAAATGCAACTGCAATGGTGTTGAGGCCGAGGAAGCTGGTGGCCAGGAAGCCCAGGAACAGGAACCAGCGGGCCGTGCCCTTGAAGATCGACAGCAGCATCATGCCAACGCCGACCGCCGGGAGCATGCCGCCCATGACGCTCAGTGCGTCCAGGACTCTGCCGCTCAGAGCTGCCGTGACACTGTCAAGAGCCGTGGAGCCGAAGTACAGAATAACAAAGACAATAATAAAGCGGATGATAGACTTGACAATATACGGGATCCATGTGTTTGCCCAGATGACGCGGTTTGCTTTGCCCTCGTCGATCCACTTGTCAGCCAGAGGAACGAGCATGCACTGGCCAGTCATGGTCAGAACCTCGATCACAGCGCCGACCAGACCCATCGGGACTGCCAGGGCCAGAGCGGTGTTGGTGTCCAGACCGCCGATGAGTGCGAATGCGGTGCCCATGACACCGGCCATGCCGGAGTCAGCAGGCAGGGAGCCGCCGGCAGAGACAAGACCAAGATAGATGATGTTGATGGTTGCGCCGATGATGGTGCCCTGAACCGGGTCGCCAAGAATAATACCGACGACAAGACCGCCGACAAGCGGACGATTGATGGTCGCCCACTGGCCCATAGAGCCGAACGGCCAGCTGATGTTCGAGAAACAATAGAACAACGAAATCAGGCAAATTTGCAGGATGCTGATATTCACAGGTTCTCTCTCCTTTTTCTTTTTTGTGTTGTTTCTGAACCCGCTCGAGCAGATTCATGCTGGGGCATGCCGCTTACTTCAGCAGCTTTTTGACGTCCTCTTTGGCGTCGGACGGAACCATCTGGCAGTAGACGTATACACCCGCATCCACAAGATCCCGGAATGCCTGGATTTCCTCCGGGCTCGCCGAGATGCTCTTATTGAAATGCTTTCTGCCCGGTGCGCCGCCCATGTTGCCAAGAATGATTTCCTTCAGCTCGATTCCGCTTTTGACCATAGCCAGCAGCGGCTGCGGGACCTTCGAAAGCACCAGCACCTTTTCTCCCGCGGGAGAATCTTCTTTCAGATAGGCGGCGGCGTCTGCCTCGTTCATAACCTGCAGCTCTACATCCTTGGGTGCTGCAGCGAACAGGATCCGCTTCAGAAATGCATTCGATGCGGATGCGGCGTCGATGATGAGGATGACGTTTGCGTTGCAGAGCTTCAGCCACGAGGTCATAACCTGACCATGGATCAGACGCTCATCAACTCTTGCCAAAACAACATTGCGCATGTTCGTACCTCCTTTCTGTCATCATGATTTGCGGGGATTATGCTTCACGGCAGCGGGCAGCGCCCGACTGCGCATAAAGTCCGATAAAACTTACCGACAGGCCTTCACGCTCTGCATGAGCTTGGCGGCCAGCGCCTCGTCAATGGGCTCGTTTGCCTTGCCGTGCGCCTTCATGGCGGAGCCGACAATCGCTGCATCAACCACCGACAGCTGATCGGCTGCGTTCTGCGCGTTGACGCCGCTGCCGGCAATCAGCGGCAGGCTCGTGACCTTGCGCACTCTGCGGATCGTCTCCAGCGGCGAAGCAGAGCCTGTGTGCGCGCCTGTGATGATGAGTGCATCCGCACCGCATTCGTCTGCCATCAGTGCACTCTCCTCAATGGAGATGGCGCTGCTCAGCATGAACGTGTGCTTCGTCTGGATATCGCACAGCAGTGCAATATTTTCTGCACCCAGCAGCTTGCGGTAGCGCTGCAGCTGCTTTGCACAGGGATTGACAATCCCATCCGAGGTCACAACCGTATCGACAAACACCGGCACACGGATGAACGTTGCGCCGACTGCCACTGCGATGGCAAGGCTTGCAAACGGATCGCAGAAGGCTGCGTCAATGCCGACCGGGATGCGCGCCTCACGCGCAACGACCGTTGCCACAGCGGTCAGCGCCGCCATCTGCTCCGGCTCGAGCTTCGTGCCGGCAGGATGGTCGCAGAAGTTCTCCACAATCACTGCGTCAACGCCCGCATTCTGCATGGCATGCAGATCCTCCAGCGCGCGATCCATGATCTTCGTCATGTCTCCGCCGTAGTCCATCGTACCGGGCAGCGGCAGCGTGTGTATCATACCGATGATGCTTTTTTTCTCAAGCAAATCCAATTTAACCATTGGTAAGGCCTCGTTTCTTATCGAATATAGCGGTCGCCGATCAGTGTATCCAGGATCCGGCAGGCCGTTGCGCAATAGCGTGCGCAGTTATCATAGGCGCCCTCCGGTGCGACCGCGTCGGGATCCGCCTTGTCGTAGCCGCCGAGCAGCTGCCGGCACAGAAGCGAGCCGTTTTCCTCCTGGAACCGCGTCTCAAACTCATGCACCTTGGAAATGAGCAGCTCGTCTGCCTCCTCGGCATTCGGCTGGTCAAATCCATACACAATCCCAAGCGCCATCGCTGCGCCGGTCACGGCGCCGCAGGAGTCTCCGTGGAAACAGCCGCCGCCAAGCCCTGCGCTCAGGCGGAACGCCTGGTCGCGATCCATGCCAAGCCGATAGGCCGCATACGGGAATACGCACTGCGAGCAGTGGAATCCATCCTCCATCAGCGCGTCTGCACGCGCCTCTGTCATTGTTTTTTCCATATCCGCACCCACAGCCTCAATCGAAGTTATACGCGGTCACAATCGGCTCGCGCCCAAGAGCTTTATCCTGGAAATACTCATACAGGCTGATGCCGAGGAAGGAGCCGCTGATATTTGTCAGATTGTCAAAGCCGTGGCCGCGCAGGCAGCAGATTGCGTAATAGCTGCGCTGGCTGGAGCGGCAATGCAGATATACGGGAATATCCTTCGGGATCTCCTGCATCCGCTCACGCAGCTGCGTCAGCGGGATGTTGTGTGCGCCCTGCAGGTGTCCTGCTGCATATTCCCCCGGCTCCCGCACGTCGACAATGTATGCGCCGGATTCCACCAGCGCGCGTACCTGCGACACGTGCACCTGCCGGATCTGTCCCTCAAGCACGTTGATGGCAACAAGCGCCGCCTGATTGACAGGATCCTTTGCCGTGCTGTAAACCGGGGAGTAGCAGAGCGTCATATCCTTGAGGTCATAGACCGTCGCATGCATCCGGATCATGGCTGCAATCACGTTCATGCGGCCCACCACATCGCCTTCGCCAATGGCCTGCGCGCCGAGAATCAGGCCGGTCGGCCGCTCAAAGATCAGCTTGAGCGCCATATAGTGCCATTCCGGCATAATGCCAACCTTGTCACCCGGGAAAATCATCACGCTGTCTGCATGGAAGCCGGAGCGTGCGGCAAGCGCCTCATTGATTCCAACTGCTGCCGCATTCTGGCCAAACACACGCAGGCACAGTGCGCCCGCAAAGCCATGGTTCTGACTTGCGACGCCGCAGATATGATCTGCAGCCGCCCGCGCCTCAAACTGCGCAGGGCCCGCAAGCGCCAGCTTGCGCCATCCATGCGTCTGCGGGTCATAGACCTCAACAGCATCGCCGACAGCGTAGATATCCGGATCGCTGGTCTGATAGTTTTCATTCACATGGATTGCTCCGGACTTGCCGATCTCCAATCCGGCCGCCGCAGCCAGCCGCGTCTCCGGGAACACGCCGATAGCCAGAACCACCGCGTCTGCCGGATAGCTCTTTTGCGTACCATTCTGGTCAACCGTCACGCCTTCTTCCGTGATCGCCTGCACATTGGTATGCAGCAGCAGCTTGACGCCGTGATCGTCCAGCTCCTTATGCAGGATCTGAACCATATCCTCATCAAACGGCTGCAGGATCTGGCCGGACAGCTCCGCCAGCGTAACGTCCTTGCCGGCCAGGCGCAGATTTTCTGCCGCCTCAATGCCGATGAAGCCGCCGCCGACGACAAATACCTGCTTGACCTCCGGCTTGTCCATCCACGCCTTGAGCGCGCGGATATCGCGGACATTGCGGATGGTAAATACGTTTTCCCGTTCTGTCCCCGTCAAAGCCGGCGGAACAATCGGGTTTGCGCCCGGCGAGAGCACCAGCTTGTCATACGGCTGCTCATACGTCTCGCCGGTTTCGGTGCTGCGCACCGTGACGGTCTTTTCCGCGCGGTTGATCGACAGCACCTCCGCGTGCACACGCACATCGATATCATGCTTTTTTCGGAAGGCAGCCGGCGTCATCATAATAAGATCCTCGCTGTCCTCCACGGTGCCGCTCAGATAATACGGCAGGCAGCAGTTTGAAAACGAGACATCGTCGCCCTTTTCAAACACAACGACGTCTGCATTCTCGTCCAGCCGCTTGATCCGTGCTGCCGCAGATGCACCGCCGGCCACGCCGCCGACGACAACGACCCTTCGTCTATTGGTCTGTGTTGTTGCCATATGTACGCGCCTCCGATCAGCCCAGCGTCATGCCGCCATCCACAAGGAAGTTCGAGCCGTTGGCGTAGGATGCATCCTCCGAGCAGATGAACGCTGCCACGTTTGCAATTTCCTCCGGCGTGCCGGGACGGCCCATCGGCCCAAGCGTGACATTTTCGCTGGCGTTATCAAAACCGACATTCTTATAGCTGTCAAGGATCGTCGCCATCATGTTCGTCTTGACCCAGCCGGGCGAGATGCAGTTGATACGCACGCCGTTGCCGCCGTTTTCGCTCGCTGCATTCTTCGTCAGATGAATGATCGCCGCCTTGCTTGCGCCGTAGGCGCTCTCAAACGGATAGCCAACCAGGCCCGAGACGGAGCCGAAGTTCAGCACAGCGCCATGCTTCTGCGCCTGCATCACAGGCAGAATCGTATGCATCATCAAAAATGTGCCGAACAGGTTGACATTGATAACTTTTTTGGCATCGTTGAAGGAATAGTCCTCCACGCGGGCGCTCGGCCCGGGAATGCCCGCCGCATTGACCAGCACGTCAATCCGGCCAAAATGGTGCAGGATTGCGTCCACCGTTGTCTTGACCGATGCTTCGTCGGAGACATCGACTGCCGCGCAGAATGCGCGGTCACTGCCGAGGCCCAGCTTTTCAGCCAGTGCCTGCACACGGTCCACCGTGATATCCAGCAGCGCGACCTTTGCGCCGAGACTTGTAAACTTTTTTGCCATTGCAGAGCCGATGCCGCCGCTTGCGCCGGTCAGCACGACTACCTGATCCTGATAATTCATTGTTGCACGTTCCCTTTCCATTCTGAAGTCTGCAGAGACTGTGCAGATGCGGCGCACGTCATTGCCGCCGCTCGTTTCTGTCTTTTCCCTACGCCCTTTTTAATATGCAATTTCCGTGCCACTACACGTAGTATCTGTTTCTTTTTTGCTGCTTCGCGTCACGTTCTTTGTTTGATTGTTTGAAAATTCAGAAATTTATTCCGAATTTTCGTCTGAAATTGCACGAAAAATTTTTATTCAAACCTGGAGCAGCTTTTGTGCCGCCTGCCGGCACTCGTCCATTGTCATCTCGCTCAGAAGCTTGCGGACTGCCGGAACTCTGCGCGGGCTCATGGACAGTTCGTTGACGCCCATGCCGACAAACGCAGGGGCCAGCCTTGCATCGCCGGCTGCCTCGCCGCACATGCCGCAGGTGATATGGTGGTTGGCTGCAGCCTGCGCTGTCATGGCAATCAGTCGCAGGACAGCCGGATGCTCCGGCTCATAAAGCTGTGCGACCGCATTATTGCCGCGTTCCACCGCCAGTGTGTACTGTGTCAGATCATTTGTGCCGATGGAGAAGAAATCCACTTCCTTTGCAAATTCCTCCGCCAGCACGGCGGCTGCCGGAATCTCTACCATCATGCCAACCTGAACCTTGCCGGTCCGGACGCCCTCCGCCTGCAGCGCCTGCTCCTGCTCACGCAGCATGGCCTTGGCCGCGCGCAGCTGGTCAAGCGCACCGATCATCGGGAACATCACGCGCACATCGCCATAAGCTGCCGCGCGAAGAATGGCGCGCAGCTGCGGCCTGAATATTTCCGGGTGGCTGAGCGTCATGCGGATCGCGCGGAAGCCCAGGAACGGATTGTCCTCATGCGGCAGATCCAGCGTCGGCAGCTTCTTGTCGCCGCCGACATCCAGCGTGCGGATAATAAGCGGCTTGCCCGCCATCGTCTGCGCCGCCATGCGGTACGCCTCAAACTGCTCCTGCTCTGTGGGCAGCGCGTCGCGGTCCATGAACAAAAATTCGCTGCGGAACAGTCCAACGCCGTCCGCACCATATTCCATGGCCTGCTGCGCCTCCTGCGGTGTGCCAATATTCGCGCAGATCTCCAGCGCAGCGCCGTCCTTCGTCTGCGACGGGCGGCTGCGGAACGCTTCAAGCGCCTGCGCCTGACAGTCGGCCTCAGATTTGCGGCAGCGGTAGCAGTCCATTTCCGCCTCAGACGGATCGACAATCAGCGAACCATCCGCGCCATCCAGAATTGCCATGTGGCCGTCGAGCGCCATCGTCTGCCAGCCGTCAATGCCGGCTGCAGCCGGGATGCCAAGCGTGCGCGCAATAATAGCGCTGTGCGCCGTCGCACCGCCGAGTTTCGTTGCAATGCCCTTGACATGCGCGGTGTCCATACGCACCGTATCAGACGGTGTGAGCTCCTCTGCCAGCACAATCACATCACCCGGCAGGTTGGAAAGATCCTGCCGGCCGCAGCCGAGGCAAATGCGAAGCAGCTGCTGCTTGAGATCCTCTGCGTCTGCCGCACGCTCCGCCATCAGCTCATCGCCCAGGGAGCGGAACATCTGCGCCATTTCATCAAACTGATCTGCAATCGCGGCTGCAGCGTTTTGCTTCTGCTCCCGGATCCGCTGCACAATCGGCTCATGAACGGAGTATTCATCGCCCAGAATTGTCAGATGTGCATCAAAAATCTCCGCTTCCTTTTCGCCCATTTTTTCCTTGGCACTCTCGTAGAGCGCATGCAGCTCGTCCTGCGCGGCAGCCAGTGTCTGTTCAAACTTCTGGACCTCTGCCTCCGGGTCGCCTGCCGGCTGCCGGGAAATTTCCGGGAGCTTCGGCGTAAACAGATGTACCTGCGCCATGGCGAGTCCCTCTGACACGCCTTTGCCTTGCCATTTCATGATGTTCCTGCCACCTCACTGTTTCATTTGCGTACTGCCGATCTTATTCGCCCAGGCCGGAGTTGACTGCGTTGACCATATCCTGCAGAGCCTGCGCCTCATCCGCGCCATCTGCAACCAGCTCAATCTCCGTGCCGCACTTGACGCACGCGGAAAGAACCGAAACAATGGATTTTCCCATAAAGGTTTTGCCGTCCTTCTTGATGAGGATGTTGCAGCCTGCGTGGCGGACTGCCTCCTTGACAAATGCATTGGCCGGGCGTGCATGCAGCCCCGACGCATTCATGACTGTAACTTTCTGACTAACCATGATTCATTCTCCTGTTTCATTTTCTGTATTTGATGTGCCGCCGCGGCGGCGCAGGATTTCCTATTCCAGTGCCTGCGGCAGCGACAGCATGAAGTAGAACGCCTCCGCCCGCGGGATCTCATGTCCGAAGGGCGCAAAGGACGTCGCAATCAGCGCCTGCAGCCGCGCAAACCACGATGCATTCTGCTGCACAAGCTCCTCGTGCTCCGGCTCCATGGCCAGCGGATTGCCGCCGGCAATCCGTTCAAGCATGGACGCCGCATGCATGAACAGCCGCACGCGCACATCCTGCGGCAGCGCCCGGTGGTAATAGCCGGACTCCAGCTGCTGCGTCATCGTCTCAATGCAGTCGATTGCCAGCTGCTGGTCAACATGCGGCGCAATATAGCGCAGGCTCTGCGCCAGCAGGCTGAATGTCTCTGTGCCGGCGGGTTCCTCCTGCTCGGCAATTGCCTGCTTGTCATCCATGCCCCAGTCGTCAACGACAGATGCAATGGACAGCAGTCCCTCCCGGCTGAACACACGATCCGCCGTGATAAACGGCACACCGGGGATATTGGGCTCCACCGTGCCAACAACAAGCCGCAGAGAGCTGCCATACTTCGTCGCAAGCTTTTCCATACTGTCAAGCGCGCTTACCGCCACAACATGCAGGCGCGGAATATACGCCAGCCGCTTCTGCAGGATTTCCTGAATGCTTCTGGCACTGCCAATGCCTGTGATGCAGATCGAAAGAATGACCTTCTCCGGCGTTTGCTCCGCGTATTTTTCACGCAGCGCCGGCAGATCCAGTCCGGAGGTCTGGAACAGATGGCTCATCTGCCGGAAGTAGGCCTCCATGATCTGATCCTTGAGTTCATCAAGATCCTGCTGCGTCGGATGCAGCGTCAGCCGGCTTGCCTCAAGCAGCAGCCGCTGCTCCAGAATCGGGATGACCCGGCACGGCACTCCCGTGGCCTTGGTCAGCTCCGGCTCCAACGTTGTCAGGACCTTCATATCCGTAAAGATAAGATTGCCTGCCGCGCCATGGAACGTCGTGATATGGTCACACAGCGACTGGAACAGGCTCCCGCCCTTTGCGGAGTCCACCCAGTGGACATGATTGGTGTCATACACCGAATTGAGGTGGCGCGCCATTCCGGCTGCAACCCCATCGCTGCCGGAGGCCAGCGTCAGCCAGACCGGCGGCTTTTCCCGTTTCTTTCCTGCCTGCCGCAAAAGCACAGCCAGGCAGTTCATCTCGTCAGTTGAGATGTGTACCTTGATTGCCTGCGACAGCCACTGACGGTTCTGCTGCAGGAAATCCAGCTCCGCGCCATAGCCCTGCAGGCCGCCGCGCACGTTCAGCGGGAAGGCCGGCTGCTCGGAACGCATCCGACTGACATACTGACTGATGTGCATGGCAAGCAGCGTCGCCGCAATCGGCGGATAGACATGGTCGAGCGCGTGCGACGCGCGGCTGAGAAACTCACTGCAGATGCCGATACTGCCCGGGAACAGCACACTGTCGAGCAGACTCTGGTCGACATCCGGTGCCTGCAGTGCCCGCTCCATATCCACGTAGTAATTGTCAATCTCCGCCGCAATGATCTGCTGCAGATTGCCCGCGTCGTGGCGCTGCTCCTGCTCCCCGGAAAGACGGGACTCCACAAAATCATAGACGTCGACAAACGAGGACGCTTCCGCCGCACCGCTCTGGATGCGCTGATTGGGGACAACCAGATCCTCCACAAAGCGCAGATCTCCATGTGCATACTTCTCCGTCTCTGCCGAAACATTGTAGGTCTGGAACGAGAGATCAGAGAATGTCACCACAATTTCGCCGGTTCGGTTCCCGGCCACATTTTCGCGCAAAAAAGCCTTTGCGCACGACAGCTGCACCAGATTCCTCAGAACACCAAGATTGGAATGCAGCGAATAATCGAGAATGCTGTTGAGCGCGCCCTTCTGGATACGCAGCGTGCGGCCGATGTGGTCGGCCTCCTGCGCGTAGAAATGCTCCACCAGCTCCAGCCGCTCCTTCATCGGGCGGTCAGAGAGCGTGGGCATGGAGATGAGCACCGGCATCCGCCGCAAAAACGTCTCCAGAAGATCCGTCAGCGGCTTTGTCGTCGCACCTATGAGCATAAAACGCGACGTGCGCGGCGTGTTGTCGCCCACGCGGCGGAACACACCGGTATCGAGCAGCGAGAAGAACATCTCCTGCCCCGTCGACGACAGGCAGTGGATCTCATCAAGAAACAAAATCCCGCCGTCTGCCTGTTCCACCAGCCCCGGCTTATCCTCCAGCGCGCCGGTAAACGCGCCCTTCTTGTACCCGAACAGATGCGACAGCAGCAGCTGCGGATTGTCGGCATACTCCGCGCAGTTAAATTCCACAAAGGGGATCTGTGCATGCGCACCGCACAGCGCGCCGGTTTCCCTGGCATACTCCCAGATTGTCCGGGCAAAATGACTCTTGCCGCTGCCGGTCGAGCCGGTAATCAACATGTTCAGGCCATTGGGCGGATAGGCAACCGCCGCCATCGCTACACGCAGCTGGTATTTCAGACTCCCATCCGCGCCGACCAGGCCGGAAAACGCATGATACTGCTTGGGGTCGCCGCCCACACCTGCTTGCGTTTGCTCTGCAGCAGGCGAATTCTGTGCCGGCGTATCAGTGGCTGCATCTGCCGGAAAAAATCGCACATTTTTCTTGCCCTCCCGGCGCAGCTTCCCCTCCGCAACAAGCTTATTGAGTTCGACGGCAGCGTCATTGCGCCAGATTCCCAGCGCATCTGCAACGGCCTGCGCCGTCACGCCCTGTGCATCAGATGACAGGACAACCTGCAAAATATCATCTCTGCGCATGTACAAACCTCCTTTCCCCGGATTATGTACCAGGATCTTCCTTACGGTTCAAAAAAGCTCTTGATGTTGACAACTGCGGCCTTTGCCGATTCTTCCAGCAGCGCAACCAGCTCCTCGCCCTTCATGGCTTCGCGCATGGTCATCGCCTCCAGCAGCACCGGCAGATTCATGCCGCACAGGCCGGGGAATTTTTCTCCGCCGCTTTTCATCATCATCTGATTGAACGGCGTGCCGCTGGCCAGATCGAACAGGACGATCGAGCCCTCAGGCATTTCCTTGAAGGTCTGCATCGCCTGCTCGCCATATTCCTCAATGCTGGCATTTTCGAACAGCGGCATTGCCACAACGTTTACAGCCTCGCCGCCGATCATCTGTGCAGACTCAAGCAAAGCCTGGCAAAACGGGCCATGCGACAGCAGCAGGATTCCCGGGATATTCTCTACGTATTTTTCTTGTTTCATCGGTTTGCACCTCCCTCTGCCTTCTATTATAGCAATTTTCGTGCCACTACGAGTAGTATATGTAAAAATTTCAAGCTCCGGGGAGATGCTTGACATCCCCGTCATACCCGCATATAATCAATATTCAGTCCAATTGCACCGTTTTTCATCAAATGAGGAATTTTTCCATGCAGTTTTTTCAAGAACAAAAACCTGTTCAGCAGCAGCGTCCGCAGATGTTTGCCGCTGTTGAAATCCTACAGCTGGACGTGTGCCAGCTGCAATCCTATATCAGTACCGCTCTGCTGGAAAATCCAACGCTTGAATGCGGCGCTTCCCCCGCGGTCAGTCTGCTCGCTGATCTTCCCGGCGGCGCACGCAGCACCGGCGACGAGGCGGAGGGCCCCTTTGCGCAGCCCCAGCCAGACTTTGCTGACACAGATGCTGTCGCCTATGGCGAGGATCTGACCACGCATCTGCTATTTCAGGCAGAGCGCCTGGCTCTGGAGCCCACACTGCAGAGCGCCGTCTTTGCGGTGATCCATGCGCTTGACTCCGACGGCTATCTGCGCGCGGACCTTTCTTCGTTTGGCCCGGCGCAGCTTTTTGACGCCGCCGTGCAGATCGTGCAGCGGCTTGACCCGCCCGGTGTCGGCGCCAGGACGCTCTCAGAGTGTCTTTGCCTGCAGCTGCAGGCACTCGGTGAGTCCGGCCTTTCCTACCGAATTGCCGCGCAATATCTGGAGCAGGCAGGCCGTCACGCCTTTGCCTCCATCGCCGCAAGCGAGCACGTTCCGCTTGCAGCCGTGCAGGAGGCTTACCGGCGGATCCAGTGCTTGTCTCCCTATCCGTGCGCGGAATTTTGTCACGCGCCGGACGACAGCTATGTCATCCCGGACGTTCTCATCAGTGAAAAGGACGGTGCGCTCAGCGTCAGCATCAACAAGGCCTACACACCGGAGCTGACAATCAGCAGCTTCTACCGCACGCTCGGCCACGACACCGAGGATCCCGAGGTCCGGCAGTACATCGCCAAAAAGGTCTCCCAGGCAGAATGGCTCATCCACTGCATCAGCCAGCGTGAGCAGACCCTGCTGCGCTGCTGCCAGGAAATTCTGAAGCGGCAGACGCCATACTTCCTCTCGCAGGGGCCGCTGGCCCCCATGACCATGCAGGATATCGCCCTTGCTGTCGGGCTGCATGTCTCCACCGTCAGCCGCGCGCTCAGTAGAAAATACATCCAGACGCCGCAGGGCATCCGCCAGCTGCGCAGCCTGTTTTCCGCCAAGCTTGCCGGCGGCGAGGTCTCCGGCGTGATGGCGCAGCAGGCACTCGCGGCGCTGGTGCGCCAGGAGGATCCAAGCGCGCCGCTGTCCGATCAGGCGCTTGCCGCGCGCCTGCAGGCACAGGGCATCGATATCTCCCGGCGCACGGTTGCAAAGTACCGGCAGCTGCTGCAGATCCCGCCTGCGGCCAGCCGCCGCGCCTAGGGTGTATCCAAAAACCGCCAACGGCCCCCCGGACAGTGGACCTTTTCGCGTTGTGCTGCGTCATTTTTCCTTGCAATACGTCAGGATTCCTGCGAAAAAATGTCTTGCGCACCACGAAAATTCCTCGCTGCCGGTCACATCTCCAATTTTCAGATACACCCTAGCGCTCCGCCGCAAAGAACGCACCTACCGCATCCAGATCCTCAAATCTGGCATCGTAAAGCTTCGGCTGATCGCATTCCGGCCGCCACAGATCCGGTACAAACAGCGTCCGGCAGCCTGCGCGCTTGCCCGCACGCAGGCCATTCGGCGAATCCTCAATGACGGTGCACTGCGCCGCAGGCACCGCCAGCTGCCGGACGGCCTCCAGAAAAATATCCGGCTCCGGCTTTGACCGGCTGACCATATCACCGGAGATGACCACATCAAAATATGCAAGCAGACCTACCCGCTCCAGCCGCTGCTGCACCACGGCAACCGGCGAGGACGATGCGACCGCTGTCCGGAGCTTCCACGCGCGCAGCTGCGCAAGCAGCCGCTTCGCACCCTTTTTTTCCGGCGCGGCCTTTTCCGCGTAAAAATCCGCCATATATGCCTCAGAATATTCCAGAACGCGCATCGCATCTGCACCAAATTCCAGCCGCAGCCGCTCCATCCAGGCATCGTCATTCAGCCCAAGCCCCACAATTGCCATCCGCTCGGCATTCGGCACACCGGTTTTCTCTCCGGCATAGCGAAAGCTCTCCAGAACCACCCGCTCACTGTCAACGAGTACACCATCCATATCAAAAATCACTGCCTGCATGTTCCGTTCCTCCCGCAGTCTCAAGTACGCGCCACAGTATAGCGCACAGATTTTAAAAAAACAAGTCCGGCCTTGGTGCTGCACGCACCGGGAGCCGGACGCCTTTTTTCTTTCTATAACGGATATTTTTCCACGAAAGCCGCGAAAACAGACAAATTTTCAGGAGAGCTTGCTTTTTTCGCTGCGTTCCGCTATGATGGGAGCAAGAAGAATTTGGATATCGGCCCGTTTTTGTTTTTGCATATACTAGCGTCAGTTGACAAGGGCAAAGAACGCAGGCATGCCGGTGCATGTCATGGACGCTACTGCCGCAAACGGCGCGCCAGAGCATCCCACCCGCACGCTGTTTGTCAGCTGATCCTGCCGCCATGTATCCTGGGCAGCAGTGCCAATAAGGAGGATCTGTCATGCAACAACTGCCCGGTCTGTTCCATCCGATGTACGACGGCGTGGAACAGCCCGTTCTTTTCCTGCAAAACGGCAAAATCGCGGCCTGTAATCCTGCCGCGCAGCGGCTGCAGCTGCAGCCCGGCGATGAGGCCAGAGCCCTGCTCCCGCCAGAGCTGTCCTTCGAGCAGCTTCTGCTTGCGCCCTCCAACGTGCGCATCCATTTACCCGATCAGAATATCGACGCGCTGACACAGCCAGTATGCGGCGGTCTGCTTATTTTTCTGCCTGCAGCCGCTGCCGGCTCGGATCGCATAGCGGCGGCGCTCAGCCGCGCAGCACAGGCTGTCTCCTCGCCGCTCACCAGCCTGCTCGCCGTTACCTCCGGCATTTTCCCTCTGCTGGCCGACGCAGAGGATCCCGTCCTGCAGCAGAATCTTGCCGTGCTGCTGCGCGCCTGTTATCAGCTGCTGCGCGTATCCGACAACCTGACAGACCTGAGCAGCAGCCTGCAGGGACAGCTGCCGCTGGCCCTTGAACGGACGAATCTGACCGACTATCTCGACACCTTGTGCCAGGATGCACAGATGCTTTGCCGGCAGACCGGCCGGCAGCTGGATGTTCAGCTGCCGCTGGCGCCCGTCTATGCCTGGGTCGACCGTCGGCTGCTTCAGCGCGCGCTGCTTTCGCTCCTATCCAACGCAATCAAATTTTCCGCCCCGGAAAGTACGATCCAGCTGGTATTTTCCCGGCTGCAGGCGCGCGCCAGCATCCGCATTATCTCTGCCGGCAACATGGACGCCACTCCGCTTTTTGACGCGTTCACACGCTATGCCACGCCCCCTGCCCTGGATGATCCGCGATTCGGCGCCGGCTTCAGCCTGCCGCTTGCGCGGGCCATTGCACAGGCCCACGGCGGTTCGGTGCTGCTGCAGTCACAGCCGGGTACCGGAACAGAGGTTCTGTTGTCCCTGCCGCTGACCAAGCCGGATGATGAAACACTGCTCCGCTCGCCGCAGGTCCATATTGACCGCAGCGGCGGCTTCGTGCCGGAGCTTGTGGAGCTTTCGGATGTGCTGCCTGCCGCCGTATTTGATATTCATAATTTTCTCTGAACCGGAAAAGGGGTTGTCTCAAAATGTAAATTGCAAGAGAATAGCCCCTCTAAAAGTTTGGAAAAGTCGTGAGAATCCAGTTTTTTATGGATTCTCACGACTTTTTGTTGGTCTAATTTTTAGATAATTCTATTTTGAGACAGCCTCTTTTTATCGTTGTCCCACATTCTGTTCCGCACGTCGGTACGTACTCTGGATCACAATCAAGCAGCCCAGCATCAAACCGCCGAACAGACCATACGCCGGGCCGTACCCGCCGGCTGCATCGGCAAGTATCCCCGGTATGAAGGAAACCAAAATCCCGCCGATGCCGTAAGCGCTCTGAAACAGACGCATCGTCCGTGCATAGCGCTCCGGCTCCGACAGATCTGCTGCCCACATGGAAATTCCAACTGTGTTGAGCGACGCACCAAAACCGACCAGTACAGCCGCCAGGTACATACACAAAATACTTTTCATCGGTGCCAGCACACAAAGCTCGCAGCCTGCAAGCAGCACACCAAACAGCAGATAATTGGCCCGATAGCTGCCAAGCCTGTCGCAAAGCTCCCCCAGCACGCATTTGCCTGCCATCAGTGCCAGCCCGCAGACCGACAGCGCCGCCGCTGCATGCATGGTATCCATCCCGGCTGTAACATACAACACCATAATGTGCGTAAAGCCGGTTGAACAGACGCCGCTTACCAGCAGCACCGCCAGCAGCACCGCCGCCCATCTGGCCTTTGTCAGCTGCACCTCCCGCATCGCGCCGCGCCGCGCCGCCATCTCCCGCGCCTGCCCGTACGGCACCAGACCGCAGGCTGCAGGCTCACTCCGGATCATTGCAAAAACCGCTGCGCCCATAACGGCGCAAAAGACTGCCGTCACATAAAATGCGCGGTTCAGCCCGGCCGTCTCAATCAGCCTCGTCAGAATCGGAGAAAATACCACAGTTGCCAGCCCGGTTCCTGACGCACAGATTCCCAGTGCCAGCCCACGGTGCGCGTGGAACCAGCGCGCCATCAGGATAGAGACAGGAACCATGGATCCAAGGCCGCAGCTGATTCCAGCTGCCGCTCCCGCCAGATAATATGCCGCCAGACTTCGCGCCTCTGCAAACAGCACAAAGCTTCCGGCCGCCAGCATGCACGCCAGGGCGCATCCGGTCCGATAACCCACACGCGCATAATACCGCTCAATGAGCAGCATGCACAGAAGGTAAACCGCCGACCGCACGGTGATAATCAAGGAGGTCTGTGTATTGGTAAAGCCGTTCTGCGCCAGAATATACGGCTGCGCCGCCGAAAAAACGTTCATAACGATCCCACTCGTTACAAGCAGCATTCCCGTACAACCGGCACATGTCAGAATCGCGAATTTCAGGTTTTTCTGCATACCTTTCACGCTCCCCCATATTCAGTATATCTGCGGTCGGGCTGTAAGTAAAGCCCCACAGCTTGCATATTTGATGCTCTGCCTGCAAAAGATCCCGGTGTTCCATTCAGAACACCGGGACTTTTTTCATTCTTCCTGTTTTGCTTTATTCTTCCTCTTTTGCTGTGCAGCGGATATGCAGCTCATCGAGCTGCTTCTGCGTCACCTCGGACGGTGCGCCCATCAGGATATCCTGTGCGTTCTTATTCATCGGGAACGGGATAATCTCACGGATGCAATCCTCGCCGGCCAGCAGCATGACCATGCGGTCAACGCCCGGGGCAATGCCTGCATGGGGAGGTGCACCGTAGCAGAATGCGTTATACATTGCCGGGAACTTCTTCTTCACGTCCTCCTCGCCCAGACGGACAAGCTGGAAGGCCTTGACCATGATCTCCGGATCATGGTTCCGGACCGCGCCGGAGGAAAGCTCAATGCCGTTGCAGACGAGGTCATACTGTTGCGCCGTGATGGTCAGCGGATCAATCTCGCCGCGGATCGCCTTATCAAGCGTCGCCGCGCCGCCGCCCGGCATGGAGAACGGGTTGTGGCAGAATTCCAGCTCCCCGGACTCATCACCGATCTCATACATCGGGAAATCGACGATCCAGCAGAATTCGTAGCGTTCCTTGTCCATATGGCCCTCGACATTTGCGCCAAAGGTTTTGATGAGAACGCCCGTAAGCTTGGTCGCGGATGCCCCCGCCGCAATCACGACAAGCGTGTTGGGCTTCAGATCAAGCCGGCTGACCAGCTCCTGCTTGCAGCCCTGCACAAACTTTGCAACGCCGCCGGCAAGCTCGCCGTTTTCGTCCATTTTGAACCAGTAGCCCTTCGTGCCGGCCTGCACCTCGCAGTCGGTCATGAGCTTGTCGATCTGCTTTCTTGTCAGATGGCAGTCGGAAATCGGCACAGCCTTGACAGTCTGGCCCTTAAAGGGCTCAAACTCGGACTCGGTGAACAGGTCAGAGATATTCCTGCAGATGAGGTCAATGCGCAAATCCGGTTTGTCAGAGCCGTAGGTTTCCAGCGCATCGGTATAGGCAATGCGGCGGAACGGCGCGGTGGACGCAATGTCGTACTTGCCGTATTTTGCAAAGATCGGCGGCAGCACATCCTCGATGACCGCGAATACGTCATCCTGTGCGGCAAAGGCCATCTCCATATCCAGCTGATAGAACTCGCCGGGGCTGCGGTCGCCGCGGGCATCCTCATCCCGGAAGCAGGGCGCAATCTGGAAATAGCGGTCAAAGCCGGAGGTCATGAGCAGCTGCTTGAACTGCTGCGGTGCCTGCGGCAGCGCATAGAACTTACCCGGGTGCTTTCTGGCCGGAACAAGATAGTCGCGCGCACCCTCCGGGCTGGAAGCCGTCAGGATCGGCGTGGTGATCTCCAGGAAATCATGCGCCATCATCGCCTGCCGCAGCGCAGCAATAACATTGCAGCGCAGAATGATATTCTTTTTCACCGCAGGGTTGCGGAGATCCAGATAGCGGTACTTCAGGCGCTGCGTCTCGTCGGCGTCGCGGCTGCGGTTGATTTCAAACGGCAGCTCATTATACTGGCAGCGGCCCAGCAGCTCAATTTTTTCCGGAACAACCTCAATGTCGCCGGTGGCAAGCTTCGGGTTCTTGCTGGCGCGCTCGCGTACGGTGCCGGTCACAGAGATTGTGGACTCCTTGTTGATGCCCTTGATGGCATTCATCATATCCTCTGTTTCAATGACGATCTGCGTCGTACCATAGAAATCACGGAGAATCACAAACGCGAAATTGCTGCCGACCACACGGACATTCTCCATCCAGCCGACCAGCGTGACCTTCTCGCCGACATGCTCCATCCGGAGCTGTCCGCAGGTATGAGTTCTCGATTGCATCATTTGCATATACCTTCTTTCTCTGCCGCATTTTCCGGCAGGACGTTCTTGTTTTTTCTTATTTCAGAATCGGCAGCTGTCCGCGTGCGGCGATATCCGCCAGGATCGTTTCCGCCGCCGCGCCTTCCGGCACCGTGGCCTGTTCGCCTGTACGCAGATCCTTGAGCGCAACCACGCCGCCGTTTACCTCATCCTCACCAAGGAAAATGACATAAGGCACGTGCAGCTTGTCCGCATACTGGATCTTGGCCTTGAATTTCTTCTGCTCGGTATAGAGCTGGACCCGGATATTCTTCTCGCGCAGCGCCGTAGCCAGGCGCACAGAGGGCTCCAGATCCTCCGTCATCGGCACGATCATCACATCAGCCGGTGCCGCCGCGCGCGCATCATTGAGCATCCCCTGCTCACTGAGCACATAGAAAAGACGCGTCAGTCCGATGGAAATGCCAACGCCGGGCAGGGGCCTGTCCGTATAGTATTCCGCAAGATTGTCGTACCGGCCGCCGGAGCAGACGGAACCAATCTCCGGGTGGTCAAGAAGCGTTGTCTCATAGACCGTGCCGGTATAATAGTCCAGTCCGCGCGCAATCGTCAGATCAACTGCAAAGTTTTCCTCCGGCACGCCGAACGCGCCGAGCAGCTTCGTCACAGCTGTCAGCTCATCGACACCGGTATCGAAGGTCTCATTCTTTCCCCGGTACTGCTCCAATGCGGCAAGCACTTCCTCGTTGGCTCCTCGGATGGCAATGAATCTGAGGATTTCATCCGCCTGTTCCTCCGCCACGCCGCAGTCCTCAATCAAAAGTACGCGGACCTTGTCTGCCCCGATCTTGTCGAGCTTGTCGACCGTGCGCATGATGTCTCCGGACTTCTCAGACAGCCCCAGCATGGCGTAGAAGCCGTTTAAGATCTTGCGGTTGTTGACGCGGATCTGGAACCGGCGCAGGCCAAGTGTGGAGAACGTCTTATAGATGATGGCCGGGACCTCCGCCTCATTGGTGATGGAAAGCTTTCCATCGCCGATGATGTCGATATCCGCCTGATAGAACTCACGGAAACGTCCGCGCTGCGCGCGCTCGCCCCGGTAGACCTTGCCGATCTGATAGCGGCGGAACGGGAACGACAGCTCGCCGTAGTGCAGCGCAACATACTTTGCCAGCGGAACCGTCAGGTCGAAGCGCAGGGCAAGATCACTGTCGCCCTTCTGGAAGCGGTAAATCTGCTTTTCCGTCTCGCCGCCGCCCTTGGCCAGCAGCACGTCCGCTGCCTCAATGGCCGGGGTATCCAACGGCGTAAAGCCATAGAGGCTGTACGTTCTGCGCAGAACCTCCATGATCGCCTCCATCTGCAGCTGCGGCTGCGGCAGCAGCTCCATAAAGCCGGAGAGCGTATGCGGTTTGATTTGTGCCATAATTGAATCCTCTCTGTATTTTCAAATTACTATTCATGTTATAGAGCCGGGGCGTCTTGCATGCGCCGCCCGTTCCCGGGCAAAAAGATACTCCCGTCCCAGACCTTTGGGACGAGAGCAAGCATGCTTCGTGGTGCCACCCAAATTCAGAGCGCGTCGCATGTCTGCGCTCCCTCTCCCACGTGCTGCGGGCCGCGGGTCCTCCGGCGATTTCGGCAAATGCCTTATACGCATGCTCGGCGGATGTCCTTCCCAGGATGACTGCAAGAGCCTCTCAGCGCAGCGGCCCTCTCTCTGGAGCAGTCCGGCTCCTGGTACTGTTTCCGCGTCATCGCAGAATATTATCGAATGGTTTTCTTGGATTTCATCATCATACGCCAATCCAGATCACCGCGCTGCAGCCCGAGGATCAGCATTTCCGCCGATGCCAGGTTGGTCGCACACGGGACGTTGTACGTGTCGCACAGACGCAGGGTACGCATGATTCTCTGATCCTCCCAGGGATCATTGTCATTCGGATCCGAGAACATCAGCACAAGGTCAATTTCGTTATACGCAATCCGCGCATCAATCTGCTGGTGACCGCCCTGATTCTTGGACATGAACAGCGCCACCGGCAGGCCCGTCGCCTCGGAAACCAGCCGCCCTGTCGCCGCCGTCGCTGACAGCGAATGCTTGGACAGGATACTTTTATATGCGGTGCAGAACTGCACCATGAGCTCTTTTTTCTTATCGTGTGCCATAAGGGTGATATTCATGATTCTCAGCTCCTTTATGTACGCCCGGTCAGCCGGCAAGCCAGCTCACCGTCTGCCTATCTTCATCAGCGGCACGCGTTTGCCGCAAAGCCGTTTTGCAATGTTGAGGCACGCCAGTGCCGCGCCGTGATATGTATACTGAACCAGCGGCTTGCCCTCTGCAGCTGCCAGTGTCACCGATACATCGTCCGGCACCACGCCGATCAGCGGCAGCCCCACGCCATCCATCACATCGTCGATGGTCGCGTTCATCCGCGCGAACAGGCGCGGACTCGCCCGATTGACAATCAGCCGCGCCGGAATCTGCCTGCTCTGCAGCAGAAGATCCGCCGCACGCGCAGCATCGCGCTGGGACGCCGGATCCGCCAGTGCAATGACGACCGCTTCGCTTGCGAATCTGGTCGCCAGGCGGAACATCGCGCCGACGCCTGCAGGCGCGTCAAGCAGAATCCAGTCGTACTGCTCCTGTGCCTGTGCCAGAAGCGTGCCAAACGCCGCCTCATCCACACTTTCCGCCGCCTCTGTGACAGGCGCCGTCAGCATCTGCAGGCCGGGGATCGTCGGGTGGCTGGCTGCCTGCTGCAAAGAGTATTCCCCGCGCATCACCACCGTAAACGGCAGAACTGCCTCATCCGACATGCCCAATGCAATATCGAGATTGCGCAGCCCGACATCCAGATCGATGCACAGCACACGCATGCCCTCCATTGCAAGACAGGACGCAATCCCGGCACACAGGGAGGTTTTGCCCGTGCCGCCTTTGCCGGATATCACCGCCAAAACCTGTGCCAAGCGCCTTCCCTCCTGCATTCCGATACTTGTACAGTATTATAAACGAAGAAATTTAGAAATTCAATGGGCAAACTGACGCCTGTACGATTTTTTATATCTCCCGCGCCTGCTGCCACAAACGCCCATCGTTTTCCCGGGATCTGGCGGGCCAATCCCAACGCAGCCGAGTGCGCCCTTATCCGCCGGCGCAAACCGGCAAAACTTCCGTTCTGCCGCGCACATTGTCCGCATACGATGATACGGGAGGTGATCCGCATCATGCAGACGGACAGACAGTCCCAGCGCTTTTGCATTGGTCTGGTCCTATTCGCAGTTGCAGTCCGGCTGCTCGGCTGCCTTCAGGATTTTTTGCAGCCGCAGCTGCAGAGCCAGGCCGCGCCCGAGGTTTTTCTTCTGGAGATTCTCGCCGCTGCCCCACAGCAGTCGCCGCAGTCTCCGGAAACGGATGATGCAGAGACAGACCATGCCGCTGCGCCGGAGGCTCAGACAGACATCAGCATCACGTCCGCCGCTGAAGAACCTCCTGCCGCACAACCGGCGTCCACGCCGCTGACCTTTGCGCCGGAGGAGGCCGACGCCATCACAATTGCAGGCGCCTGCAGCTATCCGGTGGACAAGCAGACGCTTCTGCAGCAGCCCTGCCCGCTTGATTTTTCGCAGGACGGCCCGACAGTCCTGATCGTCCACACACATTCAAGCGAGGCCTACACCATGGAAACCGGATGGGAGTATCAGGAATCCGATCAGCAGCGCACCCTTGATGCGCAATACTCCGTCGTCCGCATCGGCGATGAAATCGCCGATCTTCTTACACAGGCCGGTATCTCTGTGCTGCATGATACCACGCCAAACGACTATCCGGACTACAACGGCGCTTATGAGCGCATGCGTCAGACCATTGAGCAGTATCTTACCCAGTATCCCACCATTCAGATGGTGCTCGATATCCACCGGGATGCCGCCCCAGATTCTGACGGCAACCCGGTGGCGCTGACTGCCAATGTACAGGGGGACACCTGCGCTGAGCTCATGATCGTCGTCGGCACAGATGAGGGCGGCCTGTCCCATCCGGACTGGCAGGAAAACCTCTCCGCAGGACTCAAGCTTCAGGCGCTTCTGAACCGCGCTGCACCGGGGCTATGCCGGAATCTGGATCTGCGCACAGAGCGCTTCAACCAGCATGAGACGCCCGGTTCCCTGCTCGTCGAGGTCGGAGCCAGCGGCAATACGCTTGCTGAGGCCATCCGTTCTGCGCGCATTCTGGCGCAGGCGCTGATTGCGCTGGTTCAGGGCTGCAGCTCCTAGTGTGTATCTGAAAACTGTCAACGCCCCCGGACAACGGGCCTTTTCGCGCTGCCGGTCACATCTCCAGTTTTCAGATACACCCTGGCAAAAATAAAATTAAGAATTATTTGCAAAAAACTCTTGACAAATCGCATGCAAATGCTTATACTGTCATTGTAATGATAATTATTATCAATATTAACTTCAGCAAGGGAGGCCTGCCATGTCCACAGTCAGAAAGCACAGCCGCAAACGCGACGCAATTCTGGAGTGTCTGCGCTGCACAACCAGCCATCCGACCGCGGAATGGATCTATCACCAGCTGAAGCCCCAGATCCCGGATTTGTCTCTGGCAACGGTCTATCGCAATCTTGCTATGTTCAAGGCCGAGGGTTCGATCGATTCCGTCGGTGTCTACAACGGGCTTGAGCGCTTCGATTTCCGGACAGATCCACACGCACACTTTATCTGCCGCCAGTGCGGCGCAGTCAGCGATATCAACTGGCTGGAGCTGCCAGCATCCTCTCTGCAGGAAATTGAGCAGCAAACCGGCGCCGTTGTTGAGACCGCCCGCATTGCCATCACCGGCATCTGCGCGCAGTGCGCAGAAAAATCCCGGCAATAATATCCACAGGTACACCACAATTATAAAAAATATTACGGAGGAAACTATCATGAAGAAATTTGTTTGCAAAGTCTGCGGTTACATCTACGAAGGCGACGCTGCTCCGGCAGAGTGCCCCGTCTGTCATGCCAAGAGCAACATGTTTGAGGAAGTCAAGGGCGAACTCAAACTTGCTGCTGAGCATGAATACGGCGTCTACGGCGCAACCGTAAAGAACAACCCCGACATCTCCGCTGAGGACAAGCAGTATATCTTCGACCAGCTGAAGGCCAACTTCAACGGCGAGTGCTCTGAGGTCGGCATGTATCTGTGCATGGC
>CAKUAM010000007.1 GCA_934636305.1 uncultured Oscillospiraceae bacterium
GGCCTTGCTCTCGCCGATGCCGCCGATGCCGCCGCCCATTTTCTTCGACAGGCTGCGCATCAGCAGGCTGAGCAGCGTATACATGATGATAACCGGCAGCAGCCATGTCACGATGAACGAGACGATGGGGCTGGCCTGCTCGACAATCTCGGTGTTGTAGACAACGCCCTGCTTGTCAAGCTGGTCGATGAGTTCTGCGTTGTCGTAGTTGGGGATGATGCCGGTGTAGTACATTTTCTGCTGCGAGGCGGGCTTTTTTGCCTCGTCACGCGTCAGAATGACAATCCGGTCGGACTGAAATTCCAGCTCCGCAATCTCGTCCTTGTCGAGATACGCTTTAAACTCGTTATAGGGAATCTCCGACAGGTACGCGTTAGAGATTGTCGTGTAAAGCATATTGATGAGCAGCGTCGCCACCAGCGCGGCAATCGTCAGCATGACGATGCGCCGGGCACGGCGGCTGTCGTCGCCGTTATCACCCTGTGGTTTGTTGCCCTGGGGCTTTTTGCTGTTTTGGGGGTCGTTATTCATAACGCACCTTCTTTCTGTAGAACGTGGGAAATATTAGAAATTATGTTGCTTTTAGAATCTTATCACATCGCCCCGCCATTTACAAGGAAGAACCTTTGCACGCTCAGTAAATTTTCTGTGAATTGTGAGATTGTGATTGAGCTTTCCTCTGCAAGCTGTTATAATATAGCATGAGTTATTAGGTCTTTTGAGATGCATCAATTTTATGCAGGCGGAGAAAAACATGGAACAGAGAAAATACTATAAAAATAATGATCGCAGCGGCCAGGGCAGACGCCCGGCGCGTGAGCGCGCCGAGGCGGACACGGCGGAGAATCTGCTGGAAGGGCGCAACGCCGTGCAGGAGGCATTGGCTGCCGGACGCACGATCGATAAGCTTTATATTGCCGACGGCGACACGGACCGCGCGCTGGCGCGGCTGGCGTCCATGGCGCGGGAGGCCGGCGCGGCTGTTGTGCAGACGGATCGGCGCAAGCTCGATCAGCTCTCGGCAACGGGGGCGCATCAGGGTGTCATTGCGGTCGTGGCGGCGCATGCCTATGCGACGGTGGAGGATATTCTGGAAAACGCACGGCTGAAGGGCGAACAGCCGCTGATTATTGTGTGCGATGAGCTTTCTGACCCGCACAATCTCGGCGCGATTATCCGCACGGCGGAGTGTGCGGGCGCACACGGCGTGATTATCCCGAAGCGCCGCAGTGTGGGGCTGACCGCCGTTGTCGGCAAGACGTCGGCAGGCGCGCTGGAATATCTGCCGGTGGCGCGCGTATCGAACCTTGTCAGCACGCTGCGTGAGCTGCAGAAGCAGGGCGTGTGGGTCTACGGTACGGCGGCAGACGGCAGCACAGCTTTGTATGACGCGGATCTCAAGGGCGCGGCGGCCATCGTCATTGGCAACGAGGGCGAGGGAATGAGCCGTCTTGTGTCCGAGGCGTGTGATTTCAAGGTCAGTATTCCCATGCGGGGGCACATTTCGTCACTGAATGCGTCGAACGCAGCGGCAATTTTACTGTATGAGGCGGTCCGGCAGAGAGGGTAAGCCAATCTGCAGAAGCTCAATTTGAATGACTGGAGCACAGAATGAAACAGACCAGGCGTCCGGAGGACGAACAACAACTGAACAAGACGCCTGAGACTGCGGCGGAGGCTGCTGCGCCGCAGCCAGAGCCGGAGTACTCGCTCGAGGAAATCATGAACGAGTTTGGCGGCTGGACCAGACGCGAGGAGCCGGCGCCGCAGCCAGAGCCGGAGACACCTAGCCCTGCGGCTTCTGTGAACGGGCCGGATGAACCGAAGCAGCAGGCTGCCTCTGCCGGGGATACCATCCGCTTTACGCCGGTGCAGCAGCCTCAGGCAGAGCCGGAGCAGCCGGAGGTCTGGGTCTATCAGGGCGAGCCGGATCCGGAGCAGCCGCCCAGGCAGGATCCAAAGGAGGCGCGCGCACAGGCCCGGGCAGAGCGCCGGGAAAAGCGGCAGGCGGACAAGCGCCGTCGCCAGCTTGAGCGCTACCAGAAGGCGCAGGCGCGGAAAAAGCGCAGCGCCGAGCAGCCGGAGCACAGCTTCACGGATCTGGCAGCGGCATATCAGTTTTATGCGTCTGCGGCGCGGATGCGTCTGCGGCTGCTTCTGAGCGCAGGGGTGACGCTGGCGTCGGCTGTGCTGCTGGTTCTGTCTACGCCCTCTGTTGTCAGCGGGCTTGACCAGCACCGGACGGCGTTCGGTATTACAATGCTGGCTTTGCTGCTGGTGCAGGCGCTTTTGAGCTATGATGTATGCGTTGCAGGCGTGATGCAGGCGTTAAAGCTGCGGTTCGACCACACCAGCATGCTGGTGGTGCTGCTTGCCGCGACGGCAGCTGAGGCATTTTTCGCAATTGCGGACGGACGCGTGCCGTTTTGTACGGTTGCGTCGGTGGCACTTTTGTGCGCGCTCTGGGGGCGGAGCCTGCTGTTTGAAGCGCGCCGCAAATCCCTGCGGGCGGTGGGGACCATGGAAGATCCTGTCGCTGCGGTCCGGGAGAAAAAGGCGTGGCATGGCTACGACTGCATTTTCCGCGCGTCCGGCGATGCTGAGCGCTTTGCCGTGCAGCTGGAGCTGCCGGATGCCGGCAGCCGCATCATGCGGATCTATGCGCCGGTTGTGACGGCTCTGACGCTGGTGCTTTCTGTCCTGACGGCCATGCGCGGCAGCGAGAGCTTTTTGTGGGCATGGTCAGCCATGCTGCTGGCGGGGTACCCGGTGGGAATCCTGATTGCGTATGCGAAGCCGTTTTCCGTATTCAGCAAGCGCCTTTACCGTGCCGGTGCGGCGGTCGCCGGCTGGCAGGGGGCGCGTGTGCTGTCCGGCGAGGCCGGGCTGATTATCGAGGACGCAGACCTGTTCCCGCCGCAGAACGTGACGCAGGGCGGCATGAAGATTTATGGGGACCGGCCGGCGCCGATGGTCATCGGCTACGCGAATGCAGTCGTGCAGACGGCGGGCAGCGGTCTTGCGCCGCTGTTTGAGCAGATGATGCACGACCAGAATGGGCGGCGATATTGCGTTGATTCCTTTCGCCGGTATGAAAGCGGCGGCCTTGGCGCGCAGATCCGCGGGGACGTGGTGCTCATGGGCTCGATTGCATTTATGAAGCTCATGCGCGTGCATGTCCCGGAGGGAACGAAGCTCAAGCAGGCGGTATACCTGTCGATCAACGGGGAGCTTTCAGCGGTGTTTGCGCTCAATTATGCGGCGACAGAGTCGGTCAAGACGGGGCTGTATGCTGTTCTGCATACGAGCTCTCTTGTGCCGGTGCTCGCCACGCGTGATTTCATGATTACGCCGCAGTTTCTGAAGCTGCGCTACAAGATCCCGCCGGAGCGGATCGAGTTCCCGATCGTAGAGGAGCGGGCACGGCTGTCCTCTGAGAAGGCGGTGAAGGATGCGGAGCAGGGGGCGCTTATGGCGCGCAGCGCGTTCGGCAGCTTTGCCGGCAGCGTCGTAGCGGCAAGAAATCTGCGTGCGGCGGCGATCTGCTCCATTGCAGTATCGCTGGCCGGGAGCATCGCAGGCATCGGTCTGCTGTTTGTCCTGACATTTCTGGGCTCAAGTCTCTCCGCATCCTGCTGGAATCTGTTTTTGTACACGCTTTTGTGGCTGCTGCCGACTGTTTTGGTCGGGGTTCTTGCCGGGCGTGTGTGACGGGCGAAAAAAGAGCAAGATTTCACAAGATTCTCATTGCAATCCCATTTCGTTTCGTATATAATGGATATCAAAGTCGGCGAAACGAGATCTGCCGAGTGACAAGGCGCTTTGCGTGCGCGTTGTCTGGAGAAAGGAGTAATTTTCACTATGGGCTATACTGCCAATGACATTCGCAACATCTGCCTGCTGGGCCATGGCGGCGACGGCAAGTCTGCACTGTGCGAGAGCATGCTGTTCACCACCAAGGCGATCACCCGTCTGGGCAAGCGCGCCGATGGCACCACTGTTTCTGACTTTGACGACGAGGAAAAGAAAAGACAGTATTCGATTTCTTCTTCCCTGATCCCCGTTGAATACAGCAAGTGCAAGATCAACGTGATCGATAACCCGGGCTATTTTGACTTCGCAGGCCAGATCGTGCAGTCGCTGCGCGTGGCGGACGCGGGCCTTATCTGCCTGACTGCCAAGAGCGGCATCGGCGTCGGCACGGAAAAGGGCTGGAAATACCTGGCCAAGGCAGGCCTGCCCGCAATGTTCTACATCTCCAAGCTCGACGAGGAGCACGCAAACTTCTTTAACGTTCTCGACAGCCTGCGCGAGATGTTCGGCGCATCTGTCATTCCGCTGACCTTCCCCATCATGAAGGGGGAAGAAGCTGTCGGCGTTGTTGACCTCATTGAAAAGAAGGCATATGATGCAAGCGGCAAGGAAATCGCGCTGCCTGCCGATGCCAACGACAAGATTGAGGAGTACATGGCAGAGCTCAACGAGCAGGTCGCTGAGACCGACGAGGCACTCATGGAGAAGTTCTTCATGGAGGAGCCGTTCACCGCAGAGGAGCTCGTCACCGGCCTGAAGGCTGGTATCCGGGAGCGCAGCGTGACTCCGGTGTTCTGCGGCTGCGCCTACACGGGCCTCGGCACGACGAACCTGCTGGCCAACCTTGTCAAGTACGCACCGAATCCTCTCGAGGGCAAGGCCATGACGCAGGTTGACGAGGAGGGCAAGGAATCCGGGTTCAAGCTTGACCCGAAGGGCAGCCCGATGGTGTTCGTCTACAACACACTCGCGGACCAGTACGGCAAGAACTCCTACTTCAAGGTTATTTCCGGCGACGTGGAGGATACCATGACGCTGACGAACGCCCGCACCGGCGATGCAGAAAAACTTGGCAACATGTTCTTCCCGAAGGGCAAGGACAACACCAAGACGTCCAAGATCTGCTGCGGCGATATCGGCGTTTTCACGAAGCTCGCATCTGTCAAGACCGGCGATACACTGGGCATGCCGGGCAAGACCGCGCGCATCAAGGGCATGACCTATGATGAGCCGATGTACAAGCAGGCAATCTACGCCAAGATCAAGGGCACCGAGGATAAGATCGCGGCTGGCCTTGTCAAGCTGAACGAGGAAGACGCCTCCTTCACCTACGGCAACGATCCCGAGACCAAGGAGCTCATCATTGCCGGCGCCGGCGATATGCAGCTCTCCGTCCTGATGGCCAAGCTTGTCAGCAAGTATAAGGTTGAGGCTGTTCTGAAGCCTGCCAAGATTGCATACCGTGAGACCATCAAGAAGAAGGTCGAGATCCACGGCCGCCACAAGAAGCAGTCCGGCGGCCACGGCCAGTTCGGCGATGTTTACATCCGCTTCGAGCCGCAGTCCGAGTCTGAGGAAATGATCTTCGCGGACGAGACGGTTGGCGGCTGCGTGCCGAAGAACTTCATTCCGTCCGTTGAAAAAGGTCTGCGCAACTGCGTCGGCAAGGGCGTTCTGGCCGGCTATCCGGTTGTGTTCCTGAAGGCGACGCTGTACTTTGGTTCTTATCACCCCGTCGATTCCTCGGATATGGCGTTCCAGACCGCTGCCGGCATCGCATACAAGGAAGGCTTGCCCACCGCTGGCCCGACGCTGCTCGAGCCGATTGGTGAATTGAAGGTCCTCATCCCCGATGCCAACATGGGCGATGTGATTGGCGATCTCAATAAGCGCAGAGGCCGTGTCATGGGTATGAACCCCGATCCCGAGAACCCGGGGTATCAGATTGTTGAGGCAGAGGTTCCTATCGGCGAAATGTCCTCCTACACCATTGATCTGCGCGCGATGAGCCAGGGCCGCGGCAGCTATACGCTGAAGTTCGTCCGCTATGAGGAGGTTCCGCAGATGAACCAGGCCAAGATCATCGAGGACGCAAAGAAGGACGAGGAGGACGCATAAGCGTTTTCTTCCGCAATTTAATAATCATGACAGGCCCCGGTTTCTTTCGAAACCGGGGCCTTTTGCAGTATAAAATCAGTGCAGCAGAAGGTGCTGCCAGCACGTCAGAAACGGTCACGCCAGAACGAGCCGCCGTAAACGACGTCTCTGATCCTCTGTGGCCATTTCTTCCTTTCCAACCAGCTACTGTGTCATTGGTCGTTTTTTGAAATGTCTCCGACGGCCCTATCTTTTCTCTCGCAAGAGAAAAGATAGGGGAGAAAAGAGTGCTTGGGAACGTATGGTGCATCCTGCATCTAAGTTCAGGCAACAGACTAGTTTGAAAGAACGCACATCGCCCCCAAGTCACCTCACCGGATTTTACTACGCGCCGCCCGTCATATCGGAATCAGATTTGATAGCCGTTGCGTTTGAATCGCTGCAGCAAATCCGTTCTGCAGATGAAATTTGCCAGATAGTACGTATTTGCATCGGACTCTCCTCTTTGGCTGCTGCAAATTTCCGCAGCGCGGACACCGTCGTCACCAACAATGGCAGGCTCTTCCGGGATAAAACAATAGATTGGCATTTCGTGTGGCACAGGCGTGTGCCCTTTATTGAGCAGATACGTGACGGCGGTTTCTGAGTAACAGAGCCCCTTTTCTTCCCTCTCTTTTCCGGCAAGACGGAAAAGAAGGGGCCGCCGGAGGCATATGTTTGATCGAAACGGCGCCTCTGTTTTTTAAAGGCCGAAAGGGCGCGCCGCAAATGCAGCGTGCCCTTTCGGAGAATGGAAAGACGATGAATTGGAAAATCTGGTTATTTCGCTGCTTTTGCAGCCTTCTTTCCGGATTTTTCGCGCTCAAGACGGGAAATCCACATGGTGCATGTTGCGTCACCGGTAATGTTCAGCGTGGTACGGCCCATGTCGAAGATCTTGTCGACACCGGCAATGATGGCGATGCCCTCTACAGGAACGCCAATGGAGGTCAGAACCATGGCCAGCATAATCATGCCGGCACCGGCAACGCCTGCCGTACCGACGGAGGCCAGCGTCGCAGTCAGGACGATCATTGCCATGTTTGCGAGTGTCAGGTCGATGCCGTAGCAGCTGGCGATGAACACAGCCGTAACAGCCTGATAAATGGCGGTGCCGTCCATATTGATTGTCGCGCCCAGCGGCAGAACGAACGAACTGATTTCCGGCTCTGCGCCCATTTTATTGCAGCATTCAATGTTAACGGGCAGTGTCGCATTTGAGGAAGTTGTGGTGAACGCGGTAATCATCGCTGGAGCCAGCCCCTTGAAGAAGGCGATGGGGCTCATTTTGGACAGGAACCGGACAGACAGACCATAGACAACAACGACATGAATGAAGTACCCAAGATAGGCAATGGCGATGACAAGTGCCAGCGTGCCGACAATCTGCGGACCGTTGACAGCGACAACGTTTGTCATGAGGCAGAAAACACCGATCGGGGTGAGGCTAACAATCATCATCATGATCTTCATCACGACTTCGTTGATATCATTGATGGCCTTGCCGACACGCTCTCCCTTTTCTCCGGCGGCCAGAACACCAGCGCCCATCAGAATGGAGATCACAATGACCGGCAGCATGTCAGCCTTTACCATCGGCTCAAGAAGGTTGGACGGGAAAATGGCCACAATAACGCTCATGACGGAGGGCGCTTCTTTTGCCTCATACTCCAGTGCGCCAAGATCCGCACTGGGCAGCGGCTGGAACAGGCCCTTGAAGCAGTTGACCAGAATCAGGCCGATGACAACGGCAAGCGCGGTGGTGCACATGTAGTAAACGAAGGTTTTCAGGCCCACGGAGCCGACACGCTTGAGATCCTTCAGGTTGATGACACCATCGGCGATGGAGAACAGGACGACCGGTACGACAAGGAACTTCAGAAGGTTTATGTAGATCGTTCCGATGGGCTTGATCCACTCTGTTGTAAATTCCGGGCCGCCCTCAATCAGCGTGAAGATAAAGCCCAGGATGATACCGGCCAGCATGCTGATGAAAATCCATGCCGGCAGACTCAGCTTCTTCTTTTCTTTCATACAAAACTCCCTTTCTTTTCTCGGGGCATGCCCCGGTTTCCAAAAAAAGCATAGCATGAAAAGAAGAAACAGTAAAGGCATAATGCACAATCTTAACATTTGTTTAACGAAAAAACAATGCAAGATGCACAAACACAAACAAAAAAGTGTACGCGCACTGCGCGTACACTTGAAAACGACAACAATCAGCGTTCGTCCTTAATCTCGCGGATGGAGATGAACCGGAGCTGGTTGAGCGGCTTGCCGGTCTTGTCGGCGACAATGGCCATGAGCATGGCGGCTGTCCTGTCCGGAACGTCGTGGAGCTTGATTTCGCCGGCGGAGCCAGGGGCCTCTGCCTTCTGGACGGCGGGGGCAGCAGCGGCTGCGGGGGCCGGCTGAGCTTTGCGGCGGGTCATGATTTTGCCCATGATCTGTGTGACCAGCATCAGAAGAATCAGACCGATAAAGACGACCGCCATGCCGAGCACGACGATGATGGCAGCGGTGCCGATGGAGATGTGTTCCATCGCTGCATTGACGAGTAACATGTTTCTTCCTCCTCACAAAGCGCGGTGCGCCATGAATTTCGCTGTCATTATAGCGCATGGGTGCGTTAATTTGGCGCTAAAGAACGTAAAAGGAGCAGAAAGAAAAAATGGAATTAAGGATTGCAATATGAAAAAAAGCTGGTATAATATTTACAGGAAAGCAAATAGGCGGGCAGATCCGCCCGGCTTTGAACGGAAAGCTGGAAACGGAATGGGGTGAGAGGCCCCGCGAGTCGGTCACTGTGATGCATGGCGATCATGCTAAGTCAGATACGTTGGATTCTGCCTGTGCTCCTGCCATCACCGGGAGTGTATTGGACGATTGTTGCGTCCGCACGGCTGGTGGCTGTGCGGACGTTTTTGGGCTTTGCCCGGAGCGCTGCGCACGCGCCAAGCGCTTTCCGGGCAGAATACCTGCGGATCCCCCTCTGCAGCCTCTGTCAAAAAATGCGTACCAGCGTCTGGGAACCGCTGGTACGCAATTTTTTTTAGGGTGTACCTGAAAACTGAAAATGTGACCGGCAGCGAGGAATTTTCGCGCTGAACAAGACATTTTTCGCAGGAATACCGGCGTATTTCAAGGAAAAATGACGCGGCGCCGCGCAAAAAGGTCTGCTGTCCGGGTGCGCTGGCAGTTTTCAGATACACTCTGGATATACCACGGACATCGGGCAAGCCGCGCTGGATCAGGTGTCCATGTCGGTGATGGAAATATTATCGGTGCCATGGGCCTCAAATTCCGCAATGTAGTCGTCCATGCGGGAGACAAGCTCCTCATAATTCTCGTTTGAGACAGGCTGATAATCCATGTCCCGCCGGGCAAGCTCCTCAGCCAGGATTTCATAAAAGACCGTGTCCTCATAGTCCATGATGGCCTCGTGGATGCCGCCGTCAGAAAATGCGCGCGACGGAACATCCGCACCCTGATACCGCTCGACCAGCGCGTCCATCCCCTGCGTGCGGCACAGGGCGAAAAGCTTCGATTCCAGATCATCGTAATCTGCGAACCGGTCGTCTCCGCGCGTGGAGTTGAGGATCCAGTTGCCGATGTAAACCATATCCAGAAGGCGGCGGAACTCTTTTTTCGATAGATCGATCTGCATACCCAAAGCCTCCTCTGCAAAAGTCATTCCGGATGCACTCTCCCCATTATATACAGCCCGCGCCGTATTTTCTACTGTTAAAATCACAGTATTCAGGAAAAAGATACTTGTGTTCTGCGGCAGTTTCGCATATTATAAATATGCTGCCGCGCTTATGTTCATGCGGCGGCGGAAAAGAGGTTCCCATTTTGAAGAAACTGAGCGTTTGCATCCTGTTCGGCGGCGTCTCGTCTGAGCACGAGGTTTCGCTGCGTTCGGCAGAATCTGTGCTGAACAACATTGATCCTGAAAAATATAATATTTTCCCGGTCGGCATTACGAAGGACGGCGACTGGATTTTATTCGGCGGCAAGGACTATAGCATGCTGCCGGCCGGCACCTGGCAGAACTGCGAGCTCAACCGCCGGGCAGCGCTCTCGCCGGTGCGCGGGCAGGGCCTTTTGAGCTTTGAAAACGACTGCGTTGTGCGCGAGCGTATTGACGTGGCGTTCCCGGTTATGCACGGCGAAAACTGCGAGGACGGCGCGATCCAGGGCCTTCTGCAGATTGCAGGCATTCCCTATGTCGGGCCGCATGTGGCGGCGTCTGCGGCCTGCATGGATAAGACGACTACGAAGCTCATTGCCGATGCTGCCGGTGTGAAGCAGGCAAGCTGGCAGCTTGTGACGCGCGCGGGGTTTGCGCGCAGCCGCGAGGCTATGCTGGACGCGGTGGAGAAGAAATTCCCGTATCCGGTGTTTGTCAAGCCGGCTGGCACGGGCTCGTCCGTGGGCGTGGCAAAGGCGCACGACCGCCAGGCGCTGGCCAGAGCCATTGAAGCGGCGCTCAAATACGATAAAAAGGTCCTTGTGGAGGAGTTTATTGCCGGGCAGGAGGTCGAGGTTGCGGTGCTTGGCAACGACAACCCCTGTGCGTCGATCTGCGGCGAGATTGACTCCGGTGCGGAGTTTTACGATTACGAGGCCAAGTACATCACGGACTCGGCAAAGCTGTATATCCCCGCACGCATTGCGGACGAGGCAGCCGAACGTGTGCGGGAGCTTGCAATCCGTGTCTATACGGCCATGGGCTGCCGTGGGCTGTCCCGCGTGGACTTCTTTGTCACAGGCGACGGCGAGGTCATTTTCAACGAAATCAATACCATCCCCGGTTTTACATCCATCTCCATGTACCCCAAGCTATTCGAGGCCAGCGGGATCAGCTACCGTGAGCTGCTCGATGATCTCATCGAGCTTGCACAGGAGCCGTGATATGGTGCAGGCCGCAAGGATTTCCATTACCGGCACACAGCGTATGGACGGAGAGGATCCGCAGACGCTGGAGCTGGTGACAGACGGCTCGTACTGCTATGAGCCGGGATACGCCGTGATTTCCTATGTGGAGTCACAGATGACGGGGCTGGAGGGCGTTGTCACGACCTTTACGGTGGAGGATGGGAAGGCTGTGAAGCTGCGCCGCACCGGGAAGGTGAACACGGAAATGCTGTTTGACCAGCTGACGCCGCACGACTCGCTGTACGATATGGGCTTCGGCGCCATGATGATCAGCGTCATTACCGAGGGCATGACTGTGCTGCTCAATGAGCATGGCGGCGTGCTGGATCTTGATTACCGTGTGGAGGTGGAGCATCAGCTCTGCAGCCAGAATCAGTACCACATTGAAATACAGACAATTTAAACAGAAAATATCTCAAGTAGGACAATCTGGAGATTTCTAAAAACAGGAGGATTGTGCCATGAAGCAGCCGCATATCTGTCTGGATGGGTCGCTGGGCGTCCGATGCGCCGTTTTGCCCGGGGACCCTGCGCGCGTGAGCCGCGTGGCAGAGCATCTGCAGAACGTGCAGGAGCTTGCCTATAATCGGGAGTTCCGCAGTGTGATGGGGACGTATCGGGGCGTGCCTGTGCTGGTGGTGTCCACCGGGATTGGCGGCTCGTCCGCGGGAATCTGCGTGGAGGAGCTGCATAACATCGGCGTGGAGGCAGCCATCCGGATCGGCTCATGCGGCGCGCTGCAGACGGGAATCCGGCTGGGTGATCTGATCCTTGGCTGCGGCGCAATCCGCGACGACGGAGCCTCCAAGGCGTATGTGCACACCGAATATCCGGCGGTTGCCGATTACACGCTGCTCGGCGCCTGCCAGCAGGCGGCGCAGCGGCTGGGCTTCCGGCACCATGTGGGGATCATCCACAGCCACGAGAGCTTTTACCACGAGGAAAATGATGCCGAGAGCGCCTACTGGTCGCATAAGGGCGCGCTGGGCGCGGATATGGAGTCGGCGGCACTGTTTACCATTGGCCGGCTGCGCGGAATGAAAACGGCGTCGATCCTCAATAACGTTGTGGTTTACGGTGAGGATACGGCCGATGCCATCGGCGGCTATGTGGATGGCGAGAGCCTGACAGCGGATGGCGAAACGCATGAGATTCTCACCGCGCTGGAGGCCTTTGCCTCGCTGTATGGGGAGGGCGTGCGATGAGAAACGTATTGTATGTGGATTGCTGTATCCGCGGCGAGCAGTCCCGCACGGCGAAGCTTGCTGCGGCGTTTCTGGCGGCGCTGCCGGCAGATTGTGCGGTGACGCATCTGAATCTCATGGAGGAGAATCTGCCGTATTTCAAGGACAGCTATTTTGCCCAGCGTGAGACGCTTCTCGCGGCGGGAAAGCGCGACCATCCGCGGTTTCGCTATGCGCACCAGTTTGCCGAGGCAGATCTGATTGTGATGGCTGCGCCGTTCTGGGATCTGGCGTTCCCGGCCCTGCTGAAGGTGTACATTGAGCAGATTTCGGTTGACGGCATTACGTTCGGCAGCACAGAGCAGGGACTTGCCGGGCTCTGCCGGGCGTCGCACCTGGTTTACCTCACGACGCGCGGCGGCTTCTATACCGGCAGCAATATGGAAATGGGCAGCCGGTATCTGGAGGCGCTGCACACCTTCTTTGGCATTGGCGCGTATACGTGCATCGCAGCCGACGGCCTGGATGTTGCGGGCTTTGACGCGCAGCATGCGCTGGAGGATGCCATGGAGCGGGCACGCACGCTGGCTGGGCGGCTTTAAATGACAGATACAAAATTGACAGGGGCATGCAGATGGCGATGGCTATTCTGTATGTCCCTTTTGCATGTGAAAAAATATGCAGCAGACACAGAAAGAGATCGACAAATGTTGAGTTGTGTGATAGAATGCGAAATGAACTATTTAAACAGAAGGATTCGGGCATGATTCAAATTGAAACAACATCCCACGACCCGTTTTTTAACCAGGCCTTTGAGGATTATGTTTTTCAGAACTATCAGGACGACGATGTACTGCTGCTCTGGCGCAATCGACCGGCGGTTGTTGTCGGCTGCTATCAGAATATTTGCCGCGAGGTGCATATGCGCACGCTGCTGGAACGGCAGATCCCGGTTGTCCGGCGCATGTCCGGCGGCGGAACGGTCTATCATGATCTGGGTAATCTTAACTACACGCTGATGCTGGCACAGAACGGGCCGCTCAATTATGACCGCTGCCTTGCGCCGGTGCTGCGGGCCCTTCGTGCGCTTGGTGTTCCGGCAGAAAAGGGCCGCACCTGCGATATCGTTGTCGATGGAAAGAAGATTTCCGGCAGTGCGCAGAAAATTGCGGGCGGGCGTGTACTGCACCATGGAACGTTGCTGTTTGACGCGCAGCTGCAGGTGCTTGACGAGATTACAACCGGACGGAAAAACGATGCCTTCAGCACAGGCGGGACACAATCGGCCATCTGTCCGGTTCGAAATCTTCGGCCATATCTGAAGGATGACTGTGAGATTGTGACATTTTCCAGAAGGTTGGCGGAGCAGCTTTTGCCGCCCGGCAGCCGAAGGCTCCGGTTGTCGGAGCGGGAGCTGGAGGCTGTGCGGCAGCTGCGTGATCGTGTCTACCGCAGCTGGGACTGGACCTGGGGAAAGACGCCGGCCTTTACGTATGAAAAGACGGCCGAGCTGGCGGGCATACCGGTCTATGTGCGCTATGAGGCAAGGCGCGGAATCATCGGTAATGTATCCGTGCAGAGCGGGCTTTTTGACGCAGGCAGGGCGGAGCAGGCGCTTCGCGGGGCGAGGCTGGATCCGGCGCTCTTTTTGCAGCTGTGCCGGGAGCTTGCGCCGGAGCGAGCAGAAGAATTGTGGGATATTTTCATGTAACAGGAAGGAGAAGAAACAATGGAAAAAGAACTGGTAATGCCAAAGCTGCAGCCGGAGATGAAGCAGGGCGTGCTGTGCGCATGGCTGAAGGACGAAGGCGATGAAATCCATGCGGGCGATGCCCTGTATGAGATCGAAACCGATAAGGTTGTCAATCAGATTGAGGCAACGGAGGATGGTATCCTGCGCAGGCAGCTGCGTGAGGAGGGCGATGTTGTAGATGTACAGACACCGGTGGCCGTTGTAGAGACGAAATAAGGAGATTACGATGGAACGCAAACCGGAATGGCTGCGCGTGCGCTATAATCAGCAGGCAGTGAATGAGGTCGCGGAGATGATGCGCGATCTGAAGCTGACGACCGTATGCAAAGAGGCCAACTGTCCGAACCTTGGCGAATGCTATCAGAAGCATACAGCGACATTTATGATTCTCGGCGGTATCTGCACGCGTAACTGCCGCTTCTGCAATGTAACGTGCGGCAAGCCTCTGCCGCCGGATCCGGACGAGCCGGAGAATGTGGCGCAGGCGGCCAAAAAGCTTGGGCTTCGACACGTCGTTCTGACCTGTTCAACACGCGACGATCTGCCGGATGGCGGTGCGGGGCAATTTGCAAAAACGGTTCGCGCTATCCGTGCAGCGTGCCCCGGAACGACAGTTGAGACATTGACGAGCGATATGAAGGGAGATCCGGCTTCTATCGATACGGTTCTCGCGGTACATCCGGATGTGTTTAATCTGAATATCGAGACGGTCCGCGAGCTGCAGAAGGCAGTGCGTCCGCAGGCAAGCTATGAGCGAACGCTGGGTGTTTTACGCTATGTGAAGGAGAAAGAGCCTGCGATTCTGACGAAAACCGGCTTTATGGTCGGGCTTGGCGAGACGGATGCGCAGATATCTGTGCTGATGGATGATGTGCTGGCTGCTGGCTGTGATATTCTGACGATCGGCCAGTATCTGCAGCCGTCAGAAAAGCATTGGAAGCTTGATCGCTATGCGACACCGGAGGACTTTGCGCGCTATAAGCAAATGGCGCTCGACAAGGGCTTTCGGCATGTGGCCTCTGCGCCGCTGGCACGCAGTTCCTACCGTGCGTGGGAGGCCCTGGAGGACGTGCATGATTTATATTGAGACGGGCTCCACGGATGTTTATTATAATTTTGGGCTGGAGTACTATTTTGCAGCGGAAAAAAAGCTGCCGGATGATGTACTGCTGTTCTGGCGGACGACGCCGACACTGATGGTCGGTAAATATCAGAATGTGCTGGAGGAAATCAACAAGCCGTATGCCGAAGCGCATGGAATCCATGTGGTGCGGCGCATGTCCGGCGGAGGGACAATTTATACGGACATGGGCGGATGGCAGTTTACCTTTATCCAGCATGTCCAGCAACATGAGATCTGTTTTGGCCAGTATATCCAGCCTGTCGTGGATGCTGTGTGCGAGCTTGGGGCGGAGGCGGGCTTCAATGGCCGCAATGACCTGCTCATTGGGGGAAAAAAATTCTCCGGTAATGCGCAGTACCGGCTGCCCGGGTGCATTGTGCATCATGGCTCGCTGCTGTACGATACGGATATTGCACAGATGGTGGCTGCAACGACGGTCGATCCATATAAGATTCTTTCCAAAAGCATCAAATCTGTCCGGGATCGTGTGACAAATATCTCGGAGCACCTTCCAAAGAAGCTGACAGCAGAGCAGTTCAAGGCGTGCATGGTGCGCCATCTGATGCGCGGAAGCACAGCTGTTTACCAGCTGACCAGGGAAGACGACGCGCGGATCCGGCAGCTTGCCGAAGAACGATTTGCCTCGTGGGCGGCAATCTATGGCGCAAATCCGCGTTTTAATATCGAACATACGGGCCATTTTGCAGGCGGAAAGCTGCAGCTGAAGCTGGAGGTACGGCACGGTGTGATCCGTGAGGCATCTGTATTTGGCGATTTTTTCTCCACATTGGATGCAGAGGCCATTGCTGCGGCCATGACCGGGATACGATATGACCGGCAGTCGCTGCTTACGGCCCTGCGGGAGCGCGAAATTGATGGGAAAATCTATCAGATCTCGGCGGAGGATATCGCCGGATTGATTGCTGAGTAAGCGCATGATAAAATGGCTGTCGTGGGGAAAACTCCGGCAGCCATTTTTATGGCCTTCGGACGAAAAACCTCCCCCGGGGAGCTTACGATTTGGATGTGGGTCTGATAGAACAGGCCCAAGAACAAAAAAAGAGCGATTCCCCATGAAGCGACTCATCCCCTTGCTGCTTGCGCTTGTCGGCACCAACCGCGCGGCGCAGCGCATGGGGCAGTATCCGCACCAGTTTTCCGGCGGAATGCGCCAGCGGGCCGTCATGGCCATTGCGCTGGCTGGACGGCCGCAGATTCTCATCGCCGACGAGCCGACGACGGCGCTGGATGTGACCATTCAGGCGCAGATTCTGGATCTGCTGCGCCAGATCCAGCGGAAGCCCGGCACGGCGGCAATTTTGGTTTTCCATGATCTCGGCGTTGTGGCGCGGGCAGCAGATCGTGCGGCTGTGATGTACACGGGGGATACTGTGGAGCTCGGTACGGCGGAGGAGATCTATTACGACCCGCGCCACCCGTATACCTGGGCGCTTATGCGGGTGCTGCCGCTGGCGTTGGCAGTTTTCAGATACACCCCAGATCTTTCCCGTGCAGGCCGCAAGACCAATGCAAAAAGGTACGTCCGTGAAAGTTGGACGTACCTTCTATTTATAGCACTTCTTAAATTGCAGCTGTTTTCAAATTTGATGCGGAAATGACGGGCGGCGCGTAGTGAGATTCCGGTGCGGTGTGTTGGGGCGATATGAGTTCTGTCAGACTTGTTCGTTGCCTGAACGCAGAGGAAGCATGTACCAACCGCGTCTCCAAGCGCCCCTTTTCTCCCCCATCTTTTCCGGCAAGGCGGAAAAGATGGGGCCGCCGGAGGCAGAACAACAAGGGCATAAGATATGAGCTGCTATCCGACAATGCTTTCGTACAGCTCCTGCATGGCCTCCACCGTGCATTCGGAGAACCGGTTCTGTGCGGCAAGCTCGGGCGTGTAGTCGGCAAGCAGCATGGGACGGTAGGAATACCAGTCGGTTTCCGGATTGCGGAGCACGACGTTGACAGTCGGCTGCAGATCATACGTCTCGGCCCACGTTCCGCTGTCATCCTTGACGATCGTGACGGATGCCATGCCGCCCAACAGGTTGATTTTCTCTGTCTGATGGGAAAGGAAATTGCCGAGACTGTAATAGACCGGCACATCCCGGCCATCGCTGGCGGTCAGCAGCTCCACCGGCTGCAGCGTATGCGTATGCCCGCCGATGATGAGATCCGCGCCGGCATCTGCCAGACTCTGCGCCCAGCTGCGCTGATTGTCGTCAGCAGAGAAGGTATCCTCTGTGCCCCAATGGGGAAAAACGATTACAAAATCAGCAGACTGTTTTGCCTGGGAAACGCGCGCGCAGACGGTATCCCTGCTGAACAGGGTATCGACCATCCACGACTGCGCCGGTGCGGAGTTGTTGAAGCCGTAGGTGAAGTTCAGCATGGCGATGCGAATGCCGTTTTTCTCAAGAATGGGGATCTTTTCAGACTCTGCCTCGGAGGCATACTCCCCAAGCGTTATGATTTCCGGAAAGTTATCATGGAAATAGCTGAGCGTATCGGTGACGCCGGTTTCCAGCTTGTCATAGCAGTGGTTGCTTGCCAGCGTTACGACGTCAAAGGCGGCTCCGGCAATCGCATCGGCCACCTCGACCGGCGTTCCAAAAACCGGATAGCTGGAAATGAGGCTGCGGTTTTTGACAAGCGGCGTCTCCTGATGGATGCAGGCAATATCGTATTGCTCCGCAATGGGGCGGATGTCATCATAAAAGGAGGAAAAATCGTATCCGCCGTCCGGCGTTTCCGCAGACCAGTAGACACAGTTATGGATGAGGTTATCCCCCACAGCCATAAGCGTAACGCGGCTGGCCTCCGGCTGCTGCGGCTGCGCGGAAACGGCGGGATCCTCCTCCGGACGTGTATCTGCCGCAGATTCCTGGGCAGGAGTGTCGGGGGAGGCGGGCGTGGAGGCGGGCGCCTGCGCGGCTTCTTTGGCGGCCTTCGCGTCCGACATACGCGGCTGGAACGCCGCCTGCAGGACGCTGTAGCCGCCGAAGCCGACAGCGCCAAGCAGCAGAAGAATCAATAAAAGTCCCAGAATCCACGATGGCTTTCGGCGGTCTCTCGGTGCTGACAAGCGACTCACGTCCTTTCTGCTGCGGTGGGGCGGAACGGTTACTGCAAAATCCCGTATTCCGCCTTGACGGTCAGAATACGAAGAACACTCTCGTCGAGGCGTGCCTGCGGGATGGTGCCATCCTGAACGGCGGACTGCAGCGCGTCAAACGCACCCTGCAGGTCCTGCGGCATGAGAATCATATCGCAGCCGGCTTTGAAGGCGGCGACAGCGGCCTCCCCGGCGGAGTACCGGTCCGTGATGGCGGCCATGGAGTGGGAATCTGTGATGATGACATTGTCGTACTGCAGCTTATTGCGAAGCAGATCGGTCACAATCACAGTGGACAGATCCGCTGGCGTATCATCGCCGACAATGTCGGGGTAGGACAGGTGCGTTACCATGACGAAGGGAACGCTGTCCTCGCTGGAAATGATGGATTCGAACGGCACAAGATCCACCTGCGTCAGCTCCTGCATGGATTTTTTGACAATGGAGGTGCCGTTATGATCGTCGACGGTTGCGCTGCCATAGCCCGGGAAATGCTTCAGGCAGGGGACAACGCCGCCGGCGCGCAGACTCTTGACAATCACGCCGGCCAGCGACGCGCAAAGCTCCGGATCGGAGGAAAACGAGCGGCTGCCGATGACGCTGTCCGCGCCGGTGACAACGTCGCAGTCCGGCGCAAAGTCCAGATTGAAGCCAAGCCCTGTCAGGTTGGATGCCAGCGTCTGCCCTGCGGCATAGACGGCTGCCGGATCGGCGCTGTCGCCATAGGAGTGCATGTCCGCAACCTTTGTGCCGCCGAGGGCGTCATTGCCGCCGATGCGGCTGACAGTGCCACCCTCCTCGTCCACGCCGAGAAACAGCGGGATTTTGGAATAGGACTGCGTGTTTGCGAGCAGCCCGATGGCCTGCTCGCGCGTCTCAAGATTTTTTGCAAAATAAACGATGCCGCCGACAGGATATGCTTTCAGTGCGTTTTTGGTCGTTTCCCCGGCGACGGTCGCTGTTTCAACGCCTGTGACGGATTCCGGCGTGACAAAGAACAGCTGCCAGAGCTTTTCCTCCTGCGTCATGGAGGCCAGCGTGGCCGCGGCCTTTTGCTCGGCTGCGGACTGCGGCTCCGCGCTGCTGCCGGAGGGCTCCGTCTGCTCCGGCGTTTCCGCTGCAGCCGGGGGATCCGGCTGGGCCGGCGCAGCTGTGTCCGGCAGATCTCCCTCGTAGGGGGCCTCGCGCTCCGGCTCAACCGTGGTCTGCGCAGCGTCAAACACACTGCCGGTTTCCAGGGATTCTACCGTTTTCGGCTGTTTTTCGGGCAGTGCTTTCCATAAAAGCACGCCGACGCCGCCGATGAGCAGAATACAGAAGATGACAATCAGAATGGCGGGTAAATTGCTGCGCGGATGATCCATAGATGCAGGTACCTCACTTGTGATAGAGCGAATGCGACTGATAGACGGGCTCGAAGGTGACGTTCATGCCAAGCCGCTTGAACGTCCCCTCATCCACAGCGGAGAGAATAACAGACGAGTGCACCTGGCTGCCGCGCAGGCTGGCAAGCGCCTCCATGGCAAGCTCCGCAGTGGGGTTGGTTACGGCACTGATGGACAGCGCAATGAGAATCTCATCGGTGTGCAGACGGGGGTTGGAGTTGCCCAGGTGCTCAATTTTCAGATGCTGGATGGGAGCGAGCACCATGGGGGCAATCAGGTTGACGCGGTCGTTGATCCCGGCGGAAAGCTTGATTGCGTTCAGAAGCGCCGCGCTGGCCGCGCCCATCAGGCCGGAGGTCTTGCCGGTGACGATCCGGCCGTCCGGCAGCTCAATGGCAGCGGCGGGCGCGCCGGTCTCGGCAGCCTTCTGCCGGGCGGCGGGGACTGTTTTGCGCATGGTGGGATCAAGATGCAGGAAGTTCATCAGCATTTCCTGCTTCCGCAGCTCCTCCGGCATGGCAATACCCTTTTTCACGGCGCAGGCTGTGGCGAAATAGCGGCGGATGATCTCCTGCCGGGAGGCCTCGCAGCAGACCTCGTCGTCACAGATGGCGAAGCCCGCCATGTTGACGCCCATGTCCGTGGGGCTCTTGTACGGGCACTGACCGAAGATTTCGCGGAAAATTGTCTCCAGAACGGGGAAAATTTCAATATCGCGGTTATAGTTGACGGTCGTTTCGCCGTAGGCCTCCAGATGGAACGGGTCAATCATGTTGACATCGGCAAGATCGGCGGTGGCCGCCTCGTAAGCAAGATTTACCGGGTGCTTGAGCGGCAGGTTCCAGATGGGGAAGGTCTCATACTTGGCGTATCCTGCGTTCACGCCGCGCTGATGCTCCTGATAGAGCTGGCTGAGGCAGGTCGCCATCTTGCCCGAGCCGGGGCCTGGCGCGGTGACAATGACGATGGGGCGGCTGGTCTCGATATACTCGTTTTTGCCGTAGCCGTCGTCAGAGACGATCAGGTTGATATTTGACGGGTAATCGGCAATGGGATAGTGCCGGTAGACCTTGACGCCCAGAGCCTCCAGCTTGCGCTGGAACGCCTCTGCGGCCTGCTGGCCGGCGTACTGCGTGATGACGACGCTGCCGACATACAGCCCGATGGAGCGGAAGGTGTCAATGAGGCGCATCACGTCCAGATCATAGGTGATGCCAAGATCGCCGCGGCGCTTGTTCATTTCGATATGTGCGGCGTTGATGGCGATGATGATCTCAGCCTGCTCCTTGAGCTGCAGCAGGACCTTCATTTTGCTGTCCGGCAGAAAGCCGGGCAGTACGCGCGAGGCGTGATAATCGTCAAACAGCTTGCCGCCGAACTCCAGATAGAGCTTGCCGCCGAAGGTGTGGACGCGCTCTAAAATCCGTTCTGACTGCAGGCGCAGGTATTTTTCAAGGTCAAATCCGATCTTTGCCATAGTGTTCTCGTTTCCTTTTTCACTCAGTAATAGTTCTACAACCTAAATGATACCGCGAATCGCCGGGAACTGCAACTGCCTGCCGCTCAAAAAATAAAACAAAGTTTCAGGGGGATTTTTGCATGGTTTCGACAAGTTTTCGTAAAATGGGGTAAACTTGACTTTGAGCCGGAAAAAAGGTATACTAAATTCAATATAGTGGGTTTTTAGCCCCATCAACAGCACGAAATATTGTGAGGAATCAGAATGAAACAACAAAAAGCCTACGGAAACGAGTCGATTTCGTCTCTCAAGGGCGCGGATCGTGTCCGGCTGCGTCCGGCCGTTATTTTTGGCTCTGACGGGCTTGAGGGCTGTGAGCACGCAGTGTTTGAAATCCTCTCCAACGCCATCGACGAGGCGCGCGAGGGGCATGGCAAGCAGATCCTTGTGACCCGGTATGCCGACCACTCCATCGAGGTGGAGGATTTTGGCCGCGGCTGCCCGGTCGACTGGAACGAAAAAGAGGGAAAATATAACTGGGAGCTTGTCTTTTGTGAGCTCTATGCCGGCGGCAAATACCAGAACAATACCGGCGGCGATTATGAATATTCGCTTGGCCTCAACGGCCTTGGCGCGTGCGCCACGCAGTATTCGTCGGAATATTTTGACGCGACCATCCGCCGCGACGGCTTCAAATACTCGCTGCATTTTGAAAAGGGCGAGCTTGTGGGCAAGATGAAAAAGGAGCCGACAGACCGCAAGACAACGGGCTCGACATTCCACTGGAAGCCGGATCTGGCCGTATTTACCGATATCGATATTCCGAAGGAATACTTTGCGGACATTCTCAAGCGGCAGGCTGTTGTCAATGCCGGCGTGACCTTTACGTTCCGCGATGAGGAAAACGGGAAGTTCACCCGCACGGATTATTGCTATCCCAACGGCATTCTCGACTATGTGGGGGAGATTGCAGGCGAGCAGACGCTCACCATGCCGCAGTTCTGGCAGGCGGAGCGCAAGGGACGCGACCGTGAGGACAAGCCGGAATACAAGGTGAAGATCTCTGCCGCGCTGTGCTTCTCCAACCGCGTGAACCGGATTGAATATTACCACAATTCCTCCTGGCTTGAGCATGGCGGCGCGCCGGAAAAGGCGGTCAAGAATGCGTTTGTCTATGCCATTGATGCCTATCTGAAGCAGACAAACAAATATACCAGGGCGGAATCCAAAATTACGTTCCAGGATGTGGCGGACTGTCTGGTGCTGGTGACGAACTGCTTCTCGACGCAGACGTCCTATGAGAACCAGACAAAAAAGGCCATCACGAATAAATTTGTCCAGGACGCCATGACGGAGTTCTTCCGGGAGCGGCTGCATGTCTATTTTATCGAGAACAAGCAGGAGGCCGACCGCATTGCCGATCAGGTGCTTGTCAACAAAAGAAGCCGCGAATCGGCGGAAAAGGCGCGCCTGAACATCAAGAAAAAGCTGACCGGAAATCTGGACATTGCCAACCGCGTGCAGAAATTTGTCGACTGCCGGACAAAGGACGTGTCAAAGCGGGAAATCTACATCGTCGAGGGCGATTCTGCCCTTGGTTCAGTCAAGCTCTCGCGTGATGCGGAATTTCAGGGGATCATGCCCGTGCGCGGAAAGATCCTCAACTGTCTGAAGGCTGACTACGACCGTATATTCAAGTCCGATATCATCACGGATCTGATCCGTGTGCTTGGCTGCGGTGTGGAGGTGCAGACGAAAAAGACAAAGGATCTGTCGGCATTTGATCTGGCCAATCTGCGCTGGAACAAGGTTATCATCTGTACCGATGCCGACGTCGACGGCTATCAGATCCGCACGCTGATCCTCACGATGATTTACCGCCTCTGCCCGACGCTCATTCAGGAGGGCTATGTGTATATCGCGGAGTCGCCGCTGTATGAGATCACGTGCAAGGACAAGACGTGGTTTGCCTATACGGATGCGGAGAAGGCGGAGATTGTGAAGTCGCTGGAGGGGAAGAAGGTCTCTATCAGCCGCTCGAAGGGTCTTGGCGAAAATGACCCGGAGATGATGTGGATGACGACGATGAACCCGGCCACCCGCCGGCTGATCAAGGTCATGCCGGAGGACATGGCGCGTACCATGCAGGTGTTTGATCTGCTGCTGGGCGACAATCTGCAGGGAAGAAAAGAGCATATCGCCGAGAATGGCTATAAATATCTCGACCAACTGGATGTGTCGTAACGGGCAGGCGCTTTTATCCCAGGCGCACTTGAATCTGAAAGACAGCGCCGACAGCCACTGCAGACCTTCCTGCGGAAGGGTGCGGAGGAACAAATCATAAGGAACGATCAAATATGCCTAAGAAAAAACAAACGGAAACAAAAAAGCATGATGACCCGAACGTGATGGGGCTGAAGGCGGAAATCTCCGAGCAGCCCATCTGTCAGACGCTGGAGCAGAACTATATGCCCTACGCCATGTCGGTCATCGTTTCACGTGCCATTCCGGAGATCGACGGCTTCAAGCCCTCGCACCGCAAGCTTCTTTACACCATGTATGAGATGGGGCTGCTCACAAAGCCGCGGACGAAGTCAGCCAATATCGTCGGCCAGACGATGAAGCTCAACCCGCACGGCGATCAGGCAATCTATGAGACGATGGTGCGCCTGGCGCGCGGCAATGAATCGCTGCTGCACCCGTTCGTCGACTCCAAGGGCAACTTCGGCAAGGTCTATTCGCGCGACATGGCCTATGCGGCCTCGCGTTACACCGAGGCAAAGCTTGAGCCGATCTGTCAGGAGCTGTTCCGCGATATTGATGCCGATACGGTGGATTTTGCAGACAATTACGACGGCTCCATGAAAGAGCCGTCGCTGCTGCCGACGACATTTCCGAACGTGCTGGTCGCGGCCAACATGGGCATCGCGGTCGGCATGGCGTCAAATATCTGCTCGTTTAACCTTGCGGAGGTCTGCCGGACGGCGATTGCGCTGATCAAAAACCCGGATGCGGAGCTTCTTGATACGCTGCCTGCGCCGGATTTCCCCACAGGCGGGGAAATTCTGTATGATCCGGCTGAAATGCTGCAGATCTATCAGACGGGCCGCGGCACGTTCCGCCTGCGGGCAAAGTGGCGCTACGTCAAAGAGGGGAATATGATTGAAATCTATGAGATTCCCTATACGACCGCCACGGAGATTATTCTTGACAAGGTTGCCGATCTCATCAAGACCAACAAAATCCGCGAGATCAGCGATATGCGCGACGAGACGGATCTGTCCGGCCTGAAGCTGACCATTGATCTCAAGCGCGGCGTGGATCCGGACAAGCTGATGCAGAAGCTGTTCAAGACGACAACGCTGCAGGACACGTTTGGCTGCAACTTCAACATCCTGATTGCCGGCATGCCGCGCGTGATGGGCGTGCGGGAGATTTTGTCGGAGTGGACAGCGTGGCGGACGCAGTGCGTGCGCCGTCGGCTGTATTTCCAGCTGAACAAGAAGAAGGACAAGCTGCATCTGCTCAAGGGCCTTGGCAAGATCCTTCTCGATATCGACAAGGCAATTGCCATTATCCGCGAGACAGAGCTTGACGCGGAGGTTGTGCCGAACCTGATGATCGGCTTCGGTATTGACCAGGTGCAGGCGGAGTATGTGGCGGAGATCAAGCTGCGCAACATCAACAAGGAATTTATTCTGAACCGCTTGAAGGAGACGGACTCGCTCGAACAGGAGATTGCTGAGCTGGAGTCGACGCTGGGCTCGGAGAAAAAGGTGCAGGCGCTGATTTGCAGGGAGCTGGAGCAGGTGGCGCAGAAGTACGGCAAGGAGCGCAGAACCACGCTGGTCTATGACCATGAGATTGCGGAGGCGGAGGACGAGGAGCCGGAAAACAATTACCCGGTCACGGTGTTCCTCTCCCGCGAGGGCTACTTCAAAAAGATCACGGCGCAGTCGCTGCGCATGTCCGGCGAGCAGAAGTTCAAGGAGGGCGACAGCCTTCTGATGACGCTGCCGGCGCAGAATGCGGACGAGATGCTTGTCTTTACTGACCGATGCCAGGTCTATAAGTGCCGGATCTCTGACTTTGCCGACGGCAAGGCGTCCGCGCTGGGCGACTATCTGCCCGGCAAGCTTGGCTTTGACGAGGGCGAGAGCTTTTTGACTGCAGTGTTCCCGGGAAAGTATGAGGGGAATGTCCTGTTCGTGTTTGAAAACGGGAAGGCGGCAAAGGTTGCGCTTGCCAGCTACGATACAAAATCAAACCGCAAGCGCCTGACGGGCGCATATTCGGACAAGAGCCCTGTGAAGGTGATTATCCCCCTGCCGGAGGAGAAGCAGATTGCCCTGTTTTCAACGGATGGGCGCGCGCTGATTTTCTCCACGGCACAGCTGGCTGTCAAGACCACGCGCGCCACACAGGGTGTCGCGGTGATGAGCCTGAAAAAGAAGGCAGTGCTGCAGACAGCGATGGAGCTTGAAAAGAGCACGATTGTCAATGTGGGCCGGTATTCCGCGCGCGCGCTGCCGGCAGCCGGAATGCTGCTGCGCGAGGAGGACTCCGGCGAGACGCAGATGAAGCTGGATATTTGAGTCGGAGGAGGACGGGCGTATGAACCGGGACACCCTGAAAACCATATGGCAGATGGGTTGGAAGATCACGCTGGGCTGCGCAATCTTCGCGCTGGGCTTTGATCTGTTTCTGGAGCCGAATAATCTGAATGTCGGCGGCATGAGCGGTCTGGCTATGGTCGCGCGGGAGCTTCTGGGCTTTGGCTCCATCGGTATTCTGACGATGGCGTTCAACATCCCGCTGTTTCTGCTGGGGGCTAAAAAGCTCGGCAAACGGTTTTTGCTTGGATCGCTGGCCGGGATGCTGCTGAGCTCGGTATTTCTGGATCTGTTTTCGTTCCTGCCCACCCCCAAGACGGAAATTCTGCTCGACAGCCTGTATGGCGGCGTGTTTGTCGGCATTGGGATTGGTCTGGTCTTTCTTGCCGGGGCGACGACAGGCGGCAGCGATATTGCGGCAAAGCTGCTCAAGCGGCACTTTGGCGGTGCAAGCCTCGGCAAGATGCTGCTGGCCATCGACCTGTGCATCATTATCCTGACGGCTATCGTGTTCCGGGACGTGTCCAAGGCGCTTTACAGTGTGCTGCCGCTGGCGGTGTCATCGTTCGTGATGGATCAGCTGCTGTATGGGCTGGACCATTCCACGGTTGCTCTGATTATTTCAGAGAAATACGGCGAGATTTCCCATGCAATTGAAACAAGGCTGGATCGTGGGGCGACACTGCTGGAGGGCAGCGGCACCTACACCGGCAAGCGCCGGCCGGTTCTGATGTCCGCTGTGCGGCAGAAGGAGCTGCCGGAGCTGAAGAACTTTGTGCGGGAGATTGACCCCGATGCATTCGTGATATTGCTGCCGGCCCATCAGGTGCTGGGTGAGGGCTTCCGGCGCACGCCGGAGGATCTGTGAGAGGGGGACAGGCTGTGAAGCGCTGGATATGTGTGCTGGCGGGCCTGCTGCTGGCGCTGGTGCTTGGCGGCTGCAGCCGGTTCATCCAGGATGAGTATACGGTAATCACGCCGCACGATCAGGATACCAAGGCGCAGCAGCAGGGCAACGTGCTGACGGTGAGCGACTATAAGTCGCTCAAAAATGCCATCCGGACGTTTGTACAGACCGGGACAGAGCATGGCGTGATCCATACGAACCAGTATGCAGGCGATGTGGAGACGGATCTGCCGAAGGCGGTGCATGCCATCGCGCGGGAGGATCCGCTGGGTTCCTATGCCATCGACTATATCACGCATGATGCGACGCTGATCGTCGCGTATTACGAAATTCAGATTGATATCACATTCCGCGATGTCCTGACGCCGCTGGACGAAATTGAATACGTCGGCGGCGAAGCGGAGGCCATCCGAATGCTGTACAGCGCGCTCGATACCTATGACGACCATCTGACGCTCTATGCCACGTATCCGGGCAAGCCGGATTATCTGCAGCTTGTGCAGAGCTATTGTGATACGCATCTCAAGGAGCTTGCAGCGACGCCGGAGCTGACCGTGACGTCCTATCCGCAGGATGCACGCAACCGGATTGTGGAGTTTGTGTTCTCCTATCCCGCGTCGAAGGCACAGCTGCAGAAGATGCAGCAGGGCGTGACGGAAAGCCTGCGCGCGGCGGAAATTTACGTGCGGTATTGTACCAGCGAAACGGAGAAGGCAAGCCTGCTCTTTACATATCTGGCCGAGCGCTTTACCTACCGGGAGGGCGAGAGCCAGACGCCGGTTTACGCGGCCCTCTGCGAGGGCATTGCGAGCAGCAAGAGCATGGCGCAGAGCTGGCAGCTGCTGTGTGACGAGGCGGGGATTACCTGCGTGACAGTCAGCGGCATGCGCGGCAGCGAAAGCCGCTGGTGGAACCTTGTAGAGCTGGACGGCGCGTATTACCATGTGGATATCCTGGAGAATCTGCTGTCGACAGGCAGACTGCAGCTGCGCTTTGACGAGGATATGAGCGGCGAATATTACTGGGATGCGGCGGCCTGTCCGGCGGCACCTGCGCCGGCGGTGGAGGAGCAGCTGCCGGCCGAGGAGCCGGAGCAGACCGAACCGGAGACTGCAGAGCCGCAGCCGGAACCGGAGCAGCCAGAGGAGACTGTGCAGCCGGAGTGATTATGTGACAATACCTCCGGCAGTGTGTCAGAAACGTCTCGCACAGGACAAGGAATTTCTGCGATTTTCAACTCTGTTCAGTCTCCGACGGCGCGTCAGAAACGGCCACGCCAGAACGAGCCGCCGTAAACGCCGTCTCTTATCCTCTGTGGCCGTTTCTTCCTTTCCAACCAGCGACGATGTCGCTGGTTGGTTGCCGGAAAAGATGGAGGAGAAAAGGGGCGCTGGGTTACGTTTGGTGTATCCCGCCTCTGCGTTCAGGCAAGAACCGGATATGATAGAACGCATATCGCACCACCTCACCCTACGAAATCTGACTACGTGCCGCCCGTCATTTCGGCATCAAATTTGGCAGCAGTTACGGTTTCATTACTGCGGCAAATCCGTATTGCGGATAAAATCTGTTACACAGTAGGGATTTGCCTGAGTCTTTCAGGCAACGCGGGAAAGATCCAGCGAAGCGCGTAGCCGCAATTGTGCGGTGTTGTCTTAAATCCCCAAATACCCTTTCAGAGTTTTCAGCGTATTGAACACCCCATCAATATGGCTTCTTTCATACCCATGGCTTGCATACACTCCCGAGCCAATCAGCCCATGGCGGATATCCTGTCCTGCGCCAAGCGTCGCCTCCACGTCGGATCCGTAATGCGGGTACACATCCACCGCATAGTCGGCGCCTTCCTTTTTGGCGGCCTCGATCAGCTTGCCCACAACCTCATAGCTGTACGGCCCGCCGGAATCCTTTGCGCAGATGGAGACCTGCCGCTCGGTGCAGGCCAGCCCATCGCCCACGCAGCCCATATCCACACTGATGGATTCGGTCACGCCTGCCGGCACGGAGCCGGCCCCGCCGTGGCCAACCTCCTCATAAACTGTCACATGGATATAGGTCCGGCGCGGCAGCGTCCTGTGTTCCTCCCGCAGATAGCTTGCAAAGCCCAGCAGAATACCGACAGAAAGCTTGTCGTCCAGGAACCGGCTCTTAATATATCCGGAGGACGTCACGCGTGTACGCGGTTCAAAGCAGACAATATCCCCTGTTTCGATGCCAAGCGCGCGCGTCTGCTCCGCTGTGCGCACGTCCTCATCCAGCAGAACCTCTGTTGTGTCAAACGTGCGCTCTGTCTTGCCATAATCGCCATTGACATGCACGGATGCGTTGCACAGCTGCAGCGTGCCCTCACAGATCTTTCCCCCGCGCGTATAGACGCGGACATTTTCCGTCTCCCCATTCTCCGCGCGCATGCCGCCAAGATTTGTCACGCGCAGCCGGCCGTTGGCCTTGACCTCCGCGACCATTGCGCCGAGCGTATCCGTGTGCGCCTGCAGAAGCAGCGCGCCCTGGTCCGATTCCTCGCCGCCAAGATCGATCAGCACACCGCCTTTGGCCGTCTTCTTCGCGTCAAAGCCGAGCGCGCCGAATGCGTCCAGCACCCATGCCGCGGCCTGGTCCGTAAAGCCTGTCGGACTGTCGATTGCAAGCAGCTCTGCCGCCTTCTGCACGGCATATTCTGCGTATTTCTGTTCCATTGTCCTGTCTCCTTTTGAATCAAAGAAATTTTACCATCTGGATCTCATCGCGATACGTCCCGTCCTTCAGCCGGAATGCGCGCAGCGTGCGGCCCTGCTCCTGAAAGCCGAGCTTTTCATAGACGTGCCGGGCGCGGGGGTTGTCTTCGAATACGCCAAGCTCGACCTGCGCAAAGCCGTTTTCCTTCGCCTGACACAGCGCCGCATGGATCATCGCTGTGCCGAGACCGGAATCACATGCCTTCTGCTTGATGGAAATGCCGAGACTGCTGCGGTGGCGCGTTTTGATGTGGCCGTTATACGCCATCACGGAGCATCCGCCAACCAGCTCGTCATCCAGAATGGCGACGAGCATAAAGCTCTTTGCATGCGGTGTGATCCGGTCAAGAAAGTCATATTCCCACTGGACATCCGTCGGGCATTCCTCCGGATAGCGCGCCATGAAGTGCGTTTCGCCGCTGGTGATGTGCATATAGTCAAGCATTGCCCGCGCGTCGTCCCTTTCCGGGCTGCGCAGCAGGACTTCCCTGCCGTCCTTCAAATGAATTGTATGTGGTTGAATCTGCATGGAAAAGCTCCCCTTTTGCAGAAATCCCGGCAGAAAGCAGTTTCCGCCGGGATCATTTGGTTAAACTTCTTCTTTGTCGCCCTTCTGGCGGATGGTGATCTTGATCGGTGTGCCGGTCAGACCAAAGACGGCGCGGATCTGGTTTTCCAGATACCGCTGGTAGGAGAAATGAAAGAGCCTGCTGTCGTTGCAGAAGAACACAAAGTGCGGCGGCTTGACGCCGACCTGCGTGATATAGTAGATCTTCAGCCGGCGGCCCTTGTCCGTGGGCGGCTGGACACGTGCGGTGGCATCCTCCAGAATGTTGTTGAGCATGCCTGTTGTGATGCGCATGCTGTTCTGGTTGGAGACCGCGACAATCATGTCAAAAAGCTTGTCCACACGCTGGCCGGTCAGCGCAGAAATGAAGATGACGGGCGCATACGTCATGTAACTCAGATCCCGGCGGATTTCCGCCGTTTTCTCGTCCATGGTATTGGTGTCCTTCTCCACGGCGTCCCACTTGTTGACGACGATGATGCACGCCTTGCCCGCCTCGTGCGCCAGCCCTGCAACTTTTGTATCCTGCTCAGTGACGCCCTCGTTGGCGTCAATCAGAATCAGGCACACGTCCGCGCGCTCAATGGCCGCGACGGAGCGCAGATTGGAGTATTTCTCCACCGCGTCGTCCACCTTGGACTTGCGGCGCATGCCGGCTGTGTCGATAAACAGGAACTTGCCGGATTCATTTTCAAAATAGCTGTCGATCGCGTCGCGCGTGGTGCCGGCAACGTCGGAGACGATCACGCGCTCCTCGCCGAGAATCTTGTTGAGCAAACTCGACTTGCCGACATTCGGCTTGCCGATGATGGCGACCTTGATGACGTCTTCGTCATATTCCTCGCCATCGTCGGGCGGGAAGCTTTCCACGCACGCATCGAGCAGATCGCCCGTGCCATGGCCGTGTACAGCGGAAACCTCAATAGGATCCCCCAGGCCAAGCGCATAAAATTCATACGCATCCGGGTTGGCATGCCCCGTCTGGTCGCACTTGTTGACGGCCAGCACGACCGGCTTTTTCGAGCGCTTGAGCATGGACGCAACCTCTGCGTCCGCAGCGGTCAGACCGACGGTGACATCGACCACCATGATGATAACCGTGGCCGTCTCAATGGCAATCTCCGCCTGTCGGCGCATGAAACGGAGCATTTCGTTATTGGTGCCGGGCTCAATGCCGCCGGTATCCACCAGCGCGAAGCTGCGCCCGTTCCATTCACACTCGCCGTAGATCCGGTCGCGGGTGACGCCGGGCGTATCCTCGACAATTGCCATACGCTTGCCGGTCAGCTTATTGAAAAGCATGGATTTGCCGACGTTCGGACGGCCGACAATGGCTACAATCGGTTTTGACATACCGGTTTGCCTCCTTTCATACAAGAAAAGAGGAAGGCGCACCGCCTCCCTCTCATCTTTTCAGCGAAATCACTTAGCTTCAACAGAAATGACTTCACGGCCATTGTAGTAGCCGCAAGCCTTGCACGCTCTGTGAGGCAGGCGGGGCTCGCCGCACTTCGGGCAAGCGACAACGCCGGGGATCGCCAGTTTCCAGTGGGAGCTGCGTCTCTTATCTCTCCGTGCGCGGGATACTTTTCTCTTGGGTACTGCCATGTGGTACACCTCCTTGGTTCAAATGCCCGAAGGCACATTATCTACTTATTTATCCAGTAACTGCTGTAAAACAGCAAAACGGGAATCCGGTTCACGTCTGCAGCTGCATGGGCCGTCGTTGAGATTCTTGCCGCAGCGGCAGCAGACACCCTTGCAGTCCGGCTTGCACAGAAGCTGACTGTCCATGCCGAGCACAAACGCCGTTGTCACGATATCGTCGAGATCCGCGCAGCCGTCGACAAGTCCAAACACCCAATCATCGTCGGTCTGTGCAAGCTCCTGCTCCGGAACGAGAATCGCATGCAGCGGCTGCGTAATTGTGCGGGTAAATGGCCTTGCGCAGCGGTCACAGACCGCATGCAACGTCGTGGTAAGCTCACCTGTCAGCTCCAGAACGCCCGCCGTATTGCGGACACGGCCGGCAGCGGCAACGGGCTCTGCTGCGGGGCGGCAGGTGCCAAACTGCAGCTGGCTGAGATCCAGACTGACTGCAAACGGGATGGACGCGCCCTCGGCCACAATGACAGATCTTAAATCAAGCAGCATGGCGCCCTCCAATCCATAATCGTGCGATGGATATTATACTGAATAACGTGCAGAAAGTCAAATGCTTTTTCGTAATTTTTTCTCTTTTTCTTCCGCAATGCGCGACGTCCATTCTTTACAGACGCATCCCTGCGTGGTAAAATACAAAAAATCCATACAGGGAGCATGAAATGAAAGAATTTACGATCACGCCGAACGATGCAGGCCAGCGGCTCGACCGTTTTTTGTCCAAGGCCGTTCCCCTGCTGCCGGCCTCTCTGGCGCAGAAATATATCCGCCTCAAGCGCATCAAGCTGAACGGCAAGCGCGCAGAGCGCGACACGCGCCTTGCTGCCGGAGATACGCTGCAATTATACATCAACGACGAATTTTTTGATACCCCGAAAGAAGAAAATGCATACCTGACCGTCGCTGCCCCAAAGCTTGATATTGTCTACGAGGATGAAAATATCCTGCTCGTCGACAAAAAGCCCGGCCAGGCGGTCCATCCGCACGACGGCGCGGAATATGGCCGGACGCTCATTGACCACATTCAGGCCTATCTCTACGCCAAGCGGGAATGGCGCCCGCGGGAGGAGCATGCGTTCACGCCCGCGCTCTGCAACCGCATTGACCGCAATACCGGCGGCATTGTCATTGCCGCCAAAAATGCAGAGGCGCTGCGCATCCTCAACCAGAAAATCAAGGACCGTGAGATGGACAAGCGATACCTCTGCATCGTCCACGGTACGCCGAAGCCCAAGATTGGCCGGCTGGAGGGGCAGCTGTTCAAGGATGCAAAGCAGAACCGCGTCTATGTGACCGACCAGCCGCAGAAAGGCTCCAAGACGTGCATCACCCTGTATGAGACGCTGCAGTCAAAAAACGGCCTGAGTCTTGTCGAGTGCGAACTGATTACCGGACGCACGCACCAGATCCGCGCGCAGATGGCGCATGCCGGCTGGCCGCTGCTGGGCGATGGGAAATACGGAAAGCTGGACAAGCGGTATGACCGCAAATTTCAGGCGCTCTATTCCTATAAGCTCACGTTCCGGTTTACCACGGACGCCGGGATCCTCGCTTACCTTGACGGCAGGACCTTTCAGGTCCCGCGTGTGGATTTTGTATCTGAATATTTTCAATAAATTCCTACAAACTGTTCCCGGAAGGATTCTGCTGCGGATTCTTCCGGGATATTCATATTTTTTTCATTTTTTATATTGACAAACACTCCCCTGCCCGATATAGTTCATCTAGTATGTTTCGGGACGTTTCGACACGGTTCGGCACATACAAATTTTTTTGAAATGGGGGAGGATACATGTCCAACGAGCTCATTCGCCTCACGAATCTCACCATGACATTCGAGGACGGAGAGACGATTCTCGACAACATCAACCTGTACATCAATAACAAGGAATTTCTTACTTTGCTGGGTCCCAGCGGATGCGGAAAAACCACAATGCTCCGGATCATCGGCGGCTTTCTTTCGCCCACATCCGGCGATGTATTGTTCAACGGCCAGCGCATCAACGATGTACCGGCCTACCAGCGGAAGATCAACACCGTGTTCCAGCGGTACGCGCTGTTCCCGCACCTCGACGTGTACGACAACATCGCGTTCGGTCTGCGTATTGCCAAGCTTCCGGAAAAGGAAATTGACGATCGTGTAACAGAAATGCTGGAAATCGTCAGTCTCAAGGGCTTTGAAAACCGCAAGGTCACGTCCCTTTCCGGCGGCCAGCAGCAGCGCGTGGCTATCGCGCGCGCATTGGTCAACCGCCCGCAGGTATTGCTTCTTGACGAGCCGCTCGGCGCGCTCGATCTTCGTCTGCGCAAGGACATGCAGAACGAACTGAAGAATATCCAACAGCGCATGGGGATCACATTTATATATGTTACGCACGATCAGGAGGAAGCGCTCACCATGTCCGACACCATTGTCGTCATGGATAAGGGCAAAATCCAGCAGATCGGCACGCCGGAGGATATCTACAACGAGCCGAAAAACGCGTTTGTTGCAGACTTCATCGGTGAATCCAACATCCTTGACGGCATTATGCTCGAGGATTACTCAGTCAAATTTTTCGGCCGCAGATTCCAGTGCGTCGACAAGGGCTTTGCTCCGAATGAGCCGGTCGACGTCGTGATCCGTCCGGAGGATATTGATATCGTTCCGGCCGATCAGGGTCACCTGTGCGGCACAGTTACCTCCGTCACCTTCAAGGGCGTCCACTACGACACCATTGTCGATTTCAAGGGCTTCAAGTGGCTTATCCAGACTACGGACTACTGCCCTGTTGACGCGCACATCGGCATCCGCCTCAATCCTGAGGACATTCATATCATGCACAAGAGCGAATACTCCGGTCTCTACGGCGACTATTCCTCCTACAGTGCGGAGTATGACGAGATTGCCGATGCCTCGGAGGCAGAAGCCGATGATGAATTATCTGCTTGCCTGTCCGTATATCGTATGGATGGTGCTGTTTACCATCATTCCGCTCGGCATCGTCGTCTATTACGCGCTGACCGACTCCATCACCGGCCAGTTTACCCTTGCAAACCTTGCCGGCATGGGCACGTATCTGCCCATCTTCCTGCGCTCGATCTGGCTGAGCCTGTTTGCATCGCTCATCTGCCTTGTGATCGGCTACCCGGTGGCGTATTTCATTGCCCAGTGCAAGCCGCTCACACAGCGCTTTCTGGAGATGCTTATCATGCTGCCCATGTGCATGAGCTTTCTTCTGCGCACGCTGGCGTGGGTCGCCATGCTGGAGGATACCGGCATCATCAATACCTTCCTGCAGTCGATCGGCATTGCGCCGCTGCCGCTTATCCGCTCGAACGGCGCTGTCATTCTCGGTATGGTGTACAACTACCTGCCCTACATGATCCTGCCGCTCTACACCGTCATCATGAAGATCGATGGCCGTCTCATTGAGGCTGCGCGCGATCTTGGCTGCAAGCCCGGCCAGGTGTTCTCCAAGGTCATCCTTCCCCTATCCGGCCCCGGCATCCTTTCCGGATTTACGATGGTGTTCGTGCCGGCGGTCTCCACGTTCTATATCTCGCAGAAGCTGGGCTCGACCGGCACAACGCTCATCGGCGACGTGATTGAGTCCCAGTTCAAAACGGCCTATAACCCGAATCTCGGCGCGGCAATGAGCCTTGTGCTCATGGTGCTGATCTTCATCTGCGTGGCTGTGATGAACCACTTCGGCGAGGGCGACGGAAAGGAGGTCATCAAGGTATGAAGCATGTTAACCGTACCATTACCATTCTGGTATTTATCTTTCTTTATATCCCGATGATCGTGCTGGCCGTCGCCTCGTTCAACGCCGGCACCGACATTGCAACCTTCAAGGGCTTCACGCTCCGGCAGTATGCCAATCTGTTCCGCGATGGAACGCTTTTGACGCTGCTGCGCAACTCCGTGATCATTGCCCTGCTCGCAACGGCCATTTCCACCGTCGTCGGTACACTGGCCGCGGTCGGCATCCACAGCATGAAGGGCAAGCTCCGTAGTCTTGTCATGACCATGACGAATATCCCCATGACGAACCCGGATATCGTCACCGGTGTTGCACTGGCCCTTTTGTTCGCCTTCGCCGGCACCGTGCTCAAGACGAACTCGGTGCTTGGATTCTGGACACTGCTCATCGCGCATATCACGTTCAACCTTCCCTATGTCATTCTGAATGTCATGCCAAAGCTGCAGCAGATGGATAAGGATCTTGTGGAAGCGGCGCTGGATCTCGGCTGCACACCGATGCAGGCGTTTACCAAGGTCGTCATTCATGAGATCATGCCTGGCGTCATCTCTGGTGCACTCATGGCGTTCACCATGAGTCTGGACGATTTCGTCATTTCGTATTTCGTCACCGGTTCGAGCTTTATCACCCTGCCGGTTGAAATCTACAACTACACGAAAAAGCCCATCCAGCCGAAGATCTACGCGCTGTTCACGCTGATGTTCATCACCATTCTGCTTCTGATGGTCGTGATGAATCTGCTGCAGGCAAAGTCGGAAAAGGCCAGACAGCAGCCAAGGAGGACCCGCGCATGAAAAAACGGATCATCTGCGCACTTCTGGCGCTCGTGCTGCTTGCCTGCGCCCTTCCCCTGCCGGCCCGCGCAGCCGCAAATGAAATCACGGTCTACAACTGGGGCCAGTATATCTCCGACGGTACCGATGAGTCTCTGGATGTCATCAAGGCCTTTGAGGAGGAAACGGGCATCAAGGTTCATTACCTGACGTTCGATTCCAACGAGTCGATGTACACCAAGCTCAAGACCGGCGGCACAACGTTCGACGTCATCATTCCTTCGGACTATATGATTGCAAAGCTGATCTCCGAGGATATGCTGGAGCCGCTCAATTTTGACAACATCCCGAACTATCAGTATATCGACGACACGTTCCGCGCGCAGGCCTATGACCCGGAGGATCTTTACTCCGTCCCCTATACGTGGGGCACAGTCGGCCTCATCTATAACCGCAACTACATCTCTGACGAGGATGCCGAGAGCTGGAGCTGCCTCTGGAACAGCAAGTATTCCGGCAAGCTTCTGATGTTTGACAATCCCCGTGACGCATTTGCCATTGCGGAGTCCATGCTGGGTTACAGCCTCAACACCGAGGATGAAAATGAGCTCCGGCAGGTTGCGGATCTGCTTGTCCAGCAGAAGCCTGTCCTGCAGGCATACGTTATGGACCAGATCTTCGACAAGATGGAGCGCGGCGAGGCATGGGCCGCCCCCTACTATGCCGGCGACTATCTGACCATGGTGGAGGAAAATCCCGACCTTGGCTTCAGCCATCCGAAGGAAGGCTTCAACATCTTCATTGACGCCATGTGCATCCCCAAGGGCTGCCAGAACAAGGAGGGTGCCGAGGCGTTTATCAATTTCCTGTGCAGACCGGATATCTCCGCGGCAAACCTGGATTATATCGGTTATTCCACCCCGGAGACAGCTGCCAAGGAGTATCTTGACGAAGAGGTCACCTCCAGCCCGGTATCCTATCCGGACGAGCAGACGCTGGCCCGCAGCGAAAGCTTTGCAGAGCTGAGCGTAGAGGCCACACAGACCATGAACGATCTGTGGCTTTCCGTCAAGACAGACGGTGCTAACACCACGCTGTATCTGGTTCTGACGCTGCTCGCGGTCGCCGCGGTGATCGTGTTCTTCGTGATCTCTGGCATCATCAAAAAACGCAGAAAGGCCCGCCGCTGCCGCAAATGGAAAGAGGCATAAGCAAGCTTTCTGCATATTGTATTGATTTCCCCTGCAGGCGCGGCCAAGCGCCTGCAGGGATTTTCTATCTTTGAGGCATTCTGTTTTTCTGGTTGCCGTAAAAATTTTATTATGATATTCTAAGGTAACACCGCACAATTCGGCAAGCAGATTCGGCGAGAGATTTTTCGCCAGGTCAAGGTTTGAAACGTGCAGGAATCCTGTATGTATTTCAAGCTTTTCAAACCGCAGAATTGGCGGAAAAGATCCAGCGAAGCGCGTAGCCGCAATTGTGCCGTGTTGCCCTGAAATTACAGGCAACATTGTCTGTGAAAAGGAGAACGAGAATGAGACGAATCATACGAATCCTGGCAGCAATCATGCTTCTTGCTGCCGCTTGCGTCGGCGCCGCTGCCGCAGAGTTTCAGGACGGCGTACAAAAGCAGCTGCTTTCTGACCGCTTTACGCTATACTCGCTTCCCTCCGATGCAGAGCATGCTGTAATGCTTGGGCCGGCCTTCGAAAATGGACTGATGGGATTCCATGCAGAGTTTGATGGGACATATCTCTACGGTCTGATGGACAGCGAATGCCATGTCCTGCTGCAGCCGGAATATAAGGACATCTTTGCACTTCACCGGCCATATCAGAGCGGCAGTATAAAGAGAGAAATTCAGAATCTGCTCATCCTGATCCGCCAGGATGGATTGCTGCAGCTGTACAATGCGCGCACACGCACGCTCTGTGACGGTACATATGACGCGGTTGCGGACTGCCGCAAGGAATATGACGCTTATGACAATGCGGCGAGCCGCAGCTATGTAGCAGGTGAGCTGCTGCTTCTGGAGCAAAATGGAAAGTTCGGTGCAGCAGACCTCGACGGAAAGATTATTGTTCCATGTGAATATGATAAAGGTTTCCTGGCCGCGGATAACCGCGCCGTATTCGCAAAAAACGGCGTCACAAACGTCTGGCTGTTCGACGAGTTCGGCAATATGCTCACGCATGACTATTCCTCAATCGGCGGCTACGTTGAGGGCCGCGCAGGAGCGCGCAAGACAGATCCAAAAAGCGGTCTGGAAACAGATGTTCTGTACTGGCTCGACCTTGCCGGCCAGATCCGTATCCGATGGGATCAGGCCGAAAAGGGCTATATCATGCCCGGTGTTTTTGAGGGCGGATTGCTGGCCATCGGCGGCCAGTATCTGGACGCAAACGGCGGTTTACACGCGAGCAGCCGTGCACAGATACATACATACCAGTTGGAATGCATCAATAACATTGCGCTTGACACCGTTTCCGGCCGCCGGCTGTCCCCCGCGGGATTCCCGGCCGCCTATGCTGACAGCTTTGACAATGACTGGATCAGCATTCACAATGAGACGACCGGCCACTACGCATTGGCTGACCGGCGCAGCGGCATCATCACCCCATGCCAGTATGACAGTTATCGGCTATGCATCCATAACACGGAGGAATACATCCTTGTTTCCAGCAATGGAAAATATGGTGTTCTTGGTGCTGACTGCAGAACGCTTATCCCCATGGAATATGACACAATTTCTGCCCCAAACGGCATGTACGACTATTTCGTTGCAAAGCGTACAGTTTCCATCAGCGGCTACTCTCTGCCGCGATATACACTTTATAATCTTTCCGGGGAGATTGTTGGGGAACCTGATGGCATTGAGGACTACAGGCTGTCCAAAGCCCATATCACAGGTCTTGCCTATGGCACGCTTTCCGGCGGCCGGTTTGTTCTTATCCGGTCGGACGGCACAGTCGTTTCGCTGCGCGGCGGCTGGATTGGCGATTGGCAGACAGATTCCCCGGACACCATGGCCGTCGGCATCTATGGATGTGACTACGGCGAGCCGGAGCAGTATGGCATCTTTACCCCAGATGGTGCCTTCCATCCGCTCTATGACAAGACAACTGGCTGGAAACTGCAAAATCTTCCATACGCTGAATTTACAGGCGGAAGTGCATATGTTTCCAGCACGGAGCTCGGTACGCACGAGTATCTGCTGCATGATACGCAGTGGCAGTACCACTATGAAGAAAAGGACACCTCGACAGATATCACACTGCAGTCGTCCAGTCCTGCAGACGGGCAGACCGGTGTACCTGTCAGGACCGATACTGTAAGCTTGCAGTTCAGCTGCCCCATTGCAGTTGTTGACCCGGATCGTATCACGATAACAGGAGAATATGACGACCCGGCATTTGAAATTGTGAGCGCAAACAACTGTGTACAGCTGCGTCTGACTGATGAATTTTTTGAGGGTGACAAATACACCGTAACAATCGAACCCAGTGCGCTTACGCGCACGGATCGGGCCCAGATTTATAACGAGAAAACCATCCAGATCACCTTTACGCTCGATGGCCTTTCAACGAATGATCTGCTCACAAAATACCCCGGTGCACTGACGCAGGCGCAGGAAATCTCAATGGTTTTCTCCGGTGCAGCATCCGCTGTAGAGAACATGGTGCAATACTACTGCGGCGATTACGGCGAGGGAAAGCTTCTGACTTCCCTGTTTTACGCATCAAAGGAAACCTGGTCACTCACCACGCGGCAGTTGGCCAAGCTCATCACCGGCAGCAACAAAAACAAGGAAAAATTTGTGCAGCAGGCCGCAGATCTGCTCATTGGCCGGATGTGCATGGATTATAATGTCCGTGACAGCAGCGAATGGGCCACAGCAACCACAAACCTGATTGCGCTCATGAAAACGCTGGATTACGGCGGAGATCTCCATGCAACGCAGAAGCTGCTCGACGCTGTAAAGACCTATTGCAAGGCGTATGATATCCCCTATGAGAACAGCGCCATCCGGATTCTCGTGGACTTTTTCCTGACGGTGCCGCTGCCAATTCTCAAGATGTCATATGAAACGCTCAACAATGGCGGCTGGGACCGGATTACCGGAACAACCGATCTGGTCGGCAATTATCTGATTGCCATGATCCAGTACCTGCATATGGAGCAGGATGCAATGAAAACGCTGCTGGCATACCTGCCGTCCTCTGGCGATCTCTATCATGAAATCGCCCGTCGGCTGGACATGACGCAGGGCGACCAGCTTCTGCAGTATCTCAAACGCAGCGCGATGGATCTGTTTCTCAACCACGCTGCCGGGACACTTTGCAGCGTCGTATCCGGCGCGGTCGGAGAATTGGGCGCAGCGCGCATCAGCGGCATTGAGACTGCGCTCTCTACGCTTAGCAAGCTCTATGGCTCCCTGACGGGCCGCGCGGACGCAGACCAGCACATTGAGGTTCTGATGCTCACCTGCTACGCGCAGGAGCTGTCAAACGCGCATACACAACTTTGCCTGGATCTGCTGCAAAGCGGCGCAACGCCGCAGCGCAAGGCGGATCTTCGCCGGGTATACGAGGCAAAATGCCGCGCGTGGTGCATTCTGCTGGAAACAGCGGCAGATCTGCGTCTGGATTCTGCCTATTACCATGACGACTGCCTGCTCTGGGGCAGACAGATTGAAACCGAATGCACCTTTGCTGACTACATCCGCTCCTGCAAGCGTGCTGCGCCGTATTCTGCCGCACAGTACACCACAGATGGGCAAACGCTGACTGGCTACCGGCGTTATGATGCCGCACAGGAAAGCAGCGAACCGGAACGCCTGGATAAAAAGAACGACGAAGCCGTTCTGTACGTCTCCGGCACAGGCAGTACAGCCGTGAAAAGCATCGGCGTGCAGACCTTTGCCGATGAAACGACACTGCAGGCTGTGACGCTGGCTGACGGAATCACGGTAGAGGCCGGAGCGTTTGCCGGGTGCAAAAATCTGCGGACGGTAACGTTTGAGGGCAGCAACGAAATTGACAGCAGTGCCTTCGCCGGCTGCTCCATTCAGACTGTTTACGGAAAAACGCAGACCGCGCAGGACTTTGCCGCCCGTGTCGGCGCGGAGTATCTGGATACCTCGCCGCAGCTTCTTTCGCTTGCAGTCAGCGGCGCCCCGGCGCTCACCATCCAGCCCGGCGATACAGAGCCGGACCTATCCGGTCTGCATCTGACAGCAACCGGATTGGATGGTACCGTACAGTCCGTCTTGCTGGAGGACTGCTGTGTGCTGGTCCCGCAGACAATCGGCCAGACACGGCTGCAGATTCTGTATCTGGAGCAGATCGTCAGCGTGCCGCTGAATGTCTGTCTGCGCTCTGCGTATGCAGACAGCGCACTGATTGTGACATACGCCGATACGGAAAGCGATGTGCTGACATTGGGCGGAACCGCGACGGGCGATACAATTCTGGCTGCGGTCTATAGCCCGGAGGGAAAGTTTTTGCAGACAGCCGTGTGCTCTGTAGCAGACGACGGAAGCTTTTCTCTCTCCATCCCCGCCGGCACGGATATCCGGCTGTATCTGATCCAGGATGGAAAACCACAGGTACCGGTGCTTCTTTGCCCCGCCACGTGACGTTCTTACTGCGCGGCGGGTACAACGCCGGCACAAAACAAACAAAAACCGGCATGACTGTAAGGTCACGCCGGTTTTGTTTTGCAGCACACATCACACACATAGTATTTTTATAAAATCAACCCCAAATGCTGAGAACTGTCATTCCGATGCGGGCTGCCCATCCGCATGGCTATCATCCCCGATGCTCCTCATCACAGCAATCAATGGCCAGCACCGCCAGAAGCGCCGGCATGGCATCCTGCGGATCCCTTACCTCCAACTGATATCGGTCCGTCCAGGCGGGCAGTGCATGGGAAATTGCGGCAACAAGCCGCCCATCCTTCGTGATCTCGTAGTCTGCGCCAAGGAAATCCCCCTCGATCTGCCAGCCAAGCTCGTCGATGCAGTAGCTGCGGGAAAACAGCGCAAAATTCCGCGTCAGCTCCAGCACCTGCGTTCCAAACGACAGCTCATACGTGCATGGAATGGAAAACGGCACGTGCTGCACCGTGGCGGCCTCCCGGCCGGCCGCGTCATGTACGATCAGCTTTTTTCCAAAATTAAAAAATTCCCGGTCCGCGCTGTAGACCAGCTGGTCCTGCTCATCCAAGATATCAAAATGGTCGAAGGACAGCCATTCCTCTTTCATGTAAAAAAACATAGGTTTCTCTCCTTTCTGTTTTTTAGACGCTGCCGCGGCAAAAATGTTCCGGCTGGTAAATTACCGGGATCTGTGTTATACTAAATAAACTACCGCTACAAGGAGCATATTCCATGACAAATAAAGAAACCGGCGAGCTGCGGCGCCGGATGAAGCCCGACCGCACCAATCTGACCGCCGTGTATGGCTGCTATGTGGCCTCCTCCGGTGAAATTCTCTCCACGTTCCGCGAGTCCTTCGGCCTCATGACCGAGGAGGACAAGGAAAAATATCTGGCCATCTTCCGCCGCACGCTCTCCGGCACGCCGGACCGCAATCTGCTGGATCTCACATTCAGCACAAAACAGGTTGCCGACTCGGACGAGCACCGGCTGCTCATGCGTCTGCGCGAGACTGCGCTGGACGATGACGAGGCGCGGCAAAAGCTGTTTGATACCATCATCTCTGCCGTCAGCTTTGAGGAAAATTTCCTGATTCTGCTGGCGCACGAGCGCTATGACGTGCCATTCAAGGCCAAGGACGGCGCAAAGCTGGACGACGGCAGCGAGGTATTCTCCTACTTTGTCTGCTCCATTTGCCCGGTCAAGCCCGGCAAGGAGCTTCTGAGCTATGTAGCTGAGGAAAAGACCTTCCATAACCGCTCGGCAGGCTGGGCTGCCGGCATGCCGGAGGCAGGGTTCCTGTTCCCTGCGTTTGACGGACGGCGGACCAATCTCTATAACTGCCTGTTTTACACGCACAATGCGGGCGCGGATCATGAGCCGCTCATTGACGCATTGTTCCATGTGCAGCCGCCCATGCCTGCGGATGAGCAGCGCGACACCTTCTCCGGCGTTCTGCGCGAGGCACTGGACGAGGAATGCACGCTCCCTGTCGTGCAGCAGGTCCGTCAGGAGCTTAAGGATCGCATGGACGCCTGGCAGGAGGCAAAGTCCGATGATCCGCTTGTCATTTCCGGGGACGAGCTCAAGGACGTTCTGGAGACATGCGGCGTCTCAGAGGAAAAACGCATGACCTTTGGCGCGCAGTTTGATGAGTCGTTTGGCGGCGGCGCCGTCCTGAACCCCAAAAATCTCATTGACGTTAAAAAGTGCGTGCTCAAAACGCCGGACGTGTCCATTACCGTCAATCCGGAGCGCCCCGATCTTGTGCAGACGCGGACGCTCGGCGGTGTGCGGTATCTGCTTATTAAAGCGGATGACGGCGTAGAGCTTAATGGAATCGCGCTTTCCGACGAGGAATCATCAACCTGAACCTGATATTTATAACAATAACACAGGAGGAATCCAAATGAAACGAAGCGAACAGAATCCCGCATACCAGTGGGATCTGCGTGCCATCTATCCTGACACGACAGCTTGGGAGGCTGCCATGCAGGCTGCTGCCGAAGCCATTGACGCACTTGCCTCTGTGCCTGGAACGCTCGGCACCTCAAAGAAGTCTCTGAAGGCCGGTCTGGACGCAGTTACCGATGCCGCGCAAAAGACGAAGATTCCATACATCTATGCGTTTCTGAAAAAGACGGAGGACGGCTCCGTGCCGCTCAACCAGGAGATGGAGGCACGGGCAAACAGCCTGTCTGTCAGGTTTGCCGCTGCAACATCGTTCCTGAGCCCGGAGATCCTTGCCATTCCGGCAGAAATGCTCACCGAATGGATGGCGGATGACACGCTGGCAACCTATCGGCACACGGTGGACGACATTGTCCGGACGCGCGCGCATACGCTGAGCGCCGAGCGCGAGCAGATGCTGGCGCTGCTGGGCGACGCAGCCTCCATGCCGAAATCCGCATACGAAATGCTGACAGACGTGGATCTCCGGTTCCCAAAGGTGAAAAATGACGCCGGTGAGGAGGTTGCGCTTACCTCCGGCACCTTCCCGATCTACCGCGAGAGCCGCAGCCGTGCGGTACGTGAGGGCGCGTTCCGCGCCATGTTCGGCACATACCGGCAGTTCGGTGATACGATCGCCACGCTCTATGGCGGCAGCGTCAAATTTGACACCTATTTTGCAAACCAGCGCGGCTACCGCTCGGCCTGCGAGGCAGCGCTTGACGGCGGCAATGTGCCCGTTTCCGTCTATGACAGTCTGATTGCAGCTGTCCATGAAAGCCTGCCGTCCATGCGCAAGTATCTGGAGCTGCGCAAACGTGCCCTGAAGCTCGATCAGATCGATGTGTTCGATCTCTACACGCCGATTGTCGAGGATATTGACTATCCCATGAGCTTTGAGGATGCCAAGGCGCTTGTCCGGGAGGCTGTCAAGCCGCTGGGCGCGGACTACTGCGCCATCATTGACCGCGCGCTCAATGAGCGCTGGATCGACGTCTACGAAAGTGACGGCAAGCAGGGCGGCGCGTTCTCCTGCGGTGTGTACGGCGTCCATCCGTACGTGCTTCTGAACTTCGCGGGGACGCTGAACGACGCGTTTACGCTGGCCCATGAGCTTGGCCATGCCATGCATTCGTGGTATTCTGATTCGGCAAACGATTTTGTTAATCACGATTACCGCATTATGGTTGCTGAGGTTGCCTCGACGGTCAATGAAGTGCTCCTGACGAAGTATCTTCTCAAGACCGAGACAGACCCGAAGCGCCGCGCGTATATCCTCAACCACTTCCTGGAGAGCTTCCGCACGACGATCTACCGGCAGACGCTCTTTGCCGAGTTTGAGCGCAAGGTCCATGAGCTCTACGCAGCCGGTCAGCCGCTGACTGCGGCTGCGCTCGACGGTGTGTATCATGAGCTTGAGGCGCTTTATTATGACGGCATCGGTATTGACAAGGATATTGATCCTGAATGGTCGTTCATCCCCCATTTCTACCGCGCGTTCTATGTCTACCAGTATGCAACCGGCTTTTCCTCCGCGGTGGCGATTGCCGAGCACATTCTTACCACCGGCGACGCCTCCGGCTACCGCAAGTTCCTTACGACCGGCGGCAGCGATTATCCGCTTGAGGAGCTGAAGCTTGCCGGTGTTGACCTCACAAAGCCGGACACCGTGGCCAGCGCGCTGCGCGTGTTTGATGAGACTGTTGACGAGCTGTCGGCGCTGCTGAATTGAATGTAAAAAACGGTGTTCCAAAATTGGAACACCGTTTTTGCATACATCAAGAAGTCAGTGCCTGCGCACATAGAGATATCTGCCTCCGGCGGCGCGTCAGAAGCGGCCACGACAGAACGAGCCGCCGTAAACGCCGTCTCTTATCCTCTGTGGCCGTTTCTTCCTT
>CAKUAM010000008.1 GCA_934636305.1 uncultured Oscillospiraceae bacterium
TCACGAAGGGCTTCCCCATCGTCCGTGACGTCAAGCCGGGCGGCGTGTTCATGATCAACTGTCAGTGGACGCCGGAGGAGCTGGCACATCACCTTGATGCCGCCTCCAAGCGCTACATTGCCAAGAACAACATTCAGCTCTACACCATCAACGCAATCGATCTTGCGCAGTCCATTGGCATGGGCAAGCGCACCAACACCATCCTGCAGTCCGCCTTCTTCTCCCTGGCCAAGGTTCTGCCCGAGGCAGACGCCATCCAGTACATGAAGGAAAAGGCTACCCAGTCCTACTCCAAGAAGGGCATGGACGTCGTTGAGATGAACCACAAGGCCATCGACGCCGGCGCAACTGCATATGTGAAGATCGACGTTCCCGCTGACTGGGCCGATGCACAGGACGTTGTCACCGAGCACAATCTCGAGGGCAAGCCCGAGCTCGTCAAGCAGGTCAAGAACATCCTGTTCCCGGTCGACAAGATGGACGGCGATTCCCTGCCTGTCTCCACGTTCATGGATCATGTTGACGGCCAGTTCGAGCTGGGCGCTGCCGCTTATGAGAAGCGCGGCGTTGCCGTTGCAGTTCCGGAATGGGATTCTGCAAAGTGCATCCAGTGCGGCAACTGCGCATATGTCTGCCCGCACGCTACCATCCGCACGGTTGCTCTGACGGACGAAGAAGCCAAGAACGCACCCGCAGCTGCCAAGATCGTCCCGGTCAAGGCCGGCAAGGGCAAGGGCGTCTATCAGTTCACCATGGCCATCTCTCCGCTCGACTGCATGGGCTGCGGCGTGTGCGTCGGTGCCTGCCCCGAAAAGGTACAGGCCATCAAGATGGTTCCGCAGGAGACGCAGCTTGACCAGCAGGATGTCTTTGACTACTGCGTGTCCAAGGTCTCCGAGAAGAAGGAGCTGCAGACAGCCGACGTCAAGGGCAGCCAGTTCCGCAAGCCGCTGCTTGAGTTCTCCGGCTCCTGCGCAGGCTGCGCCGAGACCAGCTATGCTCGCCTCGTGACTCAGCTCTTCGGCGACAAGATGTATATCTCCAATGCAACCGGCTGCTCGTCCATCTGGGGCAACCCGGGCGCAACCAACCCGTACTGCACGAATGCAGAGGGCCACGGCCCGGCATGGTGCAACTCCCTGTTTGAGGACAACGCTGAGCATGGCTACGGCATGTATCTTGGCCAGAAGGCCATCCGCGACAGCCTGATTGAAAAGACCAAGGCACTGGTTGCTGTGGAATGGACGAACGCTGAGCTCAAGGCTGCTGCCCAGAAGTATCTCGACACCGTCAACGATCTCGATGCCAACGCAGAAGCTACCAAGGCTTATGTCGCCGCACTCGAGGAGAACGTTGCCACGGTCGACGAGCTGGCACAGGTTCCGCAGTTTGCCGAGCACGCTGCAGAGCTCAAGGCCAAGGGCGAGAAGTACTGCGACTGCGACGCCTGCAAGCTGGGCGCAGAAATCCTCTCCAAGAAGGATTACCTCAGCAAGAAGTCCGTCTGGATCTTCGGCGGCGACGGCTGGGCATACGATATCGGCTTCGGCGGCGTGGACCATGTTCTTGCTTCCGGCGAAGACATCAACATCTTCGTCTTTGATACCGAGGTTTACTCCAACACCGGCGGACAGGCCTCCAAGGCTTCCAACATCGGCCAGGTTGCACAGTTTGCAGCTGCCGGTAAGGAAACCAAGGCAAAATCCCTGGCTGAGATTGCAATGAGCTACGGCTATGTCTACGTCGCACAGGTCGCTATGGGCGCCAACGCTTCGCAGACGCTCAAGGCCATTCAGGAAGCAGAAGCTTACCATGGCCCGTCGCTCATCATCGGCTATGCACCGTGCGAGATGCACTCCATCAAGGGCGGCATGCAGAACTGCCAGAAGGAAATGAAGAAGGCTGTTGACTGCGGCTACTGGAACATGTTCCGCTTCAACCCGGCTGCAGAGAAGAAGTTCACGCTGGACTCCAAGGCTCCTGCAGGCGGCTATCAGGAATTCCTGATGAACGAAGCACGTTACAGCCGTCTGACCCGCGAGTTCCCGGAGCGTGCAACGGTTCTGTTTGAGAAGAACGAGGAGAACGCAAAGGCTCGCTACGAGCACCTGCTCAAGCTGGTCGACGTTTACGACAAATAATTTTCCCATCCAAAAGGACCGGTACCTTGTGGTACCGGTCCTTTTTCATTTCTATAAACGAATGCCGTTTGCCCCTGGCAGCGCGCCAGAGACGGCCACGCCGGAATGAGCCGCCGTAAACGACGTCTCTTATCTTCTGTATCTGCTTCTTCCCTTCCACCCAGCAACAGTGTTACTGGGTGGTTTTTTGAAATGCCTCCGGCGGCCCCATCTTTTCCGCCTTGCCGGAAAAGATGGGGGGGAGAAAAGGGGCGCTTGGGGAACGTTTGGTGCCTACTGCCTCTGAATTTAGGCAACAGATAAACCAGAAAGATATCATATCGCACCAACTCGCCCTACTAAATCTGACTACGCGCCGCCCGTCATATCGGAATCAGATTTGACAGCAGTTGCGGTTTTATCCGTGCGGAAAATCCATTCTTCAACTGAAATTTGTCATGCAGTGCGGATTCGCCTGAGTCTGTCAGGCAACGCGGGAAAGCTCCAAGAAAACCGAAGCGGTTTTCTTGGTCGCTTGAAAGCGTTTCGTCCAGTTTTTACTACGTATACCATCCGTAAAATGCGTCATGCTAACCATGAGGTGAACACTATGGCAGAGAAAAAATTTCCGTACGACTCCGCACCCATGAACCACGCATTTTCCGGCCAGCCTGACGACTGCTTTGACATGGTCAACAAATATGGCACCTACAACATCCAGCCCACCGCGGATACCGATAACGAGTATCCCGCCATTGCGCAGGGCATGCCGAAGGTCGGCCACTTTGCCAGACGCAGCAAGGCTATGTACGACATGAGCACGCCGCCATCCGAAAAGCGCCGCAAAAAATAATGCCAGCTGCAAAAAATGGGCTGCTGCACACATGCAGCAGCCCATTTGGGTCCTATTTCTGCCTCATTCCCACGTTTCCCAGATCTCCGGGCAATAGCCCACGGTTGCCTTCTTCCCGCTGCGTACAACAGGGGTTTTCATCAGCTCCGGGTGGTCAAACAGCTTGTCCTCCTTGGCTCTGGTATCATCTGTATAGCGCATGAGGTCAATCTCCGGGCTTTTCTTATCCCAGTCGATCAGCTTGTCCACACCGCCGACTGCGCGCAGCACGCTGTCGAACTCGCCGCCGGACATCCCATACTGCATGAGATCAATCTGCTGGGCCTTGATGCGCCGCTCCTTGAACCAGCGCTCCGCCTTCTTGGTGTCAAAGCATTTTTTCTTCCCGAAGATCTGTATATTCATGTTATTCCTCCAGCATGGCGTCTGCCTCCGCCTCGGTATCGGCAGAGAACAGGAACCGGCCATTGGCAGCATAGACCTCCACATGGCCGCGGACATAGCGCATCGTAACTTCCATTGTACAGTTCCCCTTTCGGTTTTCTGTACACAGTATAGCGGATGCAAAGTCCGATTATTCGTACTTATTCCCGGTCAGCCCCAGAAATCGTCGTAGTTGCTGCCATCATTCAAATCTGTATCGGTGCTGCCGGTTTCGCCTGCCCACCGGGCACTGACCGTCAGATTCTGCGTCACAACCGTCTCGCGTGTGATCTGCTGGCCATCATCGGTGAACCAGCCGGCAAACGTATCCGTGGATGACGTAGCAACAAAGAACGGATCATAGGTACTGCCAGCCTCGTAGAAGGCAATATCGCGCTCCCGGTCGCCATCGCATTTGTTGAATTTCAGCCAATAGAAACCGGTGTCCGCCCCGGAATAGTCCCCATACAGGAACATATTGATCTCCGCAATGCGTCTGGAGATCAGTCCGTCATGAATGGAGGCCGTACCGTTCGTCGTGACGTGGCACCAGATGCCAATGGCCGAAGCAATCTCGTTATGCGTGTAGCGTCCCGCTTTCAGGAGCGTCGCCAGTGTGCTGGACTTCATCCAGTCCGTGCCGATGTTATATGACAGGCTGACCAGCGCGTCATATTCATTGTCTGACAGGATGATAAAATTATTCGTCAGGAACGTATCCAGCTTTTCCTCGAAGTTGTGCAGCATCTGCCGCAGCAGCAGATCCGCTTGCTCCTGGGTGATGCCGCTGGGGTATTCATCCTTTGTACATGCGCTGCCGTAGCCGATGGAATACTGCGCGTAATCCCAGTATGCCGTTGCGCGGAAGCCCTCTTTCGCCTTGACGAACGCAACCAGCGCCTCAGAGGAACGCAGCTGTACGGTTTCGCCATCCGGCATGGTAATCTGGTCGCTGCCGTTGCCGTTTGTATCGCGGTACGTGTAAATTCTATGTACGATCGCGGCCAGCTCCGCACGCGTCACGCCGGCGTTGGGCCGGAACGTCCCGTCCGGATAGCCCCCGACAATTCCCACAATGTATAATGCACGCACATAGCTGCTGTCTGTGTCGGTGAATGTCCCCGCTGCGCCGTCGCTGGTCAGATTCAGCGCATTTGCCGCAAGCTTCGCCACAAGCGCGCGCGTCATATTGACATCCAGATCAGAAATATCCTCATATCTGACCAGAAAGCCCTGGTCAATTGCGTAGTTCAGATATCCGCGCGCCCAGTGGGAACTGACAGTCTCCGGCTCCGGATAGCCTGCAGCCAGCAGGATCATCTTCAGCGCCTCACCCGTCGTCACATAATTGCCGGGCCGGTATGTCCCGTCCGGATACCCGCTGACAACGCCGGAATCCACAAGTGCCGCTACATCCTCATAAAACCAGCTGTCCGCCGGAACATCGGAAAACGTCTGCCCGTCTGCATGGACAAAGAGCGTCCCCGTCAATACCATCATCAGCGCTGCAAGCATCCCGATCCATGTTCTTATCCTGGATCTCATCGCACCACGCTCCTTTCCCGATTGAAATCGGAGCTATTATAGCAGATTTGATTACAAAATGCAACCGTTTGGTGGAACCCACCAAACGGTTGCAGAATTTCTTTGCTTTGGCTCAGCGTTCCAGCCAATCCAGAATGTCCTGATAGACCTCCTGCTTGTTCGTCTCGTTGAGCATTTCATGTCGGCCCTCGGGATAGAGCTTGATGGTGATATCCTTCATGCCGCTGCGCTTGAACGCGTCAATGCAGCGCAGCACGCCCTTTGCCATCCCACCGACCGGATCTTTCGTGCCGGACACAAACAGAAGCGGCAGCTGCTTGTTCATCTTATCAAGATTTTCCTGCTGCTCGTTCATCCCCACGCCGGTCAACAGATCGTAAGCCAGCCCGACTGTCGCGTCAAAGCCGCAAAGCGGATCGGCGTCATAGGCTGCCACCACTGCTTCATCTGAGCAGATCCATGCATTGGGGGAGGAAACCGGCGCAAAATCCTTGTTATAGCTGCCGAACATGAGCTTTGTCACAAGCTTGCTCGTGCTGCGCGCACCGACGCGCTTTTCCTCCAGCTGGCATACGAGCTTTCCCAGCCGGACCTTCATCGGATCCTCCCAGCCGGTGCCGGAAATGATGGCCTTGTCCGCCGCATCCGGATACGTGTAGAGATAAGTACGCAGCAGGAATGAGCCCATGCTGTGGCCAAGCAGAATATACGGCAGCCCCGGATACCGGCTGCACAGCTCGTCATGCAGCAGCTTCTCATCCGCAACTGCGGATATCCAGCCGCCCGAAAAATAGCCGGGCGTGCCATCGCCGATGGAGCCGCCGTGACCCATATGGTCATCCGCGCCGACAACATAGCCATGCGCGTTGAGGAACTGCGCGAACGCGTCATAGCGCCCGATGTGCTCTGCAATGCCATGGATAATCTGGACGACAGCCTTCGGCTGTGTCTGCGGCGTCCAGATGCCGCAATGCAGCTGCCCTGCCCCCGTCGAGTTCAGGAAAAATTCTTCCATACCTAGCGTCCCCTTTCAAAAGTCCGATTTATCGTACCAAGTCCCCTGTATGATAGCAGCAGAACATCCAGACAGGAGGCTACAACTGATGCATTCCAATATCATTGTTCTTTACCCGGATTCCGTCCCTGCCGCGCCCGGTGCGCCGCACACAGATGCGCTGTACCGCACCAAAAGGCGCTGCTGCCGGCTTATTGCCGCCGCGGAGGCCATTGCAACGATCCTGATCGGCGCCGGCTTTCTCGTCTGCATCGCGCTGACGATCACCATGCTTTGAATCACCATAGCTCAGACCGGAACAATTTCCCCATCTGCACGCACCAGATACTCCCTGCATGGCGCGGCGCCGCCATAGGCGCAGGACAGGCTCCGCCCGTCAGCGCCCAGCATCTCGATGATAACCGGGTCCCCTGGTCGAAGCTCCGGCAAAGTGCGGCGCATCGGGCCGGCTGAGAGGCTGCTTCCGCAGCCGGACAGCAGCTGTGGTCGGACCGGCCGGCCTGTCCGTCGAAGCGCAGTACACTCCTGATATCCTCCGCTTTTTGTCAGACGCAGACACTGCGCATAGGAAAAATCCAGCTGTACCAGCGGTATCTGCAGCTGCTGCACAGAAACTGCCCGTGTCACCAGCACGCCGGCCTTTGCTGCAAGATACCGCCCCGGGCTCATCCGCAGCCGCGCTGCCGGGAAGGCCGTCTGCACGCAGGCCCGAACAGCTTCGGAAACGGCTGCCGCATCCGGCTCCGGGTAGCCCCTGCGGTAGCTGACGCCCAGTCCGCCGCCAAGATCAAGTTCCAGCGCGGTAATCCCGGTTTTCTCCTGCAGCGTCCGTGCCAGATGGCAAAGGCGCTCCGCTGCTGCCGGATAGGCCCCTTCCTCCATACACAGCTCGCTCCCCTGCACGCAAAGGCCAAAGCGCTGTGTTCCATAGGCTGCAAGCGACGCAGCCAGCCGCAGAAGCGTCTGCTCCTCCATTCCGGCGCCGCTTCTTCCCATGCCGGAGCCCATTTTGCCCGAAAGGTACGCCGCATTGTCCTGCCGCAGCATAAGGCTGACTGAGGCCGGCACGGTCTGCGGCAGAAGCTCTGCACTGCGCAGCTGAAATACCGCGCCAAGCGCATGCGCCCGCTGCTCCGCCTGTACATCCGGCAGCTCCGGCGCGTAGGTGATATGCGTGCCGGAGAATCCGCACACTACGGCAAGCTCCAGCTCCGGAAGGGTGGCACACAGTGCGCCGCAGCCTGCTGCAGCCAAAATCCGAAGCACCGCAGCATTGGGGTTCATCCGCACGGGGAACAGCGGCAAAAAGCCCTCGTTCCAGGAAAAATACCGAAAAAGAGCCTCAGCAGCCTGCATGAGGCTTTTTTCATCATACAGATAAAACGGTGTCGGTGTCCCGCGCAAAAATTCCTCCAGCCTGCGCGCCGACAGAAAAAGCGCCTGCTTCTGCCCTGCGGTCAACGCTCCGCCTTCTCCCGCTTGTTGTTTTCATACAAAATTGCAAGTCCCTTCAAAAGAAGATCCCGGTCGTACTCGATTTTACGGCGGCACATCGGCAGCACAAAGCGCGCAATTCCGCCTGTGGCAACGACAGTTGCCTGTTCCCCGAGCTCCTGCTCCATGCGTTCAATCATGCCGTCGAGCATGCACGCAGAGCCCAGCATGACACCGCTGCGCATGGCCTCAACCGTGTTTTTGGCGATGGCCTTTTTGGGGCTTTCCAGACTGATGCCCGGCAGCTGCGACGTGCGGCTGCTCAGCGCCTCGGCAGAAATCTTCGGCCCCGGGCAAATGCAGCCGCCGACATAGGCGCCCGCCTTGTCCAGTGCTGTGATGGTCGTGGCCGTGCCCATATCGATGATGATGAGCGGCGGCTTGAACCGGTGGAGCGCCGCCACCGCGCCCACAATCAGGTCGCTGCCGATCCCGGCCGGATCCTCCATCAGGATATTCAGTCCTGTTCGGATTCCGGGCCCCACAACAATGGGGATCATTCCCGTCAGCTTGCGCACAGCCGTCTTGCAGGAGTTGAGCACCGGCGGCACAACAGACGAAATAATCACGCCCTCAATGCTCTCCAGCCGCACCTCATACAGGCTCAGCAGATTTTTCAGTTCCACACAGTACTGATCTGACGTTTTCAGCAGATCCGTCGCCATGCGAGCCTCCACAACGATTTCCTCACCCTCCATACAGCCGAGGACAATGTTGGTATTTCCAATATCAATTGCAAGAATCATGCTTTTCCTCCCACGTCACACAGCTTCATGCTCCAGCCGGCATCGGAAGCTGCCGTCCTGAATCTCAATCACGCCGCAGCCTGTGCGGCCAAGTCTCCCGGCCGTGCCGGGATTCATGAGCCAGACGCCCTCCCGCTGCTCCAGCATGGCAATGTGCGTATGGCCAAACAGCGCAATCTGTGCGCCAAGCTCCTTTGCCCTGGCCAGAAGCGCCGAAACATCCTGCTTGACGCCGAACAGATGGCCGTGCGTCATGAAAATCCGCACACCTCCCAGCTCCAGCGTCAGGCTCGGCTGCACCGTGGGCGCGTAGTCGCAGTTACCCGGCACATAGTAAAAATCCGGCTCGTCATACGCATAGGAAAGCTCCTCCGCATCGGACAGATGGTCGCCAAGATGGAGCACAACGTCAGGACTCTCCCGTTCGATGCATTCACACGCATAGCCGAGACTCCGATGGGTATCTGATAAAACAAGCACCCGCATGGGGGTCACCTTTTCCTTCCTGTCTGCATATACTTTCTCATAGAACACAGAATGGAGGCATCCTATGAACGCTTCATCTCCGGGCACATTCCCCGGTTCCTTTTCTGAGGCGCAACTGCGCCAGATGCTCGGCAGCCCAGCCGGGCGCGAGCTTTTGCAGCTGCTGACGCAGGACGGCGGCGCCACAATGCGGCAGGCCGCGGCAGCTGTGCGCGCCGGCAACCAGCAGCGCGCCCAGGAGCTTCTGCGTCCGCTGCTCGAAACGCCGCAGGCGCAGGCACTTCTGCGTCAGCTCCATGGATGAGCTCGAAGGCGCGCTGCGCGCCGTATTATCAGATCCTGCGCAAATGCAGCAGCTGCGCGATCTGGCCGGTGCATTCGGCCTGTCCACGCCATCCAGCAGTCCTCCATCCGGGGCTCCGCCCGCCGCACCCGCGGCTGATCCATCACCGCCGCCAGCTGCAGCCATCCCGGCGTCTGCGCTGGGATCTGTGCCGCCGCAGGCGCAGATGCTCCTGCAGCAGTCCGGCGCACTGGGTCAAAAGCAGCAGCGGCTGCTGCAGGCGCTGCTGCCCTTTCTGCGCAAGGAACGGCAGCCCGCACTTGAGCGCGCCATGCGCGCAGCGCAGCTGGCCGGGCTTGCCCGTCTTGCATGCAAGGGGCGGCAGAGCCCCGGACCAAAGGAGGGGCCATGATGTATAACCGGTACGTCCCGGACGCCTCCGGCGTCTATCATTCTTCCACTGTTGCGCCACCGCCGCAGCCGCCCGCCCCGCAGGCCTCTGCCCAGCAGCCGCTTCCTCCTCCGCCGCCTCCGCCGGAGCCGCCTGTGCATGGCCGCAGCGGCCTGCTCTCCGGGCTGCTGCCGCGCAGCATCGACACCGGGGATCTGCTTGTGCTGCTCATTTTGCTGCTGCTTGTATTGGACGGCGAACAGGAGGATGATCTGACCGCCCTGCTCACCATCGCCATTTATCTGTTTACATAATTGTGTCAACTGACGCTTTTAATCACTCTGCAAACGGGTCTGTCCCATCCGGCAGAAGGAACACACGATCAAATGCCGCATCCCCCGCCGCAAGAACCTCCAGCTGCGTTTGCAGCGCATCATAGATCGTCTGGCCATCCTGCTTCACAATGCTCTGCGTCAGAAGGCCGGAGTCCAACCCGATCCAGAACTCCCGGCGGGTGCGATCCTGCTCCGCTGCGGCGAAGATCTGCTGCCCTTCCTCATATCGGTCGTCCGAAATAAATTCTCCATCCGTGATGCTCTCAGCCGGCAGTGCAGTCAGCTGCTCATACCGCGGCAGGCCAATCAGCTCGTCCATGCCGGCCTGCTGCGTCAGCGGCAGCTCCCGCGCCTGCGTATCGCCGGCGTACCACACGTAGAGCGTCTGCCCATCCGTCAGCAGATATTTCTGTGCGCGCTGCGTCTGCAGGACGGCATACAGCCGGCAATCCGACACCCACAGCTCCGCCGTTGTGTCATACGATACGCCGCTATACTGCCGGGTAATCTGATAGGTCTGATGGTAATAGGCTGGCCGGTGCAGATAGCGGACGATGTTCTGGACATTTTCCCGGCTGACCTGCAGCAGCTCCGGCTGCTGCGGCTCCGGCTGCTGATCAGCCTGCGCGCTCTGCGCCGCATCCGGCAGGACAATCGACTGCCGCTGGCTCTGGCGCACATTGGTGATGAACACCAGCGCAATCCCAACCAGGACAATCAGCGTTGCCGCGCAGAACAGCACCAGCGTCCGCATGTTCTTCTTATTCTGCTCCGTAACGCCTCACCGCCCCTTCTGCATGCTGCGATCAAGCCTGGAAATCTTCCGGCCGCTCCGCACTTCTGCCGAAGTGCCATAAGATTGCCTGTACAATCCGTTCACTGGCATGGCCGTCGCCGTAGGGGTTGACGGCCTTTGCCATCTGTACATAGGCTGCCGGGTCGTCCAGCAGCGCGTTGGCCATCTGTACAATTGCATCCTTCTCCACGCCGGCAAGCTTCGCTGTGCCGGCGGCAATTGCCTCCGGGCGCTCCGTCTCGCGCCGCATGACAAGCACCGGCTTGCCGAGCGCAGGCGCCTCCTCCTGCAGGCCGCCGGAATCGGTCATGACCATATAGCAGCGGGAGATCAGGTTATGCATCTCCTCCACGTCCACCGGATCAATCAGGTGGATGCGGTCATGGCCGCCCAGGATCGGGAACACGCACTCCCGCACGACGGGACTCAGGTGCACCGGATAGACAACCTCAACATCCGGATGCGCCTCAACAACGGCGACAATCGCGTGCATGATATCCTCCATGGGCTTGCCATAGTTCTCTCTGCGGTGACAGGTCACAGCAATGATCCTGTGATTCTTATAGTCCAGCTCGTTGAGAAGCTTTGTCGGGAACACGAAATCCGGCTTGACCGTGTAGCGCATGGCGTCAATGGCCGTGTTGCCTGTGATAAAAATATCACCCATGATGGCCTCGCGGCGCAGATTGTCCGCATTGGCCTTTGTCGGGGAGAAATGCAGATCCGCAATATCGCCGACCAGCGTGCGGTTCATCTCCTCCGGGAAGGGGGAATACTTGTCCCACGTGCGAAGGCCCGCCTCCACATGGCCGACCTTCACCTGGTGATAAAACGCGGCCAGCGCGCCGGCAAACGTCGTGGACGTGTCGCCGTGGACAAGCACAAGATCGGGCCGCACCGTGTCCAGCACCTCATCCATGCCAAGAAGCGTCTTGGTCGTGATGGTGGAGAGCGTCTGCCGCTTCTCCATGATATGCAGGTCATAGTCCCCTGTCAGGTGGAAAATCTGCATCACGGAATCCAGCATCTCCCGGTGCTGACCGGTGAGACAGACCACGCTTTCGATCTGCTCGGATGCCTGCAGCGCCTTGACAAGCGGCGCCATCTTGATTGCCTCCGGCCTTGTGCCGAATACAGACATGACTTTCAGCTTATTCATGCGAATCCTCCTGTTTTTGCTCCGGCTGCGCCGCATCGGACGCAGGCTTGTCCGGCTCCTCCGACGGGTCGCGCTTGGCAAAGATCATGCGGAACCCAATCGCGCTGACGACGAAAATCGCCGCAATCAGAATGAGCGCCTTCAGCTCGCCCGACGACGTCAGCAGCACTGCCGCCATACCGAGAATGCCCGTCAGCATATAGGCAATGGCAACCGACTGCTTCTGCGAGAAGCCCATATCGATGAGCCGATGGTGGAAATGGCCGCGATCGGCCACCATGGGGTTCTGCCCCTTGGCGATGCGGCGCAGAAATGCAAAGCAGATATCAAAGATCGGGATGCCGAGGATCAAAAACGGCACCGCGAAGGAAATGATGGCGTACATCTTGAACAGGCCCGTGATGGACAGCGTGGCGAGGATATACCCCAGGAATGTCGAGCCCGTGTCGCCCATAAAGATCTTCGCCGGGTTCATGTTGTACGGAATGAAGCCCAGGCACGCGCCAAAGAGCGCGCAGAGAATGATGGCGATGTTGACCTCCTTGACCATGATGGCAATCACGATCAAGGACGCCGTGGAGATGGCCGACACGCCGACCGCCAGACCGTCGAGGCCGTCAATGAAGTTGACCGCATTCGTGATGGCGACAATCCAGATGATCGTTACCGGAATTGACAGCCAGCCGAGGTTGAGATACGTGGACTCAGAAAAGACGTTCGGGTTCGAGATAAACTGGATCGTGCAGCCATGCAGCGCCGCGACAGCCGCCGCCGCAATCTGTACAATCAGCTTCGGCAGCGCCTTGAGCGCCATGATATCATCCAGCACGCCCAGCACAACAATCATCACCGCGCCGAGCAGAATCCCCTGCAGCTGCCGGTCAATGTCGGCAAACACGAGCACCGACAGCAGAAACGCCAGGAAAATTGCCAGACCGCCCATACGCGGGATCGGCACCTTGTGCATGCGCCGGTTATCCTTCGGCACGTCAATCGCGCCGACCTTGCACGCCAGCGTTTTCACAAGCGGCGTGGATGCAAACGAGACGACTGCGGCGACAAGCATCGCCAGCAGCATATAAACGACTTGTTTTGTTGTCATAGAATGAAAACCTCACTGTGTTGCGGGGAAATTCCGGAAGTTGCTTCCGTCAAGGTCATTTCTGACGTTATCTTGCCACAAAGCCGACTTTTTTGTAGACCTTGCGGAGCGTCTTGTTGGCAAGATAGCCTGCGCGCTCAGCGCCCTCCTTGTAGACGCTCTCAAGATACGCCTTGTCGCCAAGCAGCTGCTGCGTCTTTTCGCGGATTGGGCGCGCCATCTCCACAACCGCCTCGCCGACAGCCGGCTTGAACACGCCGTAGCCCTGTTCTGCAAATTCCGCCTCCGCCTCGGCAATGGTCTTGCCCGTAGCCGCGCAGTAGATGGTCAGCAGGTTCGAAATGCCGGGCTTGTTCTCCTTGTCGTAGCGCACAGCCGTCTCGCAGTCCGTGACCGCGCGCTTGAACTTGCGCATGATATCCTCCGGCTTGTCCAGCAGGTACACGCAGCCGTCGGGGTCGGATTTCGACATTTTATTTTCCGGATTGCCAAGGCTCATGATGCGCGCGCCCATCTTCGGGATGAACGGCTCGGGCAGCTTGAACGTGTCCGGGAAGGAATTGTTGAAGCGGATGGCAATGTTGCGGCAGAGCTCCACATGCTGCTTCTGGTCCTCGCCCACAGGGACAAGATCCGCCTGATACAGCAGGATATCCGCCGCCATGAGCACCGGATAGGTAAACAGGCCGGCTGTAATGTTGTCAGCATGCTGCTGGGATTTCATTTTGAACTGCGTCATGCGCGAAAGCTCGCCGAACTGCGTGTAGCAGCCGAGCACCCAGCTGAGCTCCGCATGCTGCGGCACGTGGGACTGGATGAACATGATATTTTTCTGCGGATCCAGACCGCAGGCGATATACTGCGCCAGCTGCTCCAGACTTCTGCGCCGCAGATCCGCCGGCACCTGCCGGACCGTGATGGCGTGCATATCCACGATGCAGAACAGGCAGTCATATTCCTCCTGCAGCGCGACCCAGTTCTTGATTGCACCCATATAAGAGCCGAGCGTCAGATCGCCGCTGGGCTGAATACCGGAAAAGATCCGTTTTTTCTCGTCCATAGAAATATCCTCTTTCTGTTTACATAGTTTGCTTTATCATAGCACAACCGTCATCGTTCCGCAATCAATGATTGACTGTTTCCGAAAAAAACTATATAATGATGGCAATAAAGACGGAAAATTGGAGGACACACTATGGATTATTTTGAGCAGATGGAGGCGCGCATCCCGCACGGCGAGGTCCGCACGCGCTTTGCTCCCAGCCCCACGGGCTATATGCACGTCGGCAACCTGCGCACCGCGCTCTACACGTGGCTCATTGCCCGCCGCCACCATGGCAAGTTTATTCTGCGCATTGAGGACACCGATCAGGGCCGTCTGGTCGACGGCGCGGTCGACGTGATCTACAAGACCATGGCCGAATGCGGCCTGGACCACGACGAGGGCCCGGATGTGGGCGGCCCCGTCGGCCCGTATGTCCAGTCGCAGCGGCGCGACCTGTTCGGCAAATACGCCAAGCTTCTCTGCGAAAAGGGCGGCGCGTACTACTGCTTCTGCCAGAAATCCGACGAGGAGGAATCCGGCGCGGAGACAGGCGAAATCAAAAAGCACGTCTGCGCCTGCCGTGACCTGCCGCTGGACGAGGCCAAAAAGCGTGTCGGGGCCGGCGAGCCCTTTGTCATCCGCCAGCGCATCCCGCACGAGGGCACGACCACGTTCCATGACGCATCCTTCGGCGATATCACCGTGGAAAACAAAGAGCTTGAGGATCAGGTGCTTCTGAAATCCGACGGCCTGCCGACCTATAACTTTGCAAACGTCGTGGACGATCATCTCATGGGCATCACGCACGTTGTCCGCGGCAGCGAGTATCTCTCCTCCGCGCCAAAGTATAACCTTCTCTACGAGGCCTTTGGCTGGGAAATCCCCACGTATGTCCACTGCTCGCCGGTCATGCGTGACGCGCAGCACAAGATGTCCAAGCGCCACGGCGACCCCAGCTATGAGGATCTGATCCGCGAGGGCTATCTCACGGAGGCTGTCCTGAATTATGTGGCGCTGCTGGGCTGGAGCCCGAAGGGCGAAAACGCCGAGCGCGAGTTCTACACGCTGCAGGAGCTGGCAGAGATTTTCGATATTTCCGGCATTTCCAAGTCCCCCGCCGTGTTTGATATCAACAAGCTGCGCTGGATGAACGCTGAATACATGAAAAAGCTCAGCCCCGAGGCATTCTTCGCCAAGGCCGAGCCGTATCTGCGGTCCGTTATCACGAATCCCGCCATCGATCTGCGGGCTGTCGCCGCGCTGGTGCAGCCGCGGTGCGAGATTCTCTCCGACATTCCGGAGCGCGTGGATTTCCTGGACAAGCTGCCGGAATACTCCACCGAGCTGTACGTGCACAAAAAGTCCAAGACCACGCTGGAAAACAGCCTGCGCTCGCTGCAGGCCATTCTGCCGGTGCTGCAGGGGCTGGACAGCTGGACAAACGAAAGCCTGTATGACGCGCTCGTCGCGCTGGCGCAGAAGCTGGAGGTCAAGAACTCCGTCATTCTCTGGCCGCTGCGCGTGGCGGTGTCCGGCAAGGCGTCCACGCCGGGCGGCGCCACGGAGCTGTGCGCGCTGCTGGGCAAGGAGGAATCGCTGCGCCGCGTGGAGGCCGGCATTGCGCTTCTTGGCAAATAAGCTTTTTGTATATAAAATGGCCCTCTGGTGCGAACCAGAGGGCTTTTCTCTCGCTTTCCCGCGCAAGTCAGCACATGTACGACATGCGCCGCCCACGTAGGGGCTGATGCCCACATCAGCCCGAAAAATGGTGCGGATTCGCCGCAGATTTCCGTAGAATCGGCCTGCTCTGCCGGGACGATGCAGGCATCGTCCCCTACGGCTTTCCCGCGCAAGTCGGCACATGGATGACACGCGCCGCCCGCGTAGGGGCTGATGCCCACATCAGCCCGAAAAATGGTGCGGATTCGCCGCAGATTTCCGTAGAATCGGCCTGCTCTGCCGGGACGATGTAGGCATCGTCCCCTACGGCTGTCCCGCGCAAGTCAGCACATGGATGACATGCGCCGCCCGCGTAGGGGCTGATGCCCACATCAGCCCGGGAAATGGTGCGGATTCGCCGCAGATTTCCGTAAAACCGGCCTGCCCTGCCGGGACGATGTAGGCATCGTCCCCTACGGCTGTCCCGCACAAGTCGGCACATGGACGACGCGTACCGCCCGCGCGGAACCGGCGCATACAGAAACCAGGCACCCCGTGGGGCGCCTGGTTTGTCAGAAGCAATTATTTGGAAACCGTGTACCAGATATCGCTGCCATCTTTACGTTCAGTCGTTGTGCAGCCAGTGCCAAGAACAATCTTACCAGTCTTTGCATTGACCGGATCAACCGCTGTCACACCGGGGTTGTAGTTCTTGAAGCTGCCGCCGTTGACCGTGATCGTGCAGCCGCCTGTAGCACCATCCTGATGGTTCAGCACATAGTAAATGTTATTACTCGGTGTAGCCGTTTCAAACTTGCCGCCGTTGATGACAACAGTCGCTTTGCTGTTGCTGGACATATTCGTCAAAACGAAAATGCAGGACGTACCCTCAGACATGCCATAGAAATGGCCGCCGTTGATCGTCAATTTGCCATTGTTGCCAGCACGGACAGCGCTGGTGACCTTATTGGTATAGGTCTTATCAGAGCCAATGACTGCGCCAGTCTGTGCAGCACTGGAATCGTTGATCGTCAAGTTTCCACGCTTGCCACCAATGTAAAGGACACTGCCGTTGTTCGGCTTCACGCCTTCTGCATAGTCCAGCTTGATGGAATGGCCGTTGAGGTCAACAACAACTTTCTTGCCGCTCAGATATACCTCATCGGTGACAACAATATCGCCCACCAGCTTGAAATAGCCCTTAGCGTTTTCCATTGCCCGAGCCTGCTCGCCGGTTGCAATCAGGTACGGCGCAGCTTTTGTGCCCTTACCGCCGTTGAATGCGCTGTCGGAGTACACTGCCGTAAACGGAGAGAAATCATCCGTTACGAAGGTCACAACGCCAGTCGCTGCATCATAGTAATACTGATCGAGCGCCACAGCGTCCGCACCTGCAGCCTTGGTCATTGAAACACCATTATGGAGGAAATCAATCACGTTCAGGTTACTGGCCAGCTGCAGCTCAACCTTAAAGCTCTTACCAGAAACAGCAGTAACCTTGTTGCCAGCCTGATCCTTCAGGCTGACATCATAGGAGAATGCCTGTGTACCGGTCACAACCTCAACCGTAGAGGGTGTCGAGGTCTGTACCTTTTCCAGCGTCAGCGTTGTTGCGGTAGTGCTGCCTTGCGGAACTGTTACCGTAATTGTCGGGTTATTCTCATTGTCCTTAACAACAGTTTCACCCTCGGTCTCTACTGTAGCCTCAGTCTTGCTGTTTTCGCTCCACTTGGGATTATCCGGCGTACCGTCAGCATTCTTATCATACTCATTGCTGATGCTGTCGAACTCAGCCGTATCCTGCGTTGCATAAACCGTGATAGAGATGCCATCCAGTTCCTTATTCATATAGTCATTGCCGGCAGTCTCCTGCATATGACCGGAAATGGTGAGAATATCTGCATCAACGGTATCGCCGTTCTTGGCCGCCAGCTGATGCTCGTCGGTCAGATTGTAGGTTGTATCACCGACCTTTGCCGTCCAGTCAATCACGTTGTTCAGCTCTGCATTACCGTCGATCCCCGTGATTACGACCTTATACTTGAGGCTCAGGCTGCCCTGGTTGCTGATGCGCAGCTCCGGCAGCGTATACGTGCAACCCGGCTCCCAGAGGATATCCGATGCCTGCTCTCTGGTGCCGTCCTCTTTCATGCGGAGGAAAGACAGCCCGCGTTCCAGCGTCGTGGCGTCGGCCCACGCCGTGGGATTTCCCTCGCCATCCCATGCGGTTGCGTACTCCAACGCCACGTCCAGATTACCGGACTGGATCTTGTTGACCTTTGCGCTGGCCGTATCGGTGAACCAGGCAAATGTGGTGCCGACGAGCATGGTGACGCACAGAACCATCGCCAGAATGCTTGCCAGCAGCGCGCCCTTTGTGACATTCTTCTTTTTCATGTACTTCGATCCTTTCTCTTTTTTCGGCCGCAGACAGAGGGGATCGTTTTCTTCAAGGAAGAAAACATGCACCCGGGTGCATGCGCGCCTCTGATGGATTCAGTATAGCACATCTGGTTCCACTTTTGTTAAAAACTTCGAAAAAAGCAAAAACTTACGGGACGCGACCTGTTTTCGCGCCCCGCAGATCCATGTATTTACAATAATATGCAGATCATTCCACCCGTATTCTCGTTAATCATCCGGCCCAGCGTCCTTGTCAGCTTCTGCCGCGCGTCGTCCGGCAGCTGCATGATCTTCGCCGTCACGCCCTCGGACACAAGCTCATACAGGGACTTGCCGAAGATATTGCTCTGCCACAGCTTGCCGGTGTCGTCCTGATACTCGCCCAGCAGATATTCAATGAGCTGCTTGGATTCCTGCTCGCCGCCGACCATGGGGCTGAGCTCTGTCTCAATCTGCGCGCGCATCATGTGGATCGACGGCGCGCTGGCCCGCAGCCGCACGGCGTAGCTGCCGTTTTTGCGGATGATCTCCGGCTTTTCCAGCTTCAGCTCCTCCGGCCCCGGCATCACAACGCCGTAGCCCGTAGCCTTCACCTGCTCCAGCGCGGTCTGCACCTTGTCATACAGACGCTTGGTCTGCGCCAGCTCCTGCAGAAGGGCCATGAGCGACTCGTCGTCGCGGATCTCCATGCCCGCCTGCCTCGACAGCTCCTCGTAAAACAGCGTCTCCGGCAGCTGCAGCTCACAGCTGACCGCGCCCGTGCCGAGATCGACCTCCCGCACGCGGAACGCGTCCACGCTCTCGAGCTCCTGCAGCTTGCCCATGACGCTCTCGGCCTCGCGCAGACTTGTCAGCTGCTCCGCCTGCGCCAGCATTGCGTCGTACAGCGCGCCCTTGACCGGATGATCGTCCGGCAGCGCCCGCACCCACGACGGCAGGAAGAAGCGCACCTCCCCCACCGGGAACGCATACATGACCGCCTGCAGCAGCGTCTGGATCTCGTGCGTCTGCATGGCCATGCAGTTGAGCGCAACCACCTCTACGCCGTATTTTTCCTGCAGCCCGGCGCGCAGCGCCTGCGTACCGGCGTCCGCCGGGTCCTGCGTATTGAGCACAACGACAAACGGCTTGCCCGTTTTCTGCATGTCGCTGACGGCGCGCGCCTCCGCCTGCTCATAATCGGCGCGGGAAAGCTCCGTGACGCTGCCGTCCGTCGTGACGACGATGCCGATGGAGCAGTGCTCCTCCATGACCTTCCTTGTGCCGAGCTCCGCCGCCTGGGCCATGGGAATCTCCTCCGGCGCCCAGGGCGTTGTGACCATGCGGGGCTTGCCGTCCTCTGTATCGCCCACCGCGCCCGGCACCATATACCCCACGGAGTCAATGAGCCGCACGCGCAGCGTGGTCTTGCCGTCGGGGCTGATGCGCGCGGCCTCGTTCGGGATGAACTTTGGCTCCGCCGTCATGATCGTCCGGCCGGAGCCGGACTGCGGCAGCTCGTCGGTGGCGCGCTCGCGCTCATAGACATTTTCAATGTTCGGCAGCACCAGCTGCTCCATAAAGCGCTTGATAAACGTGGACTTTCCCGTCCGCACCGGCCCCACAACGCCAAGATAGATGGTGCCGTCGGTGCGCTCGGCGATCTGCGCATAAATCGTTTGCTGCTTCAAATTCTGCACCGCCTTTCACATGGGGATCAGCAGCAGCCGGCCGGCCTCCACCTCCGGCTGCGTCAGATGGTTGGCCGCTTCGATGGCGTGCGCCGTCGTGCGGTACTGCTTGGCAAGCTGCCACAGCTCCTGTCTGTCCGCGCAGCGGCAGATGATGACCGACGGGCGGCTGCCGCCACGCTCTGTCTGCTGCTCCAGCGTCCCGCCGGACAGACTCTGCAGCTTCTGCCGCACATACGACTGCAGCTGGAACAGCGCATCGCACCGCAGCTCAATGCCGCCTCCGCCCGCCGCCAGATAGCCCTCCGGCTGCAGCTGCAGCTGCGCGTCGCAAAGGCCGTTTTCACGCAGCTCCGTGCGGCAGGTGGCCTCCGTGCGGAAAACCGCCGCCTGCACCGCGCCGCCCGCGTCCCGGTAGAGCACATCCGCGCGCAGCGGCACATGGATCACAACGCCGCCCTCCACGCGCTCCGTCGTGGGCGCATCGGGATAGATCCGGCTGTCGAGCACCACGGCTGCCTCCTGCTCAAATGTCTGCCGGACCGGCTCACGCAGCGTCTGGGTATCCAGGTGCATGATCCAGTCCTGCCCGGTCCACTGCGGGGTAAATACACCCTTCGTCGCATAGGCGTCAGTGCACACAGTCAGCTCCTGCTCCTCGAGCGCCATGCACTGCGCGGCAAAGCCCGCGCCGAACAGCAGCTTCTGCCCGCCGTCGGCGGAGACCGGCTCCAGCTGCACGCCCGTCAGGCAGAGCGTCACGCGCGCCTGCTGGCCATCATAGCTTTTCTGCAGCTGGCAATACTGGGAAAACGGCACCGGCAGAACGGCTGTTCCCACGCCGCCGGCCTCGTCGAGATAGCTCAGATGTACATACGCCGTCCCCTTGAACAGCACCTTGTCGCCATGCAGGCTCTGCTCCGTCAGTGCCGCCTGCACCTGGCAGCTGACCATCCGGTCGATCGGCGCCTTGCCCTCCGGCAGCTGCAGCTCCTCGCTCACCTGCACGGCGCATTCGCCGATCTCCGCCGGGACGAGATCCCGGTAGGTTTCGCACCGCATCTGCAGGCAGGCCGGCGCTCCCTGCACCTGCGCCAGCGTCCGGGTATCGGGCTCATAGCCATCCGCCTGCACCAGCACACCAATGCGCAGCAGCACCTTGCGCGAGTTGATGAGGCGGCTGTCCGCGCTGCGGACGCTGCACTGCAGCACGCACTGCGTCGTCTCCTGCAGGGCGCTGTTTTCCAGCTGCACGGAAAACGGCAGATCCGAGCTCAGCAGCTGCACTGCGCCCGTCTCGTCGGCATACAGGCAGCTTGTTCGCAGATTGCCCGACACAAGCAGACTTCCCGTGCGGCTGGTCTTGCTCTGCAGCTCCGGCACGGCATAGCACATGAGCGTCCGCGCCGCGTCGGGCATGCTGTCCGGTATGATGAGCTCCTGCGTCTGCTCCTGCGTGAGCGCCATGTGCGCGGCGCGCTGCAGGCAGGAACACTGAATTTGTTCGAATGCAAGCTCCATAGTCTCAACTCCTTGTATGTTCTAGGGTGTATCTGAAAACTGATGATGTGAGCGGCGCAGCATGAAAAGGCCCGCTGACCGGGTGCGTTAGCAGTTTTCAGATACACCCTAAGAGAGTATACGCGGAGCCGGGCAAAGATATGTCAGCGCAGCAGCGCCACACCCACGCCGATGCACAAAAGCGCAGCCGCCAGCTGCAAAAACCATCCGCAGAGCAAAAACGACAGCAGCAGTCCCACGCCGATTCCCAATACAACAAGCCCGATCTGGCCCTTTCGGATACACATACGATCTCCCCCCTCTGCAGTATACGCGTGACGGCGGCATCCGGTGTTTTTTCGGCCATGCAGAACATTCGGCAAAAAATCAGCACTTATCTCAAATATTCAACAAAATTTTTTTCTTTTTTAACGGGACAAAAAAGAAAATGTTGAAAGACGCCTATTGGGGAATATAGAAACCGCGCAGACACTGCCTGGCAGTGTCTGCGCGGTTCAGCGTGTCGAAAAAGTATTTTCGCCCCGCTGAGACAGTTTTTCGAACTTTAAAAACGTTCGAAAAACTGGTTAATTGAACGCGAAGGGGGCTATTTGCCCCCTTCACGCTTCCCCTGCTGCTCTGTCTTCCAACTCCTTTTCGTGGTTTTTTGGCAGTCTCAACTATTTATTCTTCTGATTTCATCTGTTCATTGAGGTGCTTGCAAAGCAGCGCCAGCGACGCCGCCATATTCTCATTCTGCACCAGAATATGATCCGGCACATTCAGATGCTTCGGCGCAAAGTTCCAAATGGCAAGAATACCGTTGCTAATAAGCAGATCGCATACCTCCTGTGCCTGCTCCGCGGGAACTGTAATGATGCCGATTTTGATTTTTCCGCGCTGGCACACCTCCGCCAGCCGCGACAGATGCATGATCGGCTTACCGCTTTTCGTGGTGCCGATGATTGCGTCGTTTTCATCGAACGCTGCGACAATATTGAGGCCATACTCGGCAAAGCCGGAGTATCCCAGCAGGGCGCGGCCAAGCTTGCCGGCGCCAATGAGCACCGCATCGTTGGAATTGCCATAGCCAAGGAACTGCTCAATGTCCTCGACCAACGCCGCGCGGTTATAGCCGATCTTCGGCCTGCCGCCGTTGGAGACAAGCGCAAGATCCTTGCGCACCTGTACCTCGCCCATGTGAAGCCCCGCCGCAAGCGCCGTGGCTGAAATATTGACGCCGCTGCTTTCCGGCAGCGATTTCAAATACGAAAGATATGTCGGCAGACGTTTGAGGGTTGCCCTGGATATCTCTTTTTCCATATAACCGTCCCTTTATCCTGATATCGATATAAAATATCGATATTTATATACCATACTCCCGTGCAAAATGCAAGCACCCCAGCGAATTAAATTTCTTTAACTGTAAATCTGCCGGGTGATCTCCCGCCGCAGGCGCAGCATGATCCGCTTTTCCAGCCGGGAGATATACGACTGGGAAATGCCCATGATGTCTGCGACCTCCTTCTGTGTCTTTTCCTGCTTTCCGCCAAGGCCAAAGCGCATGCAGACGATCTGCTTCTCCCGCTCCGGCAGACTGCCAAGCGCCTGCCGCAGCAGCTGGTGATCCACGTCATCCTCCAATGGCCGCATCACCACATCACTGTCCGTCCCCAGCACGTCCGACAGCAGCAGCTCGTTGCCGTCCCAGTCCGTGTTGATCGGCTCGTCCAACGAAACCTCCGCCTTCTGCCCGGAAATCTTCCGGATGTGCATCAGGATCTCATTTTCTATACAGCGGGAGGAATATGTAGCAAGCTTGATATTCCGGTCCGTCCGGAAGGTCCCGACCGCTTTGATGAGGCCGATTGTCCCGATTGAGATCAGATCCTCCAGATTGACGCCTGTATTTTCAAACCGCCGCGCAATATACACCACCAGCCGCAGATTATGCTCAATCAGCAGCTGCCTGGCCGCCTCATCCCCCTCCGCCAGATGTGCAAGGGCCTGACGCTCCTGCTCCGGCTTCAAGGGCGCCGGCAGCACGTCGCTGCCGCCAATGTACATGATTTTTCCCGGCTGCAGAAGCCCCAGCCTCTGCAGCAGCATTTCCAGCTGCATCATCATAACGTTCCTCCCATCAATGCGTCATAATTTCCTCCGTCTGAAACAGGCGTCGGGGAAAACGCTGTCAGACGATCCCTCTTTTCTCCGGTTCCCAGCAGCACGGAGCACCGCGCCGCAAGCAGAAGCCCTGCTGCCGTCCCCACCGCCCGGTATGGCAGCAGCCGGAAGGCAAGCTGCGGATAGCATGCTTTCAGCCGGAGCATCAGCGCCGCCGGATCCAGCAGCTCCTGGCTGGTGATCCCTGCCTCCGGCAAAAGCCGCTGCAGGGCTCCCCCCTCCGCAACAAGCACACGCTCGCCCGTCATGGGGTCCTTCAGCGTACATCCGGTGTCCCGCAGCGCACGGATCTGCGTCCGCCGTCCATCCAGCTGCAGCGTCACTGCTTGGATCTCCCCGCCGCCATGCTGCGCTGTGCAGGCAAACACGGTGTAGCACAGCGCATACACAAGTCCCGCCAGAAGCAGCAGGCCCAGCATGCTCACCGGATAATACACGCCGCCCGGCAGCACCAGGACCCCTGTTCCAAACACCTGCGCCGCTGCAAAGGCAGCGCCGGCAAATGCACACGACGCAGCCAGAAACAAGAGCCCTGCGCGCAGCGTCTGCCGCCCCCATCCATATGCCACAAGCACCATGGCCGCAAGACTGGCCAGCTTCATGGGCACCAGCCGCAAAAAGCCCAGCTGCGGCAGAAGCGCAGCCGCAGCATACGTTCCGCCCAGGCCGGCCGCCGCGATCAGCCGCAGCCGGCAAAGCTGCCCGCCGCCAAGCTTTGCCCCGCAGACAAGCAGAAGATAATCCACCGCCCCGTTCAACAGCCACGCCTCGTCGGCGTATACCGTCATGCGCATCCCTCCTCGTTGTCCCCGTGGACAAAGGGTACACCCGCAGCATAAAAAAAGCGGTCGCAATTCCAAATGGAATTGCGGCCGATCGTTCGTCATGTTTTTCCTGGATTGTCACACTGGCGTCCCATTGCGCACAATTTGCCGGATACTTTTTTCCGCCTTGCTGCGCGGGATCATCAGCTCATGCCCACACCCGGCGCAGCGCAGCCGGAAATCCATGCCGCTGCGCAGCACAAGCCACTGTTTGCTGCCGCAGGGGTGCTCTTTTTTCATCACAAGGGTATCGCCTACCTGAACATCCATATTGTTTCCCTCATTTCTTGATCTCGTCCCAGTAGCGCTTGGCTGCCTGCTCGGTCTTATTATCCCCGTATCTATAATATACGCGGTCCTTGATCGCATCCGGCAGATACTGCTGCCGGACCCAGTGGTTGGGATAGCTGTGCGGATAAAGATACCCCTGCTCACGCTCAAAGCCCGCGCCATCGGCATGCACATTCTGCAGCTCTCTTGGTACAGGGCCCGTTTTCCCCGCCTTGACATCTGCAATTGCCGCGTCAATGGCCATGTAGCCGGAGTTGGATTTCGGCGCTGTCGCCAGCAAAAGCACCGCATCCGCCAGCGGCAGTCTGGCCTCCGGCAGCCCCAGCTGCAGCGCACTGTCCACACATGCCTTGACAATAGGGATCGCCTGCGGGTACGCAAGACCAATATCCTCTGCCGCAGAGCACAGAATCCGGCGGCAGGCTGACGGCAGGTCCCCCGCCTCCAGGAAGCGCGCCAGATAATGCACCGCCGCATCCGGGTCGGAGCCGCGGATGGATTTCATCAGCGCCGACAGGTCATCATAGTGGTCGTCCCCGGACTTGTCATACCGCATGGCAGACCGCTGCGATACCTGTCTGGCATCGTCCATACTCAGGCGCACCACGCCGTCCACCGGCCTCGTTGCCGAATAGAGGAACTCCACCGCATTGAGCGATTTCCGGATATCCCCGCCGCACGACTGCGCAAGAAACGCTGCAACGCCGTCCTCCGGCTCAACAGTCATGCTGTCTCGCGTCTGCAGATAGGAAAACGCACGCTCCACAGCACGCTGCGCCTCCGCCGGCTCGACAGGCTTGAACTCAAAGACCGTCGAGCGCGACAAAATGGCATTATAGACGTAAAAATACGGATTTTCCGTTGTAGACGCAATGAGCGTGATCTTTCCGTTTTCAATATACTCCAGCAGCGTCTGCTGCTGCTTTTTGTTGAAGTACTGAATCTCGTCGAGATACAGCAGTACGCCATTGGGCGCGAGGAACGTATCGAGCTGAGCGTAAATCTCCTTAATGTCGTTGGAGGATGCGGTTGTCGCATTGAGTTTACATAATTTTCGTTGTGTCTTTTTTGCAATCAGATTTGCAACCGTCGTCTTTCCCGTGCCGGATGGCCCGTAGAAGATCATATTCGGGACGCTGCCGCTCTCAATGATGCGGCGCAGAAGCCCGTTTTCTCCAAGAATATGCTGCTGACCGCACACATCGGCCAGCTCCTGCGGACGCAGCGCGTCGGCAAGCGGCTGATACATCGCATCCGCCTCCCTTCTGCTTCTGTATTATACCGTCAATGTGCAAAAAAAACAAGCGGCACCATTTCGTTTGCCGCCCGGATATGGTATATTGTAAGAAAAAAAGAAAAGGGGCACCTCTGCATGGAAACTGGCGAACGCGTAGCCGGCATTCTTGCCGCGCTGAAAAAAGAATACCCGGACAGCGTCTGCGCGCTGCATTATCAGAAGGACTACGAGCTGATGATTGCCGTGCGCCTGTCCGCCCAGTGTACCGACGCGCGCGTCAACGTTGTCACGCCGGCGCTTTTCGCCCGCTATCCGACGCTTGATGCGTTTGCTGAGGCCGACATTGCCGAGGTGGAGAGCTATGTTCACTCCTGCGGGTTCTACAAGCACAAGGCGGAGGATATTGTCCTTGCCTGCCGGATGCTGCGGGACGAATACGGTGGGAAGGTCCCGGGCACGATGGAGCAGCTTCTCCGCCTGCCTGGCGTGGGCCGGAAAACGGCAAACCTGCTGCTCGGTGATCTATACAAAATGCCGGGCTCCGTGGTGTGCGACACGCACTGCATCCGCATCTGCGGCCTGCTCGGCCTGTCATCCGGCAAGGATCCTGCCAAGGTCGAGACGCAGCTGCGTGCCATTCTGCCGCCGGAGGAATCGTCTGATTTCTGCCATCGGATCGTGCTGCACGGCAGAGCCGTCTGCATTGCGCGGCGGCCGGAATGCGGCCGCTGCTGTCTGGCGCCCTACTGCAAAAGCTTCACCGGAGAATGAGCTTTTACTAATCCAGCCGGACCAGCGGACTGCAGATCGCGCCCAGGCACTGCGCAGCCTCCATGCCATAGCTCCCGCTGCGCGCCAGATCGGCAAGGCAGACAATTCCGCTTAATTTCCCGTTCTGCGTCACCGGCAGCCGGCGCAGCTGCGCGCGCGACATGAGGCGCGCGGCCCTTGCCGCGTCGTCGCCTGCCTCCACGCACACCACGTTGGAGGACATCACGCTGCGCACGCGCATCTTATCCGCGCTGTGCCCAGCGGCAATGCACCGCAGCACCACGTCCCGATCCGTCACCATGCCGCACAGCCGCCCATCCGCTGCCTGCACCGGCAGCGCGCCGAGATTATACCGGCTCATGAGCCGCGCAGCCGCAGATACCGGCTCCTCCGCGCCGACACTTACCACATGCTTTGTCATACAGTCCTTTACTTTCATCCTGACCTCCATACAAAAGGCCCCGGCAGCGAACGCTGCCGGGGCCCGCTTTATGGAAATTGTAACCGGATATACAGGAGCTTAAACCTTATGCCTTGCCCTGCAGCTTGCGGTCAATGGCCTCTGCGGCCTTCTTGCCGGCGCCCATGGCGAGGATGACGGTGGCAGCGCCCGTGACGGCGTCGCCGCCGGCAAAGACGTTCTCACGCGTGGACATTTCGTTCTCGTCGACGATAATGCCGCCCTTCTTGTTTGTCTCCAGGCCCGGCGTTGTCGAGCGGATCAGCGGGTTCGGGGACGTGCCGAGGGACATGATAACCATGTCGACATCCAGCACAAATTCGCTGCCCTCCACAGGGATCGGGCGGCGGCGGCCAGAGGCGTCCGGCTCACCGAGCTCCATCTTGATGCACTTCATACCGCAGACACGGCCATCCTCACCGCCGAGGATCTCGGTCGGGTTGGTGAGCGTCAGGAACTCAATGCCTTCTTCCTTGGCGTGGTGCTGCTCCTCCAGTCTTGCCGGCATTTCAGCCTCGCCGCGGCGATAGACGATATAAACCTTGTCGGTGCCCATACGCTTGGCGCAGCGCGCAGCGTCCATGGCCACGTTGCCGCCGCCGACAATCGCAGCAGCCTTGGAGTGCAGAATCGGGGTATCGCTCTCCTCCAGATAGGCCTTCATGAGGTTGATACGGGTCAGATATTCGTTTGCGGAGCAGACGCCCTTGAGCGACTCGCCCGGAATATGCATGAACATCGGCAGGCCGGCGCCGGAGCCGACAAATACAGCCTTGAAGCCCATCTCGAACAGATCGTCGATGGACAGAACCTTGCCGATGACCATGTCGGTCATGACCTCGACGCCCTGTGCCTTGAGCTTTTCCACCTCATTGGCGACAATGGACTTCGGCAGACGGAACTCCGGAATGCCGTAGACCAGAACGCCGCCGGCGGTATGCAGTGCCTCAAACAAAGATACCTCATAGCCCTTCTTGGCCAGCAGCGACGCGCAGGTCAGGCCGGACGGGCCGGAACCGACAACTGCGACCTTCATGCCGTTGGATTCGACCTTCTTCGGCATGGCGTTGACGTTCTCGCGGTACCAGTCAGCGACAAAGCGCTCCAGACGGCCAATGGCAACCGGCTCTCCCTTGTTGCCGCGGACACACTTGGACTCGCACTGCGTCTCCTGCGGACATACACGGCCGGACAGGGCGGGCAGCGAGTTGGTATCGGTGATGATTTCATAAGCCTTGGCAAAGTTGCCCTCTGCAACCTCGTGGATGAACTCAGGGATGTGGATGTTGACCGGGCAGCCCTCGACACAGTGCGGCTTTTTGCACTGCAGGCAGCGCTGTGCCTCGTTGATGGCCATCTCAGCGGTATAGCCCAGGGTAACTTCCTTAAAGTTTTTATTGCGGACGTTCGGGTCCTGCTCCGGCATCGGAGTCTTTGTCTGCTGCATGTTTGCCATGATCGTTCTCTCCCCTTACTTGATGAGTTCTTCGCCCAGCTTCTGCATACGACAGATGTGGGTCTTGCGTTCTTCAGCTTCTCTCTCACGATACACGCTGTTGCGGCTCATGAGTTCATCATAGTCGACCTGATGGCCGTCAAAGTCCGGGCCGTCGACGCAGGCGAACTTCACCTCGCCGCCGACCGTCACACGGCAGCCGCCGCACATGCCGGTACCGTCAACCATGATCGGGTTCAGGGAAACGACAGTCTTGACGCCAAACGGCTCCGTCGTCTTGGAAACAAACTTCATCATCGGGATCGGCCCAATCGCCAGAACCTCGTCATACTGAACACCGGACTCCAGCAGCTCCTTGAGCTTGACAGTCACGAAGCCATGCTCGCCATAGGAGCCATCATCGGTCATCAGATACAGATGGTCGCTGGCCTGCTTGAACTCGTCCTCCAGGATCACGATGTCCTTGTTGCGGAAGCCAACAATGACGTCCGTCTCAACGCCGGCCTCTTTGAATGCCTTGGCAGACGGATAGGCAATCGCGCAGCCAACACCGCCGCCGACCACGCAGACGCGCTTTTTTCCCTCGACATCCGTAGGCTTGCCCAGCGGGCCAACGAAGTCCTGAATATAATCGCCTGCATTCAGACTGCCGAGCATCTCGGTAGACAGGCCGACCTTCTGGAAGATGATGGACACGGTGCCCTTTTCGCGGTCATAGCCCGCGATCGTCAGCGGCACACGCTCCGACTTCTCGTCCACGCGGAAAATGATGAACTGACCGGCCTTTGCCTTCTTGGCAACGAACGGCGCCTCAATTTCCATATACGTGACTGCGGCGTTCAGTTCCTTTTTGCACACAATTTTGTACATAGCTTGCTCATCCCTTCAAAATGAATCAGTAATGAATTTTGCGCTGACAATCCAACGTGTGTTAGTATAGCACACTCGATTCCGCCTTGTAAACAGCAAAATCGATAAAAAAGTACCGATATATGCCATCTCTTGAATTAACTTATACCACATTTGACATACATCATTCAAATTCCGAATGAATTACGACATCGCCGCAACGTACCTGATTCCAACTGAACCGCGCGGCCAGTGCATCCACGCGCACCGGCGCCGGCTCCGGCTGCAGCCCGGCAAGACAGGCAAGCTTTCCTACAAGCGCCTCCGGCGTGTACCGCTGCCGCAGCGCACCGAGGTCGAGATCCTTCTCGCGCTTGCTGAGTCTGCGCCCATCCGGCGCAGTCAGAAGCGGCACATGGCAGTATTCCGGCTCCATCAGGCCAAGCGTCCGCTGCAGCCACCGCTGCCTCGGCGCCGACGGCAGCAAATCGCGTCCGCGCACCACCTGCGTCACGCCGCCCGCGGCGTCGTCCGTGACGACGGCCAGCTGATAGGCATACACCCCATCGGAGCGCCGGAGGATAAAATCCCCGCATTCGCGCGCCAGATCCTGCGTATAGTCCCCCTGTAGCCGGTCCGTTACCGTCACCCGTTCCTCCGGCACGCGCACGCGCCAGGCGGGCCTTCGTGTTTTTTCCGCACGCTGCGCTGCGGTCAGGTTCCGGCACGTACCGGCGTAGATGTAGGTCCCATCAGAGGCATGCGGCGCAGATGCCGCATGCAGCTCCGCACGTGAGCAGTAGCACGGATAGACCAGCCCCTGCGCGGCCAGCGCGTCAAACGCCGCACGGTATGCCTCCCCGCGCTGCGACTGCGGCGTCTGCTCCACGTCCCAGTCCAGCCCCAGCCAGTCAAGATCGCGCTTGAGCTGTTCGGCGTATTCCGGCCGGCAGCGCTCCGGATCCAGATCCTCGATCCGCAGGAGCATTGTCCCATTCTGGCTGCGCACAGACAGCCACGCCAGCAGTGCAGAAAACAGATTGCCCAGATGCATTCTGCCGCTGGGACTCGGCGCAAACCGCCCGACAACCATGATTTTTCCTCCTCATTACAGGGATATACATTATAAATTATAGCATGCAGTGTCAACCGACGAGCGAAAAAATCGCTGGTTAAAAGAATATCTTTAAAATCTGCAGCTTGGTTCTGCCTCCGGCGACCATATCTTTTCCCATGCGTGGGAAAAGATATGGAAGAAAGGGGCGCTTGGGGAACGTCTGGTGCATTCTGCACCTGCGTTCAGGCGAGCCACTGATATGATAGAGCGCATACCGCACCAACTTACCTCACCGGAGTCTGACTACGCGCCGCCCGTCATTTCGGAATCAAATCTGATAGCAGTTACGTTTGAATTGCTGCAGGAAATCCGTCCTGCCAACAAAATTTGTTATGCAGTATGGATTCGTATTGAACTTTCGATCCGCGCGGGAAAGATCCGGGAAAACCAAAGGGGCTGCATCGCAAGAGGAGAAACAAAACCCAGGAGTGCATTCCATGCACCCCTGGGCGTTATGTTTGTGTTTATACACCGCTTGCACCGTAGTTCGCCAGCACACGCGCGGACGGATCGTTCACATCGCAGCCCTTCCACGACTTGTTCGGCATCCAGAAATCCTTGACCATCTCGGCCTGTCCCGGGTAATACTTTTCAAAAATATCACGGTACAGCAGGCTTTCCTTCGTAAACGGCTTGGCGAACGAATATTTTTCGCAGCCTGCGCGGAAGGCCTCATCGGAATACAGGCTCTCGGCATAGTCCTTGAGATCATCAACCATGGAGTGGCCAACCGCATCCGAGAATGCCGCCTTCTGCCGCCAGAGAATATCGTCCGGCAGGATATGGTCATCCGCGAACGCCTTACGAAGCAGATACTTGCCCATGTTGTAGGTGTTCATCTTGAGCTCCGGCCGGATGGACATGACATACTTCACGAAGTCCAGATCACCGAACGGCACACGCGCCTCCAGCGAGTTTGCCGAAATGCAGCGGTCGGCACGCAGCACATCATACATGTAGAGCTCGTCGACACGTTTTTTTGCTTCCTGCTGGAACGCCTTTGCCGACGGGGCAAAATCCGTGTATTTATAGCCGAACAGCTCATCGGAAATCTCGCCGGTCATCAGCACGCGCACATCAGTCGTCTCATGGATGGCCTTGCAGCAGAGATACATGCCCATGCTCGCGCGGATGGTCGTGATGTCATACGTGCCAAGCAGCGAGATAACCTCCTCCAGAGAATCCAGCACCTGCTGGCGCGTCATGGTAACCTCGGTATGATCGGCGCCAATAAACTCCGCCGTTTCCTTCGCATATTTGAGGTCAATCGGGTCTAGATCCATGCCGATGGCGAACGTGCGGATCTTTTTCCCCAGCAGCTTTGCGGAGATTGCGCAGACAAGGCTTGAATCCAGACCACCGGAGAGCAAGAACCCGAGCGGCGCGTCCGCGTCCAGCCGCTTTTCCACGCCTGCGATCAGCTTTTCGCGGATCTTTTTTGTAACGGTATCCAGATCATCCTGCGAATACGTCTGGACGGTGGTCAGATCCGTATAGCGGACGAATTTGCCGTCCTTGTAATAATGGCCCGGCGGGAACGGGAACACATGCGCGCACAGGCCGACAAGGTTTTTCGCCTCGCTGGCAAACATGATGGAGCCATCGTCCAGATAGCCATAGAACAGCGGACGGATGCCAATGGGGTCACGCGCAGCGACAAGCGAGTCCGAAGCGGCATCATAGATAATCATCGCAAACTCCGCGTCGAGCTTCTCAAACATCTGCACGCCAAGCTCCTTCCACAGGGGCAGGATGATCTCACAGTCAGACTCCGATGCAAATGTATAGCCCTTTGCCTCCAATGCCTTCTTGACCGGACGGAACCCATAGAGCTCTCCGTTGCAGACGGCCATGTCCCTGCCCAGATGGAACGGCTGCATGCCCTCGGGATGCAGGCCCATAATGGCCAGGCGGTGGAAGCCGAGATATCCGGTGCCTGCCGGCTCGATCCGCGTATCATCGGGGCCGCGGGATTTCGTCTTTTCAAAGTACGGCAGCACCTGCTGCTTCGTCAGCGCGGGAGAAGTAAAACCAATAATTGCACACATAAAAAAGCACCTCCAGATCATTTGCGCAGCATTGCCTAATTCTTTAGGACGAATTGCTGCTTGATCCGCGGTGCCACCTAACTTACTGTAAATACAGTCGCTTTTCCGGGGTTCCAACAAACCCCTGCGCATTAACGCCGCGCTGCGCGTCTGCCCTACTGCGGGTACTCCGGTTCAGGTCGCTGCTAAGAAGTGTTCGTTCACGTAAGCATTGGCGTCGGGCTTTCAGCATCCCCGGCTCTCTGTAGCCGTGTCCTGCGCTACTTTTCTTCCTCATTGCATTTGTCGATATTCTTTTATTGGGTGAAGCTTTAAATGATGGAATGATTCTACACCCAACACGGGCATTCGTCAAGTACGCAGATGTCACAAAATAAGCCCCGGATCCGGGGCTTATTTTTGTACTATTTATGCCTGTATCGATGCGATACGCGCAGCGAAATCCTCAATTTTCCGGTCGATATCCGCCGCACTGCAGATAGAGCCCGGGTCATGCGCCGTCTGCATCATACAGAATCCCGGCGGCAGAATGGCCGTCTTATTGAGACACATTGCGCCAAGCAGCTGCCTTGCCACAATGTCGCTGCCGGAGTAGCCGGACACTATGATTCCAAACAGATACTTTTCATACAGGTCCTGCTTTACCAGCAGATTGGTCAGCCGGTTGAACAGCGCCATCAGATTTGCGCTCACCGCGTCATTATAGTTCGGACACAAAAACAGCATTGCGTTGCAGGCACTGATGGCCGGCAGAACCTCCTCGGAAATGCTGCCGCCATAGAAGCAGCGGCTCTGCCCGGCAAAGTGTACACACGCCTCGTATGAGCAGCCGCGGCAGTCATGGATTGTGCCGTTCTGCAGGGAAATTACCGTTTTTTCAAACGTATCGGGCAGCCGCGCCAGCACCTGACTGCCAAGCCAGACCGTGTTGGAGCGCTGGTTGTCGGATGCATGCAGCATCAGAAGCTTCGGCCTTGCAAAGCGCGGCGGCACAAAGCACAAAACGCGTCTGGCCAGATTCCCAATCTGCCGGCAGTAGGTCTGCTCCCAATCCAGCCCTAAAAGTCTTGCCTGAATGTGCTGGTTATAAAGAGAGCCCGTCCCTTCCGTCAGCGGCTTGCCCGGAAACAGGCACCCGGCAAGATTTGCCGCAAGAATCAGCTCCCGCGCCGCCTGCTTCGTGTAGAGTTCCCCCGCTCCATCCACAACGACGCCGGCCAGACAGCCGTTCAGGCAGCCCGGATTCTGCCGCAGCAGACGCACCGTGCGAACAAATTCCTCACTCTGGCCATACACGTCCACGGAAACCAGAAACAGCAGCCGCGCACCGCCGGCCTGCGCAAGCTTCTGCGCAGGCAGCTCACAGACCGGAATATCCCCGAGCGCCTGCGGCAGCAGCCGCGTGAGCCGTGCGCTGCTGCCGATGCGCACCAACGTCAGCCGCCGCATTCGTATGCAAACGATGCCAGTGTCCGGCGCGTCTGCTCCAGCTGCTGCAGAAGCGGCGGGCAGATTTCCTCGCGCACCAGCCGCACGCCAAGCCGCGTCATCCGGCTCCGACAGCCAAAATACGCCCCGCCCAGCGGCACGGCTCCGTAATGCACGTCACCGCGCACAAGCTGCAGCAGGCTCACTGCCGCCGATGACAGTGCCGGCGCCAGATACGGCTTGAAGCCAAGCTCCCGCACGCACAGATTGGCCGTGCGCGTCTTTTCCGTCAGCGCAGCCGATATGGCCGCGTCATACGCCTGCGTACAGCTATTGGCGCAGACAAGCCCCTGCCCATGCGGGCCATAGACGCGGAGCTGGCTGCCGTCCAGCCCAAGCTGCTTCGCATAATAGGCACATCGCGCCGCCATGACGCCAAGCCCGAAGCCCTGCACCTGCTCCGGCAGAAGGCCCGCGTAGTCATATATTCCGTCCGCGTTCTGGCTGCTCTGCAAAAAGACGCTGCGCGCCAGATGGTCAACCGGATCAGAAATCTGGCAGAACAGGCCGGTAAAGCCGGCCTCCCGCGCCTTTTGGGCATAGCTGCCCACCATTTCGCGGTTGGCATCGTACTGTGCCATGCGGACATCCTGCACACGGGTATCGAGCCCCGGTACCCCGCGCGAGGCGGTAAACGCGAACAGGTCGCATGTGAAAAGCGCCTGCTCCTCGCAGACCACAATCTCCGGCAGCGGCAGTCCATCCGGCGAAAGCACCTGATTCAGCTCCATCTCATAGCGCGCGCACTGCGCCGCATTGGGATCGTAGATCTGGATTCTTTTGAACATATGACCCAGCAGCTTCAGTGCCAGAAGCGCCGTTCCGCCGACATCGCCAAGCCCCACAAGCGTCAGCACAAGCCCGTCCGGCTTTGCCGCATGCCACGCCCGCAGCACACGAAACGCATTTCCAAAGCGCACATTCAAAACGCCCGCGCCGTTACGGCGCACAAAGCCCGCCAGCGCATCCGGCAGCGCGCCGCCCGGCGCGCATGTGTTCAGGCAGCTGGCCGTTTCCGGCTCATCCAGCTCATACGGCTCCCGGATTGCATACAGACCGCGGCTCGTTGCCGGGTCACGGGCCACCAGGAACACCAGCGGCGCAAACGGCCCGGTACAGGGCTCGGCCCCCGCCGGAAACAGCGCCTCATTTGGCGCGCACAAGCAAAATTCCTTCCATTTCCGATAAAAAACCTGCATACGTTCGCTCCTTTATCTGCAAATTCTGTCCAGCTGCGCAAGATCCTCCTCCAGATACCGGGAGGCAGGCAGGGAAAAATCGAAATCCATGCAGTCGCTCTTATCCGGCAGGCGCGGCTGCAGAAGCGCCTCGCCCAGCCGCCGGATAGTCAGCGCCGTGGAGAAAATCCGCTGGTGCTCCCGCTCAAGCGTCTGCATGATGCACATGGCGTTTTCCAGCGCCGTCTTTGACAGCACGCGGATGCTCTGCTCCGTCACGTCAAAGAAATAGCTCGGATACACATACGGCAAAAGCATGTTGATCGACGGCAGCATCCGTTCCTTCTGCCGCCGGCCGGTCACGCTGTCGCCGCCGATAAACGGATATAAAAGACTCTCCGTCACCCAGTAATGCAGGTTCGGGATATAATACTCGCACTCTGCCGTCCGTCCCTGCACGCGCATGAGATCCCGGCCATAGCCGGACATCACTGCCACAAGGATCTTATCCACGGCAAGCTGCTCCTGCCGGAACACACGGTCAAGCTTTTCAATCCGATAGCCCTTATGCAGCAGATCATCCACCAGAATCATCGGCCGGTGGAACGATTTGAGCGTGCGCACCTGCCCGGACAGCGGCGAATAGCCGGGATACTCCTCAATTGTGAAGCTCCGTGTGTCCGGCGCATAGCACTTTTCCACATGCAGCGTCTTGGTGACGGTATTGGGCACAATGGCGTCTGCAAAGATTTTCCCATACGGCACGCACATATACGGCCCCAGCCTGCGCACGCCCTCCGGCACATCCTGTACGCCGTTCATGCGCTCAATGCGCTCCACCAGCGCCTGGTTGAGCATCTCCGAATCAAAGCACAGCAGCAGCTTGCCGGGGAACATGTTGTTGATGGCCATGCGCAGACGCGGCCGCGTCTGCAGCACAGCGTCGCGCACGGCGCGCGACTGCTGGTGGGGGCTTTTGATGCAGAGCATGGCATCCTGCAGCAGCATGACAGGGTCGCGCATATCCACATAGAAGATATCCGCCTGTCCTGCCACCGGCACAAAGCCCAGCTGCTGCAGCGCGCCATGCAGCGCCTGCTGCTCCTTCGTGCAATGGGCCAGCGCATAGGTGTGCCCCGCCTCAAGGCTGCGCGCCAGAAGCTCATTGAGAAGCATCCGCATCGTCTCAAGCTGCTGCGCATCGTCTGCCGCCTCCACGCGCTCAACCAGCAGAATCCTGCCGGAGGCGTGCCTGCGGACATAGCTGCAGGCCTCCAGGGATCCCAGCACGCCATACAGATCATCCAGCAGTATCGTGTGCCCCACACTCCACCCGCGCACCTGCGCGGGCCGCGCCAGAAGCACTACTGCATGCGCCCGCTGCCGCGTCTGCATGCATGCGGCAGCCTCCGGCGGCAAAGATGCATCCAGCGTGTCAAAATTCTTAAAATAAAGCTGCTCCCGCCGCAGCACATTCTTGAGCTCCGGTGAGCGCACATACAGGCCGTATTCATAGATATAGGTCTGTACAACCGGCGCCACAAGCATGGAAATATCCAGGTTCTGGTCAACCGAGGTACGGATGCGTGTGGAGCTGACCGTCTCATAAAACGGCGGCAATGATAACAGCAGCAGCCTGCCGCGGATAGCGGCAGCAAGCGTCTCATGGTCGGCACTGCCGTCACGGCAGAAAATGATATGGTTATAATCTGCCGCCGTACCCGGCTCACTGCTGCGATAGGCGGAGGCATGCGCGATCACATCGCTGCCCGCAACAAGATACAGCTCCCGCCCCGGAAACAGCGCCTGCAGCCGCGCCAGATCCTCCGGCATAGCAATATTCACAGGGATATCATCTGGGAAAATATACGTATCCCACTGATCGGCCACGGAGATGGAGACAATCTTCCTGCGCAGCAGCTTCGGCAGCGTTTTTTTGCTCCAGGAAAACTCGTCCACCGCCAGATAAACCTCAAAGCCGCGCGCGCGGATCTCCTGCACGATCTGCTTATGCCCGACGGAAAACGGGTCAAACGTGCCGGGAAAAAATGCTGCCGGCTTTTCCGGCGGGAACCGGAACGGCCCGCCGGTCAGCTCCTGCTGCACCGTAAAGCGGTAGAGATGGTTGAGCATGGCCGCGCTGTTGAAAAACGTCAGCTGGCCCTCACGTGGCTCACTGAGCAGTGTCAAAAGCTTTTTATGCACGCGCACGAAAATATCGTGCCGGCTCGCAAGCGGCAGCTGATCGCGGCCCAGAACGTCGCGGCAGAGCACCGCCAGCGCCGTCTGGTGGATCGTCTCATCATAGTGGGCAATGCCCGTCATAATGACGCCGAGAATACGCGCCGCCATCTCCTGCCGCTCCGGCGGCAGCACGTTGAGCGCTTCGCCCAGCGTAAACAGCGCCACGCGCGCAGGCCGGATGGAATCCCCATAGACAAGCGCCTCGATCCCGGCAAACGACTCGTTCAGCTCCTTCTCCGGCAGCATGCACATGAGCTTGCCGAGATACGGCGGAATAAAGCGCGAGATCTGCTCCTGCCCGGACTCAAGCTCCCGCGTGAGGTCAATCACAATCTCGTTGATCTGGTCGACAAGCAGCCCCGGCGCAATCTGCAAAAGCGCATTGCCCGCCGCCTCACGCACGGGCAGATGCTCGCTGACGCAAAGAAGATTGGAAAAGTGCAGCGCCGTATGGAATGCCGCGTCCCGCTGCTCCAGCGCGTACTGCGTCAGAAATTCGATCTGCGTCAGCTTCACCGTCCAATGCACCGCGTTCTTCAGGTTGCTCAGATGCATCTGCGAGATGGTGTGCGGATCAAAAAATACCGCCGTCCAGCCGGTCAGGTGGGAATACAGCCACCAGTGCGCCGCGGAGGCGTCCCGTGCGGGCCGGTGCTGCTTTGCCAACTCTGCAATTTCCTGCTCCATCCCGGGGTACTGCCGGAGCTGCCGCAGGCAGCGCATCACGATCATATTGAGCTTTTCTTCCTGCGTGCCAAGCATTCCAAACAGCTGCCGGACAATCTCTGGCAGTCTGTCGGACGGCAGATAGCCGCACGGCACATGGCACAGCGCGTCAACCAGCACAAACCGGTCCTCAGGCCTCCCCTCTGCCAGCGCGTCCAGCAGCGGCGCAAGCAGCTGCGGCGCCTGCTTGGGGTCGCAGGCTGCAAACAGGCTCTGGCAGATGGTTTTCAGCGAATTGGAAATCCGCAGCGCATGCTTGCTGGAAATGCGGTAATCCGGGTGCAGACACAGCGCGATATAGTGCTTCCACAGCGCCTCCGACTCGGACAAAAGCGCCATGACTGCCGGCGGCATCTGCCCGTCCTTTGCTGAAAGCGGCCGCTCCTTGCGGTATCTTGGACCGGCGTTCGCCAGAATCTTCCCCATGATTCTGCCCGCAATGCGGCGCACATCGCCGTCCGGGTGCATCAGCAGCTCATATAAAAGCACCAACGTTTTCTGCTTGTTGGCCTTCGTCATATACGTGCTGTATTCCTCAAGCAAGCGCAGATACATGCGGATGCGCTGCAGGTTCTTCTCCCCCTTGGCCTGCTCAAGAAGCTGCTCAAGCGTCTGGTCGATCGAGAGCATGTGCATGAGCCGCACGGAGCCGGAGAGCGTCAGATTGCGCAGCGCCGTCAGCGCCTCCGCCGCGCGCAGAAGCGATGGATCCTTTTTTTCGTGCGGCAGCAGCGCCTGCTGGCTCAGCTCCGGACTGACGCCGCAGCTTTCCAGCATGGTTTCAAAATCGCGTAGCTTATGATAGACATTCTGATAGCGGAGCTTTTTTTCCGGTGTCATGTCCGCCAGCTTGCAGAAGATCATCTCATACGCCTCCGCCAGCGTATGGATCTTCATCACCTCATGTGCGCCGGGCTCGCGCGTCCCGCGCACGCGGAAATCCGCATAAATAAGCAGCAGCGATTCGATCGGCAGGTTTTCAAATTCCAGATCCCACGTGGAGTGGTTGGCCGAAATATAGCCAATATCCTCCATACCGTTTCTGCTGAACCACTGCCAGGTATAGTAATAGTGCAGGTACGCAATACGGCCAAGATCCTCGCCCCGGCAGCCGAATTTTCCAATATCATGGCCCAGCGCCGCCGCGCTTACCAGCGGCAGATCCACAGGCAGCCCGGCTTTTTTTGCAAGGATTGCCATGTGCATGGCAACCGTATGCACGCCAATGGTGTGGGCCGCCGGGTCAAACGGCGTTGTCTCACGCCCAAGACGCATCACGGCCAGAAGATGCTGCTCATGTACAGTCGTGCAGAACCGGCGGTACTGCGCCTCCACGTGGCTGCCCGCAATCTGCGCATCGTCCAGCGGTAAGATATCCAGGCACGGGTCAAAGGACTCCCCCGGCCTCTCCAGCACAGCCTCCAGCGCGGCCAGATACATCTGCTCGTCCGCAGATAACAACGGGATCTCCTCCAGCCCGTCCGGAAACATCTGCGCGCACAGATGCTGATAGAGCGCAGACAGAAACTCCTGTGCCCCCGGCGGCGTTTGTGTCATTTTGGACGCGCACAGCGCATAAACGGCAGCGCACAGATCCCACTTGTGCGGATCGAGCGCGGCAAGCTGATCGTACAGTTCCTTTTGCATGGCATGATCCCCTGTTGCAGATATCTTTTGATTGAATTTTACGCGGTTTTCCGAAAAAAGTAAAGAGGCTTTCTGTCGCCCGAGGCGCTGTGCCTCTGTGCATGAATATTCATTTTATAAAAACATTTTGAATATTTATGAATTTTATGCTTGACATTTCTGAATATTATATGTATATTATGTGCATAAACAAATTCAACCACGACCTGGATGTTTTGGAGGTAATCTTATGGATAAGAGCAAAATCAAAAAAATTGTACTGGCATACTCCGGCGGTCTTGACACCTCGATCATCATTCCCTGGCTGAAAGAGCATTATAACAATCCTGAGATCATTGCTGTTGCAGCAGATGTCGGCCAGGGTGACGAGCTCGACGGTCTGGAGGAAAAAGCCATCAAGACCGGTGCCAGCAAGCTCATCATCGCCGATCTGACCGACGAGATGTGCGACGAGATTATTGTCCCGTCCATCATGATGGACGCCAAGTATGAAAAATACCTGCTGGGCACCGCATTTGCCCGCCCGGTCATCGGCAAGAAGCTTGCAGAGATTGCCCTTGCCGAGGGCGCAGACGCCATCGCCCACGGCGCAACCGGTAAGGGCAATGACCAGGTCCGGTTCGAGCTCGCCATCAAGCGCTTCGCGCCCAATATGCCCATCATCGCCCCGTGGCGTGAGTGGGAGATCAAATCCCGTGATGAAGAAATCGATTATGCCGAGGCGCACAATGTCCCGCTGAAGATTTCCCGTGAAACCAACTACTCCAAGGACAAGAACCTGTGGCACCTGAGCCACGAGGGTCTGGATCTTGAGGATCCGGCCAACGAGCCCGATCTGGACAAGGCGCTGTTCCTGGAAATGGGCGTCTCGCCCTACCAGGCGCCCGATACCCCCACGGAGGTTTCCGTCAGCTTTGAGGCCGGCGTTCCCGTCGCTGTCAACGGAGAAAAAATGAAGGTCTCTGCGATCATCAGCAAGCTCAACAAGCTCGGCGGCGAAAACGGCATCGGCATTCTCGATATCGTGGAGAACCGTCTCATCGGCATGAAGGACCACGGCATCTATGAGACGCCGGGCGGCACAATTCTCTATTTCGCCCATGAGCAGCTGGAAATGCTGACGCTCGATAAAGAGACGCTGCACATGAAGCAGAAACTCTCTGTGGACTATGCCGATCTCATTTACAACGGCAAGTGGTACTCTCCCCTGCAGGAGGCGCTGACCGCATTTGCCAAGAAGTCCAACGAATTCTGCACCGGCACAGTCAAGCTGAAGCTCTACAAGGGCAACCTGATCAACGCCGGCATCACCTCGCCGTATTCTCTGTACTCTGAGAATCTCGTCACATTCGGCGAAAGCGACTTCAACCAGGCGGAGGCTGAGGGCTTCATCAACATCTGGGGTCTGCCCACCAAGGTTCAGGCTCTGCGGGAGCAGGGGAAGCTGTAAGCAATCACGCAAGTATTCAGTTGACAAGGGGCCGATGCGAAAACCATCGGCCCCAACCCATACACAAATCAGGAAGGAAACTTTATGGAAAAGCTCTGGGCCGGGCGGACAGAAACAAAGACCGCCAAGCTGGCCGACGCCTTTAACTCCTCCATCTCGGTCGATGGCCGGATGTACCAGCAGGATATTACCGGCTCCATGGCGCATGCAGCCATGCTTGCCAAATGCCAGATCATCTCTCACGCGGACGCGGACGCCATTGTGGACGGGCTTTCCGGCATTCTGGCCGATCTGCAGTCCGGCGCGCTCCTGCTTGATCCGCAGGCAGAGGATATCCACATGTTTGTCGAGGCGGAACTCACAAAGAGAATCGGCGACGTCGGGAAGAAGCTGCACACCGCGCGCTCTCGCAACGATCAGGTTGCACTGGATGTGCGCCTGTATCTGAAGGAGGAATGCGCGCGCCTGCAGGCGCTTATCCTGGATGTAATTGCCGCGCTGCACACGCAGGCATCCGCACACAAGGATACCATTATGCCCGGCTACACGCATCTGCAGCGCGCGCAGCCCATCACCTTCGGCCAGCAGCTGCTTGCCTATGCCATGATGCTCGAGCGCGACTATGGCCGCGTGGCAGACGCCTGCGCGCGGATGGACGCCTCGCCCATCGGCTGCTGCGCGCTGGCCGGCACAACGTATCCGACAGACCGCATCTGGGAAGCGCAGCAGCTCGGCTTTGCCGCCGTGTGCGAAAACAGTCTTGATGGTGTGTCAGACCGGGATTTCTGCGTGGAGCTCATGAGCGCATGCGCGCTTGTCATGATGCACCTGTCCCGGCTGTCTGAAGAACTGATTCTGTGGTCAAGCTGGGAATTTCAGTTCATTGAGCTTGACGACAGCTTCACAACAGGCTCCTCCATCATGCCGCAGAAGAAAAATCCGGATATGGCCGAGCTTTGCCGCGGCAAGACCGGCCGCGTCTATGGCGATCTGATTGCACTGCTCACGACGCTCAAGGGTCTGCCTCTGGCCTATAACAAGGACATGCAGGAGGACAAGGAAGCAGTCTTTGACTGCGTCGACACCACGAAGCTCTGCCTGCAGATTATGGCCCCGATGCTTCTGCGTCTGCATGCCAAACCTGAAAACATGCTGCGCGCCGCGCAGAAGGGCTTTATCAACGCCACAGATCTTGCCGACTATCTCGCCAAAAAGGGCGTTCCCTTCCGCAGCGCCTATAAAATTTCCGGGCAGCTCGTTGCATACTGCATCCAAAAGGATACCGTTCTGGAGCAGCTGCCGCTGGATGTATACAAGACATATTCCGACGTTTTTGCCGAGGATCTGTATCACGAAATCGCACTGAAAACCTGTGTGGCCCGCAGAATTTCCGCCGGCAGCACCGGCCCGGCTTCTATACAGGCGCAGCTTGACAGCGTCACAGAATTCCTTACGCAGCATCAGACAACAACAGAAAGGACAAACCCATGAATATCAAAGGACAGAGCTTTTTGAAGCTGCTTGATTTTACGCCCGACCAGATTCAGGATTTTTTGACGCTTGCCGCCAATCTGAAAGCAAAGAAAAAGGCCGGCATCCCGCACCGTCTGTGCGAGGGCAAACAGGCCGCCCTGATTTTTGAAAAGACAAGCACGCGTACGCGCTGCTCGTTCGAGGTGGCGGCACATGACCTTGGCATGACAGTCACCTATCTGGATCCGTCCGGCTCGCAGATCGGCAAAAAGGAGTCCATTGCGGACACCGCGCGCGTGCTTGGCCGCATGTATGACGGCATTGAGTATCGCGGCTACGGCCAGAGCCTTGTCGAGGAGCTTGCAAAATATGCCGGCGTTCCCGTCTGGAACGGCCTGACCAATGAATTTCATCCCACGCAGATCCTGGCGGATTTTCTGACCATTCAGGAGCATTTTGGCGCGCTCAAGGGAAAGAAGCTTGTCTACATGGGCGACGCACGGTACAACATGGGCAACTCTCTCATGGTCGGCTGCGCAAAAATGGGCATGCACTTTGTTGCCTGTGCGCCGGAGGCGTACTTCCCTGATGCAGCGCTTGTGGATACGTGCAAAAAAATTGCCGCCCAGACAGGGGCGACACTCGAATTTGATTCCGATCCCATGCACGCAGTAACCGGCGCAGACGTGATCTACACCGATGTCTGGGTCTCCATGGGCGAGCCGGACGAGGTCTGGCAGACAAGAATCCATGATCTTCTTCCCTATCAGGTCAATGCCAGGCTCATGGCGCAGGCTGGCCCGCAGTGCCGGTTCATGCACTGCCTGCCCGCGTTCCACGATCTGCACACCACCATCGGCAAGCAGATCCACGATAAATTTGGTCTGGATGCCATGGAGGTCACAGACGAGGTCTTTGAGAGCAGCCAGTCCATTGTCTTTGACGAGGCAGAGAACCGTATGCATACCATTAAGGCTGTTATGGCCGCAACACTGGCATAAACGAACCCCGGCGCAGTTTCCTTTGCTGGAGGCTGCGCCGGGACTGTCACTGCAACAGCGCTTCTTGCTTCTCCAACAATAGAGAACGTCATTTCATACTTTCTTTCTCGCTTCTCCGAGAAAGAAAGTATGGCAAAGAAAGAGGAGCCCGGGGGATTCCGATTTCCCCCGGACCCTCGTCG
>CAKUAM010000009.1 GCA_934636305.1 uncultured Oscillospiraceae bacterium
GGCGGCTTTTTGCAGGAGGCCGGCATCCAGATCACGGAGATGAACTCCGGCTGCATCTGCTGCTCGCTGGTGGGCGACTTCGGCCGCGCACTCAAGAAGGTCATTGACGAGTACGCACCGGATCGTATTCTCATCGAGCCGTCCGGCGTAGGCAAGCTGTCCGATGTTATCGGGGCCGTGCGGAAGGTCACATCCGACGAGGTGCAGCTGGGCAATTTTGTGACGGTTGCGGACGCAACGAAGTGCAAGATGTATATGAAGAACTTCGGCGAGTTCTATAACAATCAGATTGAAACAGCCAATACCATCATTCTCAGCCGGACAGACGGCATGAGTGAGCAGAAGCTTGACCAGTGCGTCAATATGATCCGCGAGCACAACAAGGACGCCATCATCGTTACGACGCCCTGGACAGAGCTGACCGGTGAACAGCTGATGGAGGCCATGGACCACCGCAGCACCATTGCACTGGAGCTGGAAAAGCTGGAGGAGGAAGCGCATCACCATCATCACGACCACGATGATGACGACGAGTGTGACGATCCGGAGTGCTCCTGCCACCATCACCATCATGATGACGACGAGGATGAGCATGAGCACCACCATCATCACCACGATGATGACGAGGATGAGCACGAACATCACCACCATCATCATGACGAGGACGACGAGTGTGACGATCCGGAATGCTCCTGCCACCATCACCACGACGATGATGACGGGGACGAGCATGAACACCACCATCATCACCATCACCACGGCCATGACGCCGACGAGGTATTCATCAGCTGGGGCGAGGAAACGCACAAGAAGTTCACCAAGGATGAGATTGCGCGGATCCTGAAGGCGTTGGAGGATGCCGAAACATATGGCATCGTTCTGCGTGCCAAGGGCTATGTTGCCAATGCCGGGGGTGAGAAGTGGATCCACTTTGACTATGTCCCGGGCGAGCCGGATATCCGTGATGGCGGCGCAATGGTTACGGGCCGCATCTGCGTGATCGGCTCGAAGCTCAACGAGAGCGCAGTGGCCAAGCTCTTTGGCGTAGAAAAGCAGTAAGGAGGGCCAGCAAATGCCGATGCCCGATATCCCCATGTATGTCTTTACCGGCTTTCTGGAATCCGGCAAGACAAAATTTATCCAGGAAACGCTGGAGGATGAGCGCTTCAACACCGGTGAGCGCACGCTGCTGCTTGTCTTTGAGGAAGGCGAGGAGGAATACGACGTCTCCACCTATCCGCATAAAGAGGTCTATGAGCAGGTCCTGGCGTATGAGGATCTGAGCCCGGAGATGCTGACGCAGCTGCAGAAGAAATACCGCGCAGAGCGCGTTGTCGTTGAGCTCAACGGCATGCATCTGGCCTCAGACTTTTACCTCAAGACACCGGATCATTGGAAAATTGCGCAAGAGGTCATGTTTGCCGACGCCACCACATTCTTCAGCTATAACGCAAACATGCGCCAGCTGGTGGTGGACAAGCTGACCGGGGCAGAGCTTCTGGTTCTCAACCGCATGGCGCCTGGCACGGACATCATGCCCTACCACAAGATTGCGCGCGCGGTCAACCGCAAGATCGACATTCTTTATGAGTATACAGACGGCACCACGCATTATGACGATATTGCCGATCCGCTGCCGTTCGACCTGAACGCGCCCGTGATTGAGGTTCATGACGAGGATTACGCCCTGTTCTACCGTGATATCACAGAAGAGCCCAAGAAGTATGCCGGCAAGACCGTGCGCTTCAAGGGACAGGTTGCCCGGCTGCGCCGGGAAAAAGAGGGCATGTTTGCCCCCGGCCGCTTTGTGATGACATGCTGCGAGGCCGATATCACGTTTATGGGTCTGCCGTGCAAATTTGCCGGCGCTGCCGGCCTTGCCGCACGCAGCTGGGTTACGGTGACGGCAACGGTCGAGGTCAAGTACCATACGCTTTACAAGGGTGTCGGACCGATCCTGACGGCTGTGAATGTTCAGCCGGCGGAGCCGGCCGAGCAGACGGTCGCAACCTTCTGAATATGCCAATCCCCGGTTTTCGGACGATACCGAAAACCGGGGATTTTTTTCGTCACAGGCATTCCTGCAGCAAATTCTGCGTGCGGCAAAGGCTCGCATAAATGCCGTTCTGCTGCAGAAGCTGCTCATTCGTGCCGCGCTCAGCAATGCGTCCGTCCGCAATGACGACAATCTCTGCCGCGGCCCGGATTGTCGACAGACGGTGGGCGATGATAAGCGTCGTCCGGTTCTTGGCCAGCTCGTCAAATGCGTGCTGGATCTTCGCCTCTGTGAGAGAGTCCAGCGCGCTTGTCGCCTCGTCAAGAATCAGAATGGGCGGATTTTTGAGGAAAATGCGCGCGATGGAGATGCGCTGCTTCTGCCCGCCCGAAAGGAGCGTTCCGCGTTCCCCGACATACGTGTCAAAGCCGTCCGGCATGGCCATAATGTCGTCATAGATTTCCGCGCGTCTGGCCGCGTCCACAATCTCCTCCATGGTTGCATCCGGCTTGCCGTAGCGGATGTTTTCCAGAATCGAGTCAGCAAAGAGGAACACATCCTGCTGCACGATGCCGATCTTGCGCCGCAGGCTCGTCTGCGTGACGTCGCGCACATCCAGCCCATCAATGGTGATCGCGCCCGAGGAAACATCGTAAAACCGGGGGATGAGCTGGCAGAGCGTGCTCTTGCCGCCGCCGGACGGGCCAACAACCGCGACTGTTTTGCCGGCGGGAATATCCAGGGACACGTCATGCAGCACGTCAAGCTCCCCTTCATAGGCAAAGCTGACATTGTGGATGCCAATCTCCCCGCGAACCGCAGACAGCTCCTTGGCGTCCGGCTTGTCCTGCAGCGCCGGCTCGGTGCGCATGATCTCCAGGAATCTGCCGAAGCCGGCCGTGCCGTTGGCAAACAGCTCAGAGAAGTTGGCAAGCTTGCGGATGGGGTTGACAAAGGATGTGATATACAGCGTAAAGGTCAGAAGATCCACGGTATCCATGGAGCCGCGCATAATGAGCGCACCACCCACCGTGATAACCGCAACGGACATGGCGCTCATAAAAAATTCCATGACGCCCTGAAAAATGCCCATTTCCTTGTGGAACATTTTCTTGGAGGTCTTATAAATATCGTTGGAGTGGCGGAACTTGTCCTCCTCCACCCATTCGTTGGCGAAGGCTTTGGCTGTGCGCATGCCGGACAGCGAGGACTCAATGTCGGCATTGATGGTGCCGGTCTTGCGCTTGACGCGGCTGGATGCCTCCCGCATGGCCTTGCGCCGGGAGAAGATCACGGCGACAAAGACCGGGATCAGCACGGCGACCACCAGCGTCAGCCGCCATTCGATGGTTGCCATCACAGTGAGCGCGCCCACAATTGTCACTGCGGAAATAAACAGATCCTCCGGGCCGTGATGGGCAAGCTCCGTGATCTCAAACAGATCGGTCGTCATCCGGCTCATCAGCTGACCGGTGCGGTTGCGGTCAAAAAACTCGAAGCCCAGATCCTGCATATGCTTGAACAGAACCTCACGGATATCCGCCTCTACCCGGATGCCGAAGGTATGTCCCCAATAGGTAATAATGTAATACAGCACAGAGCGCAGCGCATAGGCCGCCAGAATCATCCCCATCAGGGTAAAAAACGTCTGATAGGCATTCTGCGGCAGCAGCGTGCGCATGGCATAGCGTGAGAGAATCGGGTAGGCCAGATCGACAAGCGCCACCACGAGCGCACAGACCATATCCAGGAAAAACAGCCCGCGATGCGGCTTAAAAAAGGACAGGAAAATGGAAAAGCCGGATTTTTGTTGGTATTGTTTCGTTGTCATGTCGGATCTCCGTTTCTTGGTGTCGGTTGGCTGCGTGATTCCCCCTTATTATATCGGGCCGGTCCGCCGATTGCAAGCAGTTGCACACGGAAGGATTTGCTGTTAAAATAGGAGCAAACTTGAGAGGAGGAGGCCTATGATTCCGCTTCTGAAGCAGACACCGGAGCTTGCTGTCTGCGTCAAGCCGGCGGGCATTGCCGCGCAGGGGCAGGCACCGGATGCCATGCCGCAGCTGCTTGGCGCGCAGCTGGGCTGCACGATATTTCCGGTGCACCGGCTGGATCAGGCCGTCGGCGGCGTGATGGTTTACGCAAAGACCGCGCAGGAGGCGGCGCGCCTGACGGCGCTGATTGCGCAGGGTACGCTGGAGAAAACGTACCTTGCTGTTTTAACCGGCTGTCCGGCAGAAAAAACAGGCGTGCTGGAGGATTTATTATTCCACGACCGATATAAAAATAAAACCTATGTTGTGCGCAGAAAGCGCGGCGGCGTCAAGCAGGCGCGGCTGGCCTATGAGATCCTGGCGCAGCAGGCCGGGTACACTCTGGCACGGATCCGGCTGGAAACGGGACGCACGCACCAGATCCGCGTACAGTTTGCCTCCCGTGGCTTTCCGCTGGTGGGCGACGGAAAATACGGCAGCCGGGATAACCGCTGCGCCTGCGCGCTGTGGTCATACGAGCTGCGCATACCAATGAAGGATGGCAGCACGCAGGCATTTTCGGCCCTGCCGGATATGCAGCAGTATCCATGGCAGCTGTTTGCGCAGGTACCCGGCAAATAACCCACGGCGCATTTGGGCGGTTTTGTGCCTTGCGCATGGAACATACATGATGTAGAATAGGAAGGCATTTGCGCAGAGCAAGATAAGAGAAAGGGGCGCCGAATATGAAATATGTGGCGATCTGCGGCACGGTCGGCGCCGGAAAGACCACACTTCTGCAGCGGCTGATGGACGCGCTTGGCCCACGGGCAGCCTGCCACGAGGAACGTCCGCAGGACAATCCCTTTATCAGTGACTACTATGCGGACTCCAAACGGTGGTCGTTCCACTCGCAGGTAAGCTTTCTGTCGTTATACTTTGATGATCCCGGATGGCAGCCACACACTGCCGCCGACACGGAGTTTTTCTTTTTTGACCGTGCCTTTTCTGAAAACCTGGTAATTGCACGCTACCGGCTCGGCCAGCAGGATCTGACAGCAGAGGAATTTGGAACTCTTGAGAAGCTGACAGACGGCATCGCCTCCCTGATGCCGCGCATCGATAAATATCTGTATCTGGACTGCTCGATTGCCACCATTCTGGAGCATATCCGCGCCCGTGGCCGCGACTATGAGGATGATCTGGATCTGATGTACGTTTATGAGCTGAAACGGCTGTATGACACATGGTGCAAAACGCTGCCGCCGGAGCGCACGATGGTCATCAATATGGATGACGGAGAATATGACCTGCAGCGGATCGTCCGGTTTCTGGAGCAATGATGCGCGCAGGCGCAGAAAGGGGTTCGTTTGGGATGCAGGCACAGGATCGGCCGATTGCATTTTTTGATTCCGGCCTTGGCGGCATCAGTGTGCTGCGCGAGACGGTGCGACTGATGCCGCAGGAAAACTATTTATATTATGGAGACTCCCTGCATGCGCCCTACGGGGTCAAGCCGGAGGCGGAGATCCGCCGCCTGACATCCTGCGCAGCAGAAAAGCTGGTTGCCGCCGGAGCAAAGGCAATTGTCGTTGCCTGCAACACGGCGACCTCTGCGGCAATTTGCCTTTTGCGGGAGCAGTATCCCGAGCTGCCGGTCATCGGGACAGAGCCGGCGCTGAAGCCGGCGGTCGAGCAATTTCCGGGTGGCCGGATCCTGGTCATGGCAACGGCTATGACCATCCAGCAGGAAAAGTTCCGGGCGCTCAAGCGGCAGTACGATGCGCAGGCACAGATTCTTCCCGTGCCATGCGTCGGACTTATGGAATATGTGGAGCGCGGGGAGCTGCGTAGCAAGGCCGTGATGGAGTATCTTGCGCAGAAGCTCGATCCCTATCTGCAGCAGCCAGTTGATGCAATCGTGCTTGGCTGTACGCATTATCCCTTCCTGACCGGAGCCATCCGCACAGTTGTCGGCCCGGGACCGGAAATTCTGGACGGCAGCCACGGCGTGGCGCTGCAGCTGCAGCGCAGACTCCGGCAAATGGGAACGCTGCGCGAGGAGGATCTTCCCGGGCATGTAGCGTTCCAGAACTCCCTCGACGAGCCGGAGATTCTGGCGCGCAGCCGGATGCTGCTGGCGTATAAAGATATTTAATCAGGCTGCGTGCCAAAGGCACGCGGCTTTTTTATGATGTCATATCCCCCAGGGTGCATCTGAAAACGCTGAATTTTTTTAAAAAAATCAGAAATTCTCCTTACACTTTTCTGCGATTTCTGCTATACTACAACTGTAAGAAGTTGCAGATATTTTTAAAAAAAGGAGGATGTCCATGTTTTCTGTTGGCGAATATATTGTTTACGGCGTAGAAGGCGTCTGCGAGGTTGAGGCTGCAGGCAGAATGAAAGTTTCCGGTTTGGATAAAAACCGCGAGTATTACCGGCTGCGCCCGTACTACCACGGCGGAACGATTTATACGCCGGTCGACGGGAAGGCCGTGATGCGGCCTGTCATCACGCGGGCGGAGCTGGAACGGCTTTTGCCGCAGCTGCAGCAGCTGCGACCCTTTGATGATGTCCCGGACGATCTCCGCGCGGCAGGAGATTATTACCGCGGCATTCTCGCCGGGCATGACTGCCGCCTGCTGCTGCGGCTGTGCCGGACGCTCCACGAAAAGCAGAAACGGCTTGCCTCCAGCCGGAAAAACGTCAGCTCAACGGAGCTGCGCAGCTGGAAAATGGCAGAGGAAATGCTTTACGGGGAATTTGGCTTTGTGCTTGGGCTCCGCCCGTCAGAGGTCAGGGAGTTCCTTGCCCAGCACATGGAACCAGCGCTGGCATAATTGTGTGGAGCAGAAAACAGGTATCTGAAATACGAAAGAAGCGGTGTTGCATAAAGCAGCGCCGCTTTTTTTATGTCAAATTGTCAGCTTTGCAGCATTGACAAGTTTCGCGTCCGTGCTATAATGTTGGCTGTCTGAAAAAAATATAAAATTGTAGCATCAGGGTGTCCGCCGCAAGGCGGGTGAAAAGGGAATCCGGTGTGAATCCGGAGCGATGCAGTCACTGTGTACGGGAGCGGTTGCGTAAAAACCACTGGGAAACCGGGAAGGGCGGAGCCGCAATGAACAAAGTCAGGAGACCTGCCCTGGTGTGGAATCTCAAATCCGCTGTCTACGGGTTGACCTTCCTGCAAGTTTATGTTTCAGCTATGCTCATGCATAGGGAACATACGATACGGTTGAGGGGAGAACGACTGCGGAAGCGCAGCCGTTTTTATATTTCGTTCAGAACAATTTTGAAAAGAGGTATAGATTTCCATGAAAAAGACCATTGCACTGCTGCTCGCAGTCATCATGCTGCTGAGCCTGCTTGCTGCATGCAGCAGCAAGACCGAAACCCCGGCTGAGGAGCCGGCAGAAACGACCCAGACCCCGGCAGAACCGGAACAGACCGAAACACCGGAAGAACCGGCCGCAGAAGAAGAAACCCCGTCCCAGGAAGAACTTGATCAGGCTGCAGCAGACAACGTTGCCGCGCTGATTGACGCCATCTATGTGCAGGAGCGCAACGATAACACGGACGCACAGTGCGAAGAAGCGAAGGCTGCATGGGACGCTCTGACCGATGAGCAGAAGGAGCTTGTGGAAGGCGAGGAAGCCAGCCCGGACTACTTTGGCCTTGACACCGGCGACGCCTCCAAGGACGATCCCCGCAACCAGGACGAGATCGGCGACAATGAGCTTCTGGTCGTGTCCTTCGGCACCTCCTACAATGACAGCCGTGTTGCTGACATCAAGGGTATCGAGGATGCGCTGCAGGCAGCATATCCCGATTGGTCCGTCCGCCGTGCCTTCACTGCACAGATCATCATCAACCATGTGCAGGCCCGCGACGGCGAAAAGATCGACAACATGACGCAGGCACTTGACCGCGCAGTTGCCAACGGCGTCAAGAACCTTGTCGTCCAGCCGACGCACCTGATGCACGGCGCAGAGTATGACGAGATGTGCGAAGTCATTGACGAATACCGCGACCAGTTTGAGTCCGTCGCCATCGCAGAGCCGATGCTCGGCGAGGTCGGCAGCGACGCTACCGTCATCAACGCAGACAAGGAAGCCGTTGCAAAGGCAATCACTGCCGCTGCTGTTGCAGATGCAGGCTTTGCAAGCGTTGACGAGGCAAAAGAGGCCGGCACCGCTTTCGTATTCATGGGCCATGGCACCGCGCATGTCGCCAAGGTGACCTACAGCCAGATGCAGGCCCAGATGCAGCAGCTCGGTTATGAGAACGTCTTTATCGGCACCGTTGAGGGCGAGCCGGAGGAGACGGCTGCAGAGGCCGTGATTGAGACTGTCAAGGCTGCTGGCTATACCAACGTCGTGCTTCGCCCGCTGATGGTTGTTGCCGGCGACCACGCCAACAACGACATGGCAGGTGCTGACGATGATTCCTGGAAGACCATGTTTGAGGCTGCCGGCTTCACAGTCGACTGCCAGATCGCAGGTCTCGGCGAGATTGCTGACGTGCAGGCACTCTATGTTGCCCACACGAAGGCAGCTATCGACGCACTGAACGCATAAGAAAAAACGCATGCAGGCTCCGGGGCGGAAAATGCCGTCCCGGAGCACACTGCGCTCTATGGAGGATTACTATGAAGAAGCTGATTGCATTGATTCTGGCAGCAGTGCTGCTTCTGGCGCTGCTGGCCGGCTGCGCACAGAAAAATGACACGCAGCCGCAGGAACCGGCAGCGCAGGAGCAAGTGCCGGCTGAGGAGCCGGAGCAGGCCGAGCAGCCGGAAGAAGAAAAAGAGGAAGAACAGCCGCAGGAGCCGGCTGCCCCCGCGCTGGCTGACGGCGTTTACACTGCAGAGTTCCATACCGACAGCAGCATGTTCCATGTGAACGAGGCCTGCGATGGCCGGGGCACTCTGACTGTAAAGAATGGCGGGATGACGATCCACGTCAGCCTTGCCTCCACCAGCATCGTGAATCTGTTCCCGGGACTGAGCGAGGATGCGCAGAAGGACGGCGCGCAGCTGCTGCAGCCCACAACAGACACCGTCACCTACTCGGACGGCCTGAGCGACGAGGTCTATGGCTTTGATATCCCCGTCCCCGCGCTCGATACGGAATTTGACGTTGCGCTGATCGGTAAAAAGGGCGTCTGGTATGACCACAAGGTCTCTGTGACGGATCCCCAGCCGTTGGAGGAATCGGGCAAGACCGCGGCAGAGCTTGGCCTGGCAGACGGAAGGTATACGGTCGAGGTCGGCTTTGCCGGCGGCTCCGGTAAGGCCCATGTGCTGACGCCCTGCACCGTGACGGTTCAGGACGGTGCCGTCACAGCGACCATTGTCTGGAGCAGCAGCAAGTATGACTATATGCTTGTAGACGGGGAACGCTACGACGTTCTGTCCACAGAAAATGGCTCCACGTTCGAGATCCCGGTTGCAGCCTTTGACACAGAGCTTACCGTGATCGGCGATACCACAGCCATGAGCACGCCGCATGAGATTGAATATACCCTCACGTTTGATTCCGGCAGCCTGACTGCCGTTACAGAATGAAGAAGCTTTGCCTGACGCTGCTTGCGGCGCTGCTGCTGACGCTTGCCGCCTGCGCGCCGGCCAAGACAGCGGAGTCTGCCGCGCCAGCCCCTACGGAAACGGAGCCGGCGCAGACCTGCAGCTGGGAGGACCTGACGTTCGACCGGCTGCTGCCGCTCTCCCATGCCGAGCAATTCTCGGTGGCCTACACTGCGGACGGCTACACGCTTGTGACCATCGGCGAGGATCAGCGGCTGTTGGTTGTGGCGGAGGATGCCCCTGTCCCTGATGGTGTGCCGGCAGACATAACCATTCTGCAGCGGCCGCTGGATCATATCTATCTTGTGGCAACGGCGGCAATGGATCATTTCCGCGCGCTCGGCGCTGTGGACTGCATTGCGCTCAGCGGCCAGAAGGAATCCGACTGGTATATCGATGAGGCCAAAGCGGCCATGCAGGCCGGGAACATGGTCTATGCTGGCAAGTATTCCGCGCCGGACTATGAGACGATTCTGGAACATGGCTGCGATCTGGCGATTGAGAACACAATGATCTATCACACGCCGGATGTGATTGAGCAGCTGCAGAGTCTTGGGATCCCGGTGCTCGTCGAGCGCTCAAGCTATGAGAGTGATCCGCTCGGACGTATAGAGTGGCTGAAGTTGTATGCAGCGCTGCTGGGCCGGGAGGATGCAGCCTGTTCCTATTACGACGCGCTGCTTGCGCAGCTTGATCCCATTTTAGAGCAGGAGCCGACCGGGAAAACCGTTTCCTTTTTCTATGTCACGACAAGCGGTGCGGTCAACGTCCGCAAGTCCGGGGATTATATTGCCAAGTCGATCCGGCTCGCAGGCGGCGAATACGTGGCCGTCGACGAGAGCGGAGAAGAAAACGCACTTTCGACCATGACCGTCCAGATGGAGTCGTTTTATGACGCTGCGCGGGAGGCCGATGTGCTGATTTATAACAGCACCATTGACGGCGAAATCGGCTCCATTGCAGAGCTGCTGGCCAAAAGCCCGCTGCTGGCAGATTTCAAGGCAGTGCAGAGCGGCGACGTCTGGTGTATATCCAAAAACTTTTATCAGGAATCTCTGGCGCTCGGGGATCTGATCCTCGATCTCCACACGGTACTGACCGGTGCGGACAGTACCAGACTGCGGTTCCTGCAAAAACTATCATAATGGAGGAGCAGTATGGAAAGGACCCGAGCATTGCGTACATGGGGCGGTTTTCTGCTGCTCCTTCTTTTGCTTGCTGTTTTTTTGATCTGGAATATTTTCGCGGGCAGCGTCAGGCTCTCCGCGTCTGATATCTGGGCAATTCTCCGCGGCGGCGGAGAGCTCACGCAGCGCCGCATTCTGCTGCAGATCCGGCTGCCGCGCATGCTGGCGGCGCTGATTCTCGGTGGGGTGCTGTCTGTGTCGGGCTATTTGCTGCAGACCTTCTTCCACAACCCGATTGCGGGGCCGTTTGTGCTGGGCATTTCGTCAGGCGCAAAGCTGACGGTCTCCATCACCATGATTCTGCTGCTGGGCTGGGGCATGGCGGCGACATCCGCGTCGCTGATTCTCGCGGCGTTTGTCGGAGCCATGCTGTCCATGGGTTTTGTGCTGCTTATCTCGCAGAAGGTTCGGCGGATGAGCCTGCTTGTCGTATGCGGCGTGATGATCGGCTATATCTGCTCGGCACTGACGGATTTTATCGTCACGTTTGCCGACGATTCAAACATTGTGAATCTGCATAACTGGTCCATGGGCTCGTTTTCCGGCATGAGCTGGGAGAACGTCAGAACCATGGCGTGCGTGTGCGGGGCGGCGCTCGTTCTCACATTTTTGCTGTCCAAGCCCATCCGCGCCTATCAGCTGGGCGAGGTCTACGCGCAGAATATGGGCGTGCCGCTCAAACGCTTTCGCGCTGCGTTGATTTTATTATCGAGCGTTCTGTCCGCCTGCGTGACAGCGTTTGCCGGCCCCATTTCCTTCGTTGGCATTGCGGTGCCGCATCTGATGAAATCGCTGTTCAAATCGGCAGAGCCGCTTCTGATGATCCCTGCGTGTTTTCTTGGCGGCGGGGTATTCTGCCTGCTGTGCGACCTGATTGCGCGCACAGCCTTCGCCCCGACAGAAGTCAGCATCAGCTCTGTCACGGCAGTATTCGGCGCGCCGGTCGTCATTTATATGATGATCCGCAGAAAGGCGGGGTGAGCATGGACGCGTATCTGAAAAGCCAGTCGCTCAGCGTCGGCTATGACGGGAAGGCGCTCATCCGCGAGGTCGCCCTCTCGGTACAGCGTGGGAAAATCGTAACGCTCATCGGGCCAAACGGCTCCGGCAAATCGACAATCCTCAAAACCATCGTCGGTCAGCTGCCTGCGATTGGCGGCAGCGTGTTTCTCGATGGGACGGACATGTCCGCGCGCAGCCGCAACGAGATTGCGCGCCGGATGGCCATCTTGATGACCGCGCGCATGGAGCCGGAGCTCATGACCTGCCGGGACGTGGTAAGCTCGGGCAGGTATCCATATACCGGCAGACTCGGTGTCCTGCGCCCGGAGGACAAGGAAATCGTGGCGCAGAGCCTGCAGCAGGTGGACGCAGAGTCCTTTGCGGACCGGCCGTTCCAGTCCGTCAGTGACGGGCAGCGGCAGCGGATCCTGCTGGCGCGCGCGCTGTGCCAGCAACCGGAGATCATTGTGCTCGACGAGCCGACGAGCTATCTTGACATCCGGTACAAGCTGGAGCTTCTGAGCATTCTGCGGCGCATGGTGCGGGAGAAAAATCTTGCCGTGCTCATGTCCCTGCATGAGCTGGATCTGGCGGAGCGCATCTCAGACACCGTTGTCTGCGTCGCAGGCGACCGGATCGACCGCGTCGGCCCGCCAGAGGAAATCTTTACGCGCGCGTATATTGCGGAGCTTTATCATATGCAGCCGGGGAAATATGACCCGTGCTTCGATTCACTGGAATTTGTGCCGTGAGAGGGAATTATGAATCAGGAAACCGGAATTTTTTATGCAGTCGGCGTCGGGCCGGGTGACCCGGAGCTGCTGACACGGAAGGCATGCGCCATATTGGAGCGTTGCAGCGTCCTTGCGGCGCCGCAGACGCCGTCCGGGCAGATGCTCGCACTGGAAATTGCGCGCGGTGCGGTGGATCTGGAGGGCAAGACCATTCTGCCGCTTTCTTTCTCCATGGCGCGCGATCCGGCCATCCGCGAACAGGGCTACCGCGCCGCGGCGGACGGCATCGAGGCTGCGCTGCGCGCGGGCCTGGATGTGGCGATGGTCAATCTTGGCGACGTGTCCATCTATGCAACGGCGTATTATGTACTGGAGCATATCCGCCGGGACGGCTTTGAGACGGTTATGGTGCCGGGAATCACAAGCTTCAGCGCCGTGGCGGCAAGACTCGGCTGCAGCCTGACAGAGCCGGATCAGCCTGTGCACATTGTGCCGGGCGGAGCGGATCTGGATGCAGCGCTGCAGCAGCCCGGCACAAAGATCCTGATGAAATCCGGCAGCGCCGCAGGCGAAGCCATACAGGCGCTGGAGCGCTGCGGCCTTCTGGCGCGTGCGGCGCTTGTGGCCGACTGCGGTCTGCCAACAGAGCAGGTATTTTATGATCTGCGCGCACTGCCGCAGACACTGAGTTACTTTGCAACAATTGTTGTACACTGAGGGAACAAGATGCACAAACATGTACCACGGCTGATCCTCGCCGGAACAAACAGCGGCTGCGGCAAGACGACGGTAACATGCGCCGTTTTGCAGGCGCTTGTCAACCGCAGACTGCAGGTCGCCGCGGCAAAGTGCGGGCCGGATTATATTGACCCCATGTTCCACAGCCGCATCATCGGCGCAAAAAGCTCCAATCTCGATCCATTTTTCTTTGATGGGAATCTGCTGCAGTATCTGCTGGCCCAAAACAGCAGCGGCTGCCGCGTGACCGTGATTGAGGGCGTCATGGGCTATTATGACGGTCTTGGCATGACGACAACGCGCGCGAGCACCTATGAGGTCGCGCAGAAAACGAACAGCCCCGTTGTGCTCGTGGTCAACGCGCGCGGCGCGGCTCTGTCCGTACTGGCAGCCATACAGGGCTTTCTGCAGTTCCAGCCGGAAAACCAGATCCGCGGGATAATTCTGAACGGCTGCACCGCCATGAGCTATGCACCGCTGGCAAAAGAGCTGGAGCTGCGGTTCGGCATCCGGGCCTGCGGCTATCTGCCAAAGCTTCCGGACTGCACGCTGGAAAGCCGCCATCTTGGCCTTGTCACAGCGGCGGAGGTCGCAGGACTGCGTGAAAAGCTGCAGCAGCTTGCAGCCGCGGCGGAAAAATCCATTGATTTTGACACGCTGCTGGCACTCGCGGATGCAGCGCCGCCGCTTGACTTTACGCCGCCTCCCCTGCCGGAGCCGGGAGAGCCGGTGCGCATCGGCGTTGCACGCGACAAGGCATTCTGCTTTTACTATGAGGACAGCCTTTCCCTTCTCGAGCAGCTCGGCGCCGAGCTGGTGCCGTTTCGGCCGCTGGAGGATGCAGCTCTGCCGGAGAATCTGCAGGGGCTCTATCTTGGCGGCGGCTACCCGGAGCTGTATGCCGGGGCGCTGTCTGCAAACAAGCCCATGCGGCAGAGCGTCAGATGCGCCGTCACGGCAGGGCTGCCCTGTATTGCAGAGTGCGGCGGGTTTATGTATCTGACCGATGCAATTGCAGATGCGCCGATGGCCGGCTGTCTGCCGGGAGGGTGCTTCGATACGGGACATCTGCGCCGCTTTGGCTATGTAACGCTCACCGCGCAGCGGGACAATCTTCTCTGCGCCAGGGGCGGCAGCATCCCGGCCCACGAGTTCCACCACTGGGATGCCGAGCAGCCCGGCGACGCCTTCACTGCGCAAAAGCCATCCGGCAAAAGCTGGCCGTGCGTGCACGCCGGCCCGACGCTCTATGCCGGATTCCCACATTTTCATTTTTACGCAAATCCATCCTTTGCGATCCGTTTTCTGGACGCATGCAGAAGGGAGAAACAGCGCCATGCAGGAACAGATGAAGCCCATGGATATTGAAAAGCGCAGCTTCGAGATCATTACCGAGCTGCTGGCAGGCCGCACGCTCGATCCGGAAAATGAGCTTGTCATCAAGCGTGCGATCCACACGACGGCAGACTTTGATTACGCAGATAATCTTGTATTTTCAGAGCATGCCGTACAGAAGGGCATCGACGCGCTGCGCGCAGGCTGCGATATCGTGACCGACACGCAAATGGCAAGGGCCGGCATCAACAAGACAATTCTCACCTCACTTGGCGGTGCGGTGCACTGCTTTATGTCGGATGCGGACGTTGCCGAAACGGCAAAGGCCCGCGGGGTAACGCGGGCGCTTGTCTCCATGGAGAAGGCGGCAACGCTGGAGAAACCGTGCATCTTTGCAATCGGCAACGCACCGACGGCGCTTTTTTCTCTGCAGGCGCTGATGGAGGCAGGCAGGCTGCAGCCGGCGCTCATCATTGGCGTTCCGGTCGGATTTGTAAACGTGGTAGAGAGCAAGGAGCGAATCATCGCGTCAGCCCTCGCGCCGTATATCGTGGCGCGCGGCCGCAAGGGCGGCAGCAACGTAGCCGCGGCCATCTGCAACGCCATGCTCTATCAGATCAAGCGGTAACTATGGAAGAATATATCGTCAAGGACGGAAAAAAGCTCCGCCTCGGCTATACAACCGGCTCCTGCGCAGCTGCGGCGGCAAAAGCGGCAGCCTGGATGCTGCTTGGCGGGAGAAAAAAGCAGACAATCGCGCTGCAAACACCAAAGGGCATTGCACTAAAGCTGGAAGTTCTGGAGATTCGGATGGAGCCGGACTGCGTGTCGTGCGCCATCCGCAAGGACAGCGGCGATGATCCGGATGTGACGCATGGGGCGCTGATTTTTGCGTCTGTCCGCCGCATAGATGCACCGGACATCGTCATTGACGGCGGCGTAGGGGTCGGCCGCGTGACAAAACGCGGCCTCGATCAGCCGGTGGGCGCGGCGGCCATCAACTCGGTTCCACGCCAGATGATCCGGGAGAATTTAGAGGAGGTCTGCCGCGCGTTTGACTATCCAGGCGGCCTGTCTGCAGAAATCTGGGTGCCAGAGGGGGAGCAGCTTGCCAGACGGACCTTCAACCCGCGCCTCGGCATTACCGGCGGCATTTCCATTCTTGGTACGACCGGGATCGTCGAGCCGATGAGCGAGCAGGCACTTGTCGATACCATCCGTGTCGAGCTGCGGCAGCGGCGGGCAAACGGCGCGGACTATGTGCTGCTGACTCCGGGCAACTACGGCGCGGACTATATCCGGGACACGCTTGGAGTCGACCCGCGGACGGCAGTTCTGACATCGAATTTTATCGGCGACACGCTGGAAATTTGCCGGGAGCTCGGCTTTCGCGGCGCGCTGCTGGTCGGGCATATCGGGAAGCTTGTGAAGCTGGCGGGTGGCATGTGGAACACCCACTCCAAATATGGCGACTGCCGCATGGAGCTGCTGGCGGCGCATGCCGCGGCGCTCGGCCTGCCGGCTGCGCGCACAAAGGAAATTTTGGAATGCGTCATGTGCGACGATGTGCTGCGCATTTTAAAGGAAGAGGGGCTCTGCAGCGGCGTGATGGCGCGGCTTGCGGATCGGATTGCGCAGCAGCTGGCACATAAATGCGGGCAGATGCTGGCCGGCGCAATTGTTTTTTCAAAGGAATACGGCTGTCTGTGCCGGACGAGCGGCTCGGACGATCTGCTGCAGAAAATTACGGAGGGATAAACATGGTTCATTTTGTCGGCGCCGGCAGCGGCGCGGTGGATCTGATTACAGTGCGGGGGGCCCGGCTGCTCGGCGGGGCGGATGTGGTCATCTATGCCGGGTCGCTGGTGAATCCGGATCTGCTTTCATATACGAAGCCGGGCTGTGAGCTCCACAACAGTGCCAGAATGACGCTGGAGGAGGTCATTGCCGTGATTCGCGCAGCAGAGGCTGCAGGGAAGGTAACGGTGCGCCTGCACACCGGCGATTCCAGCATTTATGGCGCGGTGCGCGAGCAGTTTGACGAGCTGGAAAAGCTCGGCATCGCCTATGACGTCTGCCCGGGCGTAAGCGCCTTCTGCGGGGCGGCTGCAGCGCTGCGCGCAGAATACACCCTGCCGGATGTCAGTCAGACGGTCATCATCACGAGGGCTGCCGGACGCACCCCCGTGCCGGAGCGGGAATCCATTGCGTCGCTTGCAGCCCATCAGGCCACGATGGTGCTGTTTCTCAGCACGTCGCTGACCGAGCAGCTGCAAAAGCAGCTGCAGGCCGGCGGCTATCCGGTAGACACGCCGGCGGCCATCGTGTACAAGGCCACCTGGCCGGAGGAAAAAATCTTCCGCTGCACGGTTGGCACGCTGCACCAGACCGTGACGGAAAATCAGCTGACCAAGACGTCTCTGATCGTGGTCGGCGGCTGTCTGGGCGATACGTATCTGCGCTCGCTTTTATACCATCCGGGCTTCACCACAGAATTTCGTGAGGCCACGCAATGAGGCTCGCGCTATTTGCCTACAGCCGCACAGGCTGCCGGACGGCAGAGCGCGTGCTTGCGGCGCTGCCGGAGGCGCAGACGGAGCGGTATACGATGGCGCGCTTCGGGGAGCCGGGATTTTTGCCGCTGGAAAGGCACGTCTATGGCCGTGCCTTTGACCGGATGGACGCGCTCATCTTCATCGGCGCGTGCGGCATTGCCGTGCGGGAGATTGCCCCCTATGTCCGTGACAAGAAAACGGATCCGGCGGTACTCTGCCTGGATGAGCGGGCCACGTTTGTGATCCCGCTCCTGTCCGGGCACATTGGCGGGGCCAACGCGCTGGCAGCGCGGCTGGCTGCCGCGCTTGGCGCGCAGGCGGTGATTACCACGGCGACGGACGTAAACGGAAAATTTGCCGTCGATGCCTGGGCGGCGCAGCATGGCTGCGCCATCTGCGACATGCAGCTGGCCAAGGCTGTCGCGGCGGAGATTCTTGAGCGGGATGTTCCGCTTTGCAGTGCGTTCCCTGTTTCCGGGCCGCTGCCCGGCGGCATCGTGGAGGGGCAGAACGGCACGCTCGGCATTTATATTGGCGCGGATGTGCGCGCGCCGTTTACGCGCACGCTGCGGCTCGTGCCGCGTGTGCTGCATGTCGGGATCGGCTGCCGGCGGGGCATCGCGGCACAGCCTGTTCTGCATGCGGTCGATGCGGTATTCCGGTCGCACGCGCTTGATCCGCGCGCCATTTTGCGCGTCTGCTCCATCGATCTCAAGGCACAGGAGGCGGGACTTCTGGAGGCCTGCCTTCTGCGCGGCTGGCAGACGCAGTTTTATTCCGCGCAGCAGCTGCAGCAGGTGCCCGGAACATTTACAACATCAGAATTTGTTCAGACGGTTACAGGCGTGGACAATGTATGTGAGCGCGCGGCTCTGCTTGGCGCGGCGCGCCTGCTTGTAAAAAAAACGGCCATGGACGGTGTGACCGTCGCCGTGGCGGAGGAAGCTTGGGAGGTACGGTTTGGGTAAGGTATTTGTTGTGGGAATCGGCCCGGGATGCTATGAAGATATGACAATCCGTGCGGACCGCGCGCTTGCCGGCTGCGATGTGATTATCGGCTATCCGGTTTATGTGGAGCTTGTCCGGAGCCGGTATCCGGATAAGGAGTTTCTGTCCACCCCGATGACACAGGAGGCAAAGCGGTGCCAGATGGCGCTGGAGCTGGCCCGGGCGGGAAAGCGCGTGGCAATGGTCTGCTCGGGCGACAGCGGCATCTATGGCATGGCAGCGCTTGTATACGAGCTGCGCGGTGAGGCAGACGAGCCGGAAATTGAGGTCGTTCCGGGACTGACTGCGGCCTGCAGCGGCGCGGCGGTGCTTGGCGCGCCGCTGACGCACGATTTTGCGGTCATCAGCCTTTCTGACCGCCTGACGCTGTGGCAGACGATCGAACAGCGTCTGCAGGCCGCCGCGCAGGCGGATCTGTCCATCGTCCTTTATAACCCGGTGAGCCATGGCAGACCGGAGCACCTGCGGCGCGCGTGTGAAATTCTGCTGCGCGTCCTGCCGGAGGACCGGCTGTGCGGCATCGCCCGCAATATTGGCCGGGAGGGCCAGAGCAGCCGGCTCCTGACACTCGGGGAGCTTCGGACTGCGCAGGCCGATATGTTCTGCACCATCTTCATCGGCAATGCCTCGTCAAAGGTCATTGCCGGCAGGCTGGTCACGCCGCGGGGATACCGGGATGTATAAGATCTGCGTATTCGGCGGCACGACCGAAGGCCGTGAGCTTGTGGAATTTTTGAGCACGCAGCCGTGCGAGGTGCTGGCCTGCGTGGCGACGGAGTATGGCCAGGCGCTGCTGCCGGAAACGGAACGTGTCAGCGTATCGGCAAAGAAGCTTCCGGTTGTGGAAATCGAATCGCTTCTGCGGCAGGAGGGTTTCAATCTGGTGATTGACGCCACACACCCCTATGCCGCCTCCATTACAAAAAGCATTGCAGCGGCGTGCAGTCAGACCGGCACAGAATGCTGGCGGCTGCTGCGCGCCGCGTCAGAGGTTTCGGATGCGGCGGTATTTGCGGAAAACACTGCGCACGCGGTACAGCTTCTGAACTGCACGCAGGGGAACATTCTGCTCACAACCGGCAGCAAGGAGCTTGGCGCGTTTGCCGCGCTGACAGATTTTCCGGCACGCGTCTGGGCGCGCGTCCTGCCGGTTGCCTCCTCTCTGGAGGCATGCCGGGAGGCAGGGCTCAGCCCCGCGCATATTCTTGCTATGCAGGGGCCGTTTTCTGAGGAAATGAACACGGCCATGCTGCGCGCCATCGGCGCCAGCTGGCTCGTGACAAAGGACGGCGGCAGCGCCGGCGGCTTTGCAGAAAAGCAGTCCGCCGCACGCAAGGCCGGCGCGCAGCTGCTTGTGATCGGACGTCCGGCACAAGAAAGCGGGATGTCCCTGCAGCAGACCATTGACGCGCTGTGCGCGCGCTTCGGCTTCCGGACCGCACCGACCGTTACAGTTGTCGGAATAGGTCCCGGCAGCGAGGCCGGGCAAACCGGCGAGGTCCGTGCGGCGCTTCAGGCGGCGGACTGCATCATCGGCGCTTCGCGGATGCTGGACGCCGTGGCCGGACCGGCGCAAAGCCGGCTGGCCGCGATTGCGCCGGATGCAATTGCTGCGCAGATCCGCGCACACCCGGAATACCGCCGGTTTGCAGTTGCCATGTCCGGGGACACCGGCTTTTTCAGCGGCACGAAGAAGCTTCTGCCGCTTCTGACAGACTGCCGGGTGCAGGTGCTGCCTGGGCTGAGCTCACTGGCATACCTCTGCGCGCGGCTGGGCACGAGCTATGAGGACGTCGTGCCGGTCAGTCTGCATGGGCGCAGCCACGATATCGCGCGCGACGTGCGCGCAAAGAAGCGGATTTTTGCGCTTGTCGGCGGAGAGGGCGGCATGGCCGCGCTTTGCCGCAGACTGACTGAGGCCGGCCTCGGCACGGTACAGGTCCGTATAGGAGAGCGGCTGAGCTATCCGGATGAGCGCATCACCTGCGGCACAGCGTCGGAGCTGGCGGAAAAGACATTCGAGACGCTCAGCGTGGCGCTGATTGAAAATCCGGCTGCCAGCACGGTTGTGACGCATGGCCTGCCGGATGAGGCGTTTTTGCGGGAACAGGAGCCCGGGCACGTCGTCCCGATGACAAAGAGCGAGGTACGGAGCATCTGCCTGTCCAAGCTTGCACTGACAGGGGATGCCGTCTGCTGGGATGTCGGCGCCGGAACAGGCTCTGTATCGGTCGAGATGGCGCTGCAGGCAGAATCCGGCCATATCTTTGCCATAGAACGCAGCGCGGATGCCCTTGCGCTGCTGGAAAAGAACCGCGAGAAATTTGCCGCAGAAAATCTGCAGATCGTGGCCGGAGCCGCGCCGGAGGCGTGCCGGGCACTGCCTGCGCCGACGCACGTCTTTCTTGGCGGAACGGCGGGTCATGCACGGGAAATTCTGGCGCTGGCGCTGCAGAAAAACCCGCATGTGCGGATTGTCGCCGCGGCAGTGACGCTGGAATCCGTGTCGGAGCTGACCGCATGCCTGCAGGAGTTTTCCAAAACAGAGACGGTCTGTGTGCAGGTGGCGCGGGCCAGACAGGCCGGGCACTATCATCTCATGCTGGGACAGAATCCGGTCTATATTTTCACCATGCAGAATCCAGCCTGATATAAGCAGCGCAGTACGGGTGCTTTCCTAAAAACACCTGTACTGCGCTTTTTCAACACGATTGCTGAATTTGCCTGTTTTCCATGCACCGATTCTGTGCTATACTTGGGAAAAGCGAAAAGGAGCCCTGATATGAAAGAAGTGAAATCCCCCAAGAAGCCGCTGATCTTCTATTATGGAATCACGCTGCTGGTGATTATTCTATTCAACCTGATTGTCACGCCGCTTTTGACGCAGAGTCAGGTGACAGAGGTGGACTACGGCACCTTCATGCGCATGATCGAGGAAAAGCAGATCGGCAAAGTTGAGGTCGGCAGCAGCCAGATTGTCTTTACGGACAAGGACAGCGGAGAAATCTATGAGACGGGCGTGATGGACGACCCGACGCTGACCGAGCGGCTGTATGCGTCCGGCGCAGAATTCGCGAAGGATATTGAGCAGACGACCTCGCCTGTTGTCAGCTATCTGCTGACATCGCTCGTGCCGCTGATTATCTTCATCCTGCTCGGCCAGTTCATGAGCAAGAAGCTGATTGAAAGTGCCGGCGGCAAAAACTCCATGATGTTCGGCGGTGCCGGGAAGTCGAGTGCCAAGGTCTATGTCCAGTCGACGCAGGGCATTCATTTCTCCGACGTGGCCGGCGAGGACGAGGCCAAGGAAAATCTGCAGGAAATTGTGGATTACCTGCATAACCCGCAGAAATATACAGAGGCCGGCGCCTCCATGCCGAAGGGCTTACTGCTGGTTGGCCCTCCGGGCACCGGCAAGACATTGCTTGCCAAGGCTGTTGCAGGTGAGTCAAACGTGCCGTTTTTCTCCATCTCCGGTTCAGAGTTTGTTGAGATGTTCGTCGGCATGGGTGCAAGCAAGGTGCGGGATCTGTTCAGTCAGGCCAAGGAAAAGGCCCCCTGCATTGTCTTTATCGATGAGATTGACGCCATCGGCCAGAAACGCAGCGGCGGCAATATGGGCGGCAACGACGAACGGGAACAGACGCTCAACCAGCTGCTCACCGAGATGGACGGCTTTGAGGGCAACAACGGCGTCATCATTCTTGCCGCGACGAACCGCCCGGAATCGCTGGATCCCGCGCTGACGCGGCCCGGCCGCTTTGACCGCCGGGTGCCGGTGGAGCTGCCGGATCTTGCCGGCCGCGAGGCAATTCTGAAGGTACATGCGAAAAAGATCAAGACCGCCGATGATGTGGATTTCCACACCATTGCGCGTATGGCAGCCGGTGCTTCCGGCGCAGAGCTTGCCAATATCATCAATGAGGCTGCGCTGCGCGCAGTGCGCAATGGCCGCGTGATTGTGACTGAAGCCGACCTTGAGGAGAGCATTGAGGTCGTCATCGCGGGCTACCAGAAAAAGAATGCGGTGCTGTCCGACCATGAAAAGCGCGTCGTTGCGTATCATGAAATCGGCCATGCGCTCGTCGCCGCGCTGCAGACGCATTCGGCCCCGGTGCAGAAAATTACCATCATTCCGCGCACCTCCGGCGCACTGGGCTACACGATGCAGGTCGATACCAGCGATAAATATCTCATGACCAAACAGGAGATTGAAAACAAGATTGCCACCTTCACCGGCGGTCGCGCTGCAGAGGAGGTTGTGTTCGGTGAGATTACGACCGGTGCCTCCAATGATATCGAACAGGCAACCAAGCTGGCCCGGGCCATGATTACGCGCTACGGCATGAGCGAGGAATTTGATATGGTCGCCATGGAGACAGTCACAAACCAGTATCTTGGCGGCGATACCTCGCTGGCCTGCTCCGCTGATACGCAGAACCGCATCGACCAGAAGGTTGTGGAGCTGGTCAAGGCGCAGCATGAAAAGGCAGTCAGGATTCTGACAGAAAACCGGAAGGTTCTTGATTCTCTTGCACAGTTCCTGTACGAAAAAGAAACGATTACCGGCGACGAGTTCATGCAGATCCTGAAAAAGGAGGGCAGCATACAATGAAGCGGAGCTCTAAATATGGATGGTTTGCACTGATAGAGGGCGTGCTGCTCATTGCGCTGGGCATCTATACCCTTGCAAAGCCGGATCAGGCGCTGCGTGATTTCATCATCCTATATGGCGCAGTGGCCACGATTGTCGGCATTGCGGATATCATTTTGTTTGTGCGCGTGGAACGGTTCAGCGGCTTTGGCCCGATCGTTTCTTTGATTACAGGTACGCTGAGCGTAATGGCCGGCGTCATGCTGCTGGCGCACCCGGACGCAGGCAAATGGGTCCTGAGCCTGCTGTTCCCGCTGTGGTTTTTGGCGCATTGTATTTCCCGGCTGGCAGGTATTCACATTGTCCGGCTTGTGGCAGGGAAATGGTGCTACTGGTTTCCACTGGTGCTCAATGTGCTGGGGCTGGTGCTCGGCGTTATGATGCTGGTGCGTCCGTGGCTGTCGCTGCTGTCACTGCAGTATATTGTGAGCATCTATCTTGTTCTGCTTGGTGTGGACTGCATTTTGCTTGCATGCAGCAAAATCGGGTTCCACCGGTAAAATCCATACAGAAACCAAACCGCGCCCGATGATGCACGCATGCGTCATCGGGCGCGAACGCGTCAGCTGATTTTCCTTTCCAGCTAGGGTGTATCTGAACACTCATGATGTGACCGGCAGCGAGGGATTTTTTCGTTGAACAAGACATTTTTTCGCAGGAAACCTGACGTATTGCAAGGAAAAATGACGCGGCACACCGCAAAAAGACCCGCTGTCCGGGTGCGTTGGGAGTTGGAAGAATACACCCTAAACATCCATGCTGCTCGTTGGCTGCCGGAAAAGACAGAGAGAAAATTCCGGACGTGCGCCGCCTCGGGGCCGGATATTCTGCATAAATTGCACGCTGCATATCCGCTTTTTTGCGCAGCAGTTGCAAAATCGTAAAAAATATGATAATTTGATTACACATCCTTGACACGAGGTGATTGCATGAAGCGGCTTTTCCTGCTGCTGGCCTGCCTGCTGGCGCTGTGCACCACGGTATTCGCTGCAGACACTGTCATTACTGATATGAAAACAGACTGCACACTGGATGGACGCGGCTCCTGCCAGATCACGCAGACCTTTACCCTGGAGATCAGCGGCACAGAAAATCAGCTGCGTTTTCCTCTGGCTGCAGGCGCAAAAAACGCCTCTGTCGCCGGCTACAAGGCCCAGAAGCAAACAGACGGCGACTGTGTGGTGCTGGTTCTGTCTGACGCTGCGGGCTTCAGCGGCACACGCAGCTTTACTGTCATGTATACGGTTTCCAATCTGGCCTCACAGGCGGACGGCGCGCAGACGCTGCAGCTGCCGCTTCTAAGTGCAAAGTGGGACTATGCCATCTCCAAATACCAGTTTACGGTCACACTGCCGAAGCCCTTTGACTCCTATCCCAGCTTTTCCAGCGGCTATTACGGCGATGTCATTTCAGACTACATTGATCTGAACGTTACAGACAGCCTCATCAGCGGTATGATTGCCACCGGGCTGAAGGATCATGAATCGCTGGTCATGACGCTCACGCTCGATCAGGGCTATTTTTCCGGTGCATCCTCCTCTCTTTCGTTTGGGACAGCCGGCCTGATTGTGATTGTGCTGTTTCTTGCGCTGGCCTTTATCTACTGGTTTACCTCGCTGCGCAGCGCGCCCGTGCGTGTTTCCACGCGCGTGCTGCCTCCGGATGCCGCATTGCCGTGCGACATGCCATATCTGCTGGCCGGAGGGCAGATCCAGTTCAATATGCTTGTCTGTCACTGGGCAAGCCTTGGCTATCTGACCATTTCCTGCAGCAAAAACGGACGTGTGGCGCTGCACCGCCGCGTGTATATGGGCAATGAGCGGCGGCAGCTGGAATGCCGGCTGTTCAATATGCTGTTTTCACAGGGCGATGTGTGCGAGGGTGCAAGCCTTCTTTACAAGCGGACTGCGGAAAAAGCCGACGAGGTTCTGCGCCGCTACTGGGCACGGAAGCTTTACGTGAAAACAAGCGGTAATCCGCTCATCATGCGTGCACTTGTCATCCTTGCCGGCGCGCTTACTACCGCGGAATCGATCAGCCCGCTGCTGCCGTCTGGCTTCCTGCGCTGGGTGCTGCTGGTGCTGGCGTTCTTGCTCGGCGGCGGCCTGTATGGCGTTATTCTGCATGCACCCGCCGCATATTATCTCGGTAAAAAGCCGCTGCTGGCGCTGGCAGCTGCGGCTGCCGCGGCGCTGCTCATCTTTGCGCAGCTGGGCGAGGGGCTTCTCATTGTGCTGCTTGTCCTTGCAGCCGCGATTGCTGCGGGCTTTCTGACACTGCACGGCGGACAGCGCTCCGACTTTGGCGCGGAGGTGCTTGCGCAGACGCTCAGCTACCGGCGGTTCCTCCGGCGCGTCACGCAGAAGCATCTGCTGGCCCGCCTGCAGCAGGACGGACAGTATTTTTATAAGATCCTTCCCTATGCGGAGTCTATTGGTCTTGGGGCATCCTTTGCCCATAGCTTCGGCAACACAGAGCTGGAGCAATGCGACTGGTACCAGGAATCCGAGCCTCTGCCGCGCACGGCAGAGGGCTTCTACAGCCACCTGCGCGAGGCATTGGCGCTGCTGGAGCTGTCCATCCGCAAATAAAAAAATCAAATCGCTCTGTTTTCAATGAAAACAGAGCGATTTATGGTTTCTGACCCATTTGTACAAGATCTTCCAGTGTATAGCTGCCAAGATAATCCGCAATGGCTTTGTCAAGCCCCTGCCACAGCGGCAGCGTCCGGCAGCTTGCCGCATTTTCGCAGCTCTGTCCATGCTCCAGACATGTGACCGGCGCCAGAGAACCCTCGGTCAGGGAGAGGATTTCAAAGGTCGTATAGTCCTCCGGCCTGCGCGCCAGACGATAGCCGCCGCCCTTGCCGCGCACCGCATCCAGAAGCTTTGCCTTACTCAGCACGCCCAGAATGCTCTCCAGATATTTTTCAGAGATGCCCTCCCGGCCCACAATCGTCTGCAGAGGGATATATCCCTCGTCCTGATGCTCCGCCAGATCGATCATAACACGCAGGGCATAGCGCCCTTTGCTGGATATCATCATAGTGGTGTTTCCTCGCTTTCTAATTCCCTACTATACTACAAGGTTAAAGGTTTATCAAGTCAAATCCTGCAATTTACAAGGATTTCTTTCTGTGTTACAATATAAAGAATTATTTAAAATAGAGGAATTTATTACATGAGCAAGGATCTGACCCATGGCACGCCATGGCGGCTGATTGTACAGTTTGCACTGCCCATTATGGCGGGCAATCTGCTGCAGCAGCTGTATAACACCGCCGACACCATCATCGTCGGCAATTTTGAAGGGCAGCATGCCCTGTCCGCCGTCGGTGCCTGTACATCGCTGACCATTCTGTTTACTGCGCTGGCAATCGGTTTTTCCATTGGCGCCGGCGTGTTGATTGCACAGTTTTTTGGCGCCGGGCGGGAACAGGAGCTGCGGCGCTACGCCGCGACCTCGATTGTACTGATGCTGGGAATGGGCCTTTTGATGTCAATCATCGGGCTTGCCAGCGCGCGGCTCCTGCTGGAGGGCTTTCTTGGTACGCCGGAGGGTCTGCTGCCGCTGGCAGCGCAGTATTTCCAGATCTACGCGGTTGGCCTCGTCTTTCAGTTTGGCTACAACATTGCCGCCGCCCTGCTGCGCGCCATCGGCGACAGCAAATCGACGCTGTATTTTCTGCTTGCCTCGTCCGTGATGAATGTCATTCTGGATCTTCTGTTTGTCGCGGTCTTTCATATGGGTGTTGCCGGAGCAGCCATTGCGACGGTGCTCTCCCAGCTGACCTCGTGTGTATTCGGCTTCGTGTACATGTACAGGCGGTACGCACTGCTGCGCTTCTCCCTGCGCCAGCTTCGCTTTGAGCTGCCTGTCGCCGGGAAGGTTCTGCGCATCGGTGCGCCGATGGCGCTGCAGCAGTCCATCGTCTCCTGCGGATTTTTGTTCCTGCAGAAGCTCGTCAACCTCTTTGGTGAGAGCATGATTGCCTCTTACACCGTTGCAAGCCGCATGGATGCCATTCTGATGATTCCGGTCGCTGGTATCCAGAACACCATGGCCACCTATGCCGGGCAGAATATGGGCGCGCAGCAGCCGGAGCGCGTTGCAAAGGGGCTTGGTCAGGGCGTGCTGGTCTCGCTCATCATGACGCTGATCTTATCCGTGCTCCAGATTGCGGGCGCGCCGCTCATTATCCGCGCATTCCAGCTGGACAGTGCCGCAGCGGCCATCTGCCGTCAACACCTGTTTGCCTCCGCCGTGTCCGTGCCGATTTTTGCCGTCTATTTCCCGGCCAACGGCATGTTCCAGGGCGTTGGCGAGGGCTTCCACGCGACGTTCTACGCGCTCATGGCCCTCGGTCTGCGCGTGGTGTTTGCCTACAGCCTCTACCAGACGGCGCTTTTCGGCTACACGGCCATCTGGTGGAGCCAGGCTATGAGCTGGATTTTGACACTCGTTGTCTGCTATCTTCATTTTTTCCGCGGCGACTGGAAGAAAAAAACGCTTGTCTCGTAAGGAGGGCCCAACATGCAGCATAAATTCTTCGCGCTCATTTCCCGGATGCGTTACATTGGCCGCTGGGGCCTGATGCGCAACACCTTTGAGGAAAATATTCAGGAGCACAGCCACATGGTTGCCGTGCTGGCGCATGCGCTTGCCATGATCCAGCGGGACATTCTCGGCCAGCCGGCTGACCCGGACCGATGCGCGTCGGCAGCTCTGTTTCACGACGCGTCGGAGATCCTGACGGGCGACCTGCCGACACCGATCAAATACTACAACCCCGAGATCAAGACTGCCTACAAGCAGATTGAGGCCGTCAGCTGCCAGAAGCTTCTGGATCTGCTGCCGCCGGAGCTGCAGGACGAGTACCGTCCGCTGCTGTTTGAATCGGATCCGGACGTTGCAAAAATTGTAAAGGCAGCAGACAAGCTCTCCGCCTATATCAAATGCGTGGAGGAGCTCAAGGCCGGGAACTCAGAATTTGAGGCGGCAGAAACGCAGACACGGCAGGCCCTTGTACAGATGCAGCTGCCATGTCTGGACTACTTCATGGCACATTTTTTGGACAGCTTCCGGCTGACGCTGGACGAGCTGGAATAGGCTTCGTCGGATCTGCTAATTTCTATGTCGGATTTTGTTGTTTTCCGTTGAAATCCACAATTGTTTTTTCTTCTGTGAACGGGTATAATGGCGCTCAGTGAAATCAGAAGGAAAGGAAGTGCGCGCGATGACTGCTCGATATCAGCTGCTCAGATTGCGTATTTCCGCTGTGATGCTTGCCGGGAGCCGTGTTTCCCCGGCGCTGTGTTTGTTTTTTTAAAAAGAATTGTGAAGCTGTTTCACAATTCTTTTTTTATGTGCACACGGCGGCTGACGGCAGGCGGAGAGAAAGAAAGGAGACTCTAATGGGAAAGTACAAGATTCCTGAAGAAGGCATCTATGATGCCAGACAGCTCGGCGCAGGCAGAATGCTTCTGCTTGGCTTCCAGCACATGTTCGCCATGTTCGGCGCAACCGTCCTCGTCCCTATCCTGACCGGTCTGGATGTGTCCACCACACTGCTGTTCGCCGGTCTCGGAACACTGCTGTTCCACCTCATCACCGGCGGCAAGATCCCCGCGTTCCTCGGCTCCTCGTTTGCATTCCTCGGCGGCTATGCAGCTGTCGCACCGATGATCGACGGCCAGCCCAACCATGAGATGCTGCCCTATGCCTGCTTCGGTGTTGCATGTGCCGGTCTCGTATACGTCATTCTTTCCATGCTCTTTAAGGCGTTCGGTGCCAAGAAGGTTATGCGCTTCTTCCCGCCGATCGTCACAGGCCCCATCATCATTGCAATCGGCCTGAACCTCTCCTCGTCCGCCATCAACAACTGTTCGCAGAACTGGTGGATTGCTCTGGCTGCCATCGCAATCATCGTTGCAGCCAACATCTGGGGCAAGGGCATGATCAAGATCATCCCCATTTTGCTCGGCGTCATCGGCTCTTATGTTCTGGCCGTCATCTTTGACACCGATGTGCGCGCCACTCTCGCACAGAATGTTGCGCAGGCCAAGTGGTTTGCCCTTCCCATCTACAAGGACGAAACCGTGTTCGGTCTGTTCCTGAATGGCAATGTGGATACGCACATGCTGCTGACCTCCGTCATCACCATCGTTCCCCTGTCGCTGGCAACCATGGTTGAGCACATCGGCGATGTGTCCGCCATCTCCTCCACCTGCAACCGCAACTACATCGAAAATCCCGGTCTGCACCGCACGCTGATGGGCGACGGCCTGGCCACCACGCTGGCCGCACTCTTTGGTGCACCAGCCAACACAACCTATGGCGAAAACACCGGCGTTCTGGCCCTGTCGAAGATCTACGACCCGCGCGTCATCCGCATCGCCGCTGTGCTTGCCATGCTGTTCTCCTTCAGCCCGAAATTTGCAGCTGTGATTTCCTCCATGCCCGGCGGTACCATCGGCGGCGTCAGCCTCGTGCTCTACGGCATGATCTCCGCAGTCGGCGTGCGCAACGTTGTGGAAAACAAGGTCGACTTCACCAAGTCCCGCAACGTGCTTGTCGCCGCGCTGATCCTGGTTCTGTCCATCGGCATCAGCTATTCCTCTGCCGGCTCTCTGCAGCTCGGCGCCATCAGCCTGTCGGGTCTGGCTGTCGGCTCCATCGTCGGCATCGTGCTCAACGCTATCATGCCCGGCAAGGACTACGTCTATGGCGAGGACAAGCAGGGCGACGAATCCGTCAACTTCATCGTTCAGTAACTCTCCCGCTCCAAGGGCCTGCCGGATGGCAGGCCCTTTTGCTTTTGCGGTGCAAAGCAATGCTTGCTTTTGACACGATCCCGCGGTATACTCAAATCAGAAGATCAGCTGCGCCGCAGGCGCCGCCAATCCATGAACAAAAGAAAGGAATCCGATCAATATGAGCATTGCTTATCAGAATCTGACCCCTGCGCAACGGGCGGTGGAATACACCGCCGTCAAGGCTCAGTACGACGCGTTGAAGGCCAAGGAACTGAAGCTCAATATGGCCCGCGGTAAGCCCGGCAAAGAGCAGCTGGATCTCGTATCCGACATTCTGACCATTTTATCCACGCCGGATGACTGCATGGCCGACGGCATTGACGCACGCAACTACGGCGAGCTGGCTGGTCTGCCCTGTGCCAGGGCCTACTGGGCCGATGTGCTCGGCTGCAAGCCGGAGGAATGCTTCATCGGCGGCAACGCCTCGCTGACGCTCATGTACGATACCATTGCCAAGGCCTATACGCATGGTCTGCAGCACTCGGAAAAGCCGTGGTGCAAGCTGAACACCGTCAAGTGGCTCTGCCCTGCTCCCGGCTATGACCGTCATTTCAAAATTACCGAGTCCTTTGGCTTTGAGCTTATCACCATCCCCATGACGCCCACCGGCCCGGACATGGATCTGGTGGAAAAGGCTGTACAGGATCCATCTGTCAAGGGCATGTGGTGTGTGCCGAAGTATTCAAACCCGGACGGCATTATCTATTCTGACGAGACGGTGGACCGCATTGCCGCGCTGAAGCCCGCTGCGCCGGACTTTACCCTGATGTGGGACAACGCCTACTGCATCCACGAATTTGACGGGGACTTCGTTCCCTTCCGCGATATCCTGACGCTCTGCCGCAAGGCGGGCAACCCGGATATGGTCTACGAATTTGCCTCCACCTCCAAGGTGACGCTGCCGGGTGCCGGCTTCTCCGTCATGGCGACAAGCGAGGCCAATCAGGCCTATCTGCAGAAGCTCATCGGCATCCAGACCATTTCCTATGACAAGGTCAATTCCCTGCGCCACGTGCGCTATCTCAAGGACAAGGCGCACACGCTGGAGCTGATGAAAAAGCATGCCGCCGTTCTCAATCCAAAGTTCCAGTGCGTTCTGCATGATCTTGATACGCAGATTGCACCGCTTGGTATCGCCTCATGGCAGCGGCCGAAGGGCGGCTACTTCATTTCTGTCAACACGGTGCCCGGCCTTGCCAAGCGCACGCTGGAGCTTTGCAAGCAGGCTGGCGTCGTCATGACCAGTGCCGGCGCGACGTTCCCGTATGGAAAGGATCCGCAGGATTCCAACATCCGTATCGCGCCGTCGCTGCCGCCCGTCAGGGAACTGGAGCAGGCTATGGATATCTTCTGCACCAGCCTGCGTCTGGCCGCTCTGGAACAGTTGGAGAAATAAATCCGCCCACTGTTCCGGAAGCCTCCGGACCATTTCTCATAACGTGAACAACGGAGCCCACGCCTGGAACAAGCCAGCGCATGGGCTCCGTTATTTTCTGTCTGTGCACGTATTCAACCATTTCCAACATGCCGGTAGTGGTATTCTGGACTTACATCCTCGCCAGAACGTCCGCCTTCGCCGGGATGGACGGGATCCCGCCCTGCTTTTCTGTTGAGAGGCTGGCTGCCGTTGCTGCGAAGGATGCAATCCTCTGCAGCTCCGCCTGCGTCAGCTCCTGCGGTGCCTTGCCGGTATCCAGAAGCTCCGATATGGCGCTGCCGCCAAAAATATCGCCGGCGCCGGTGGTATCAATGGGATGCACCTTGGGGCTGCGGCAACGGCAGGCGGCATTTTTCGTCTGCAGATAGCAGCCCTCCGGCCCAAGCGTAACCATGGCCAGCTGCGCACCAAGCTCCAGCACGCGCTGCGCGCCCTGCTCCGGCGAGACGCCCCACAGGAAGTCTACTTCCTCCTCGCTGATCTTTACAACATCTGCCTGCGCAAGGCCCCAGAGCATCTGCTCCTTCGCCTCCTCCTGCGTGCGCCAGAGCGGCGCGCGATAGTTGGGATCGAACGTGATGAGCTTTCCGGCGGACTTTGCATAGGCAACCGCCTTCTGCGTGGCGGTGCGAGCCGGCTCATCCGTCAGGCTGAGCGTGCCGAAATGGAACACCCGCGCCTGGTCGATGAGGGTGCGGTCAAGTTCCTCCCAGCGGATGCAGGTATCTGCGCCGGGCTTGCGTGCAAAGGAGAACGAGCGGTCGCCATCCGCGTCAAACGTGACGAAGGCCAGCGTTGTAAATACTGTCGGGTCAACCACAATACCCTTTGTCTCGATGCCCGCGCGGCGCATCGTGCCGACCAGCATATGGCCGAAGGCATCGTCGCCAACCTTGGATAGAAAAGCCGTCTTTTTTCCATAGGCATTAAGCGCAGACAGGAAATTGCCCGGCGCGCCGCCGGGATTGGCCGCCATTGTGGGATATCCATCCGCATCCGTGGATTTTGAAGCAAAGTCGATCAGAAGCTCGCCAATGGCAACAACGTCGTACATACCGTGACCTCCAGTTTATCCGTTAAAAATTTATGTTTATGGTAGCATAAAGCCAGCGGGATTGCAATCCCGCTGGCTTTTGCACGTGTAAAAACATCCGGTACAGATATGACAGAACCCATATCGCACCAATTCGCCCTGAATCTTACTGCGCGCCGCCGGTCATTCCGGTATCAAATAACGAAGCAGCTTTATTTCTGTTGTTTGTTCTTATGCGCAAGATACACATAATAGAAAAGGCATAGAATCACCTGCACAATTGTGGAGCACGGCGTTGCAAGGCCGATATAGAACAGACGCACATTCGGCAGCTTTGACATGAAAAATGAAATCGGAATCCGCACACCGAACGCACCGGCAATCCCCTGCGCCATGACGAACACCGTCTTGCCAAGACCGGAAAAATATCCGACAAAGCAGAACAGGAAGGATGTCAGCAGGCAGTCGATGGCGTAGGCCTTGAGATAATCGGCAGCCTCCGCAATGACGGCGCGCTCATTCGCAAAGATGCCTGCCAAAAGGTCGCCGTGGAAAAAGTTAAAATAGAACACAAACACGCTGATACATAACGAGACAATTACGCTGTAGCGCAGCGCCTTTTTCGCTCTTTCCGGCTTGCCGGCGCCGATGTTCTGCGCGACAAACGCAGAAACGGACTGAGAAAACGCGGACGGCAGCAGCATAACAAATGCACAGACCTTTTCTGCAATGCCGACGCCGGCCGATTGCAGAAGGCCCAGAGAATTGACAATCGCAAGGATCACCAGAAATGAAATTCCGACCAGCACATCCTGCAGTGCAATCGGCAGGCCCAGCCGCAGAATCCCGGAGGTAAGCACCCTGTCAAACCGCAGCTGGCTTCTGCTGAACGTGAACGGCAGCCTGCGCCGGGCGATCACAAACATGGACAAAATTACGCTCACGGCCTGTGCAAAGACTGTTGCCCATGCAGCGCCGGCGGCCCCCATCTGGAACACATCGACCAGCAGCAGATCCCCTGCAATATTGCACACACACGCGATGGCGACCGTAATGAGCGGCATTTTGGAGTCGCCAAGGCCGCGGAACACACTGCCGATGACATTGAAGGCCATAATAAACAGCGTCCCCGACGCGCAGATGCGCACATATTGCACCGTCGGCGTAAAGGCCTCTGCCGGCGCCTGCAGCAGGCTGCACAGCGGTGACGTCAGCGACACCAGCAGCGCCGTCAGCCCAAGCGCGATGCACACAAACAGACAGATTGCACTGCCAATGACGCGGCCGCCCTCATCCGGCCGCCCCTCGCCGATCTTCTGCCCCAAAAGCACAGTGACGCCGGTTGTCAGACCGACGATCATCGTTGTAACAAGCTGCATGGCCTGGCTGCCGGTTGAAACAGCGGAAATATCCGCGGTTCCCGCGAATTTGCCGACGACCATCAGGTCAACTGCGCCATACATGGCCTGCAGGAACAGCGCCAGAAGCACCGGTCCGGCGAAGCGCAGCAGCGGCGAAAGAATCGCGCCGTTCAGAAAATCGGATTGTTTCTTTTCCATGGAATCCTCCTTACTTTTCGGATAGAAAGGCCGTGAGCATAAAAAAACAGGATAAAATCCCGGGCATGCCCGACATCTTATCCAGCCGAATTTGTTGATCGACCCTCCGATGAACAGGGATTATCCTAGCAGATTCCAGAAAAAATGTCAAGTATTCTCCATTTATATCCCTGTTAAAATTGCTGCGCTTCCGTATCCCGAAAAAAGCACTTGACATTCCATGTATAAAAGGAGTAGAATAACCGCGTAAATTGAATAAAAGGCTAAGACGAAGAATGGTCAGGGCAGACGGCACAGCAGAGAACCGGTGGTTGGTGCAAACCGGTATGCAGAACCCCCTGAGTCTCTCACTTCCGAGCCGGAGTCCTGAAACATGCTGCGTGTAGGGAGTCCCGCGAATGCTGCGTCAGTGCATAGGGGTTGATAGACTCCGAATGAGGTGGCGGATGATATTGTCCGCAATTTGAGTGGTACCGCGAGTGCATAATTCAGCACCCGTCTCAAAGCAAAGCTTTGAGGCGGGTGTTTTTTACCCCGTCCAAAGCAAAACACAATGAAGGAGCAAAAATGTTATGATGGACGCAAGCAAATACCATGTAGGCTACTTTCCGGTAGACAAGAAATATAACACCTGGGTGGAAAAGGATCACGTGGAACAGGCTCCGGTCTGGTGCAGCGTGGACATGCGCGACGGCAACCAGAGCCTGGTCATCCCCATGAGTCTGGAGGAAAAGCTGGAATATTATAAGGTTCTGCTGCAGGTCGGCTTCAAGGAGATTGAGGTCGGCTTCCCCGCAGCCAGCGAGACAGAATACGAATTTCTGCGCACACTGATTGACAACCACATGATCCCGGATGATGTGACCGTGCAAGTGCTGACACAGTGCCGGGAGCATATCATCCGCAAAACCTTTGACGCGTGCAAGGGCGCACCGAGCGCGATCATCCATTTCTATAATTCTGTCAGCGTTGCACAGCGCGAACAGGTGTTCAAAAAATCGAAGGAGGAAATCAAGCAGATCGCTGTGGACGGCGCAAAGCTCGTCAAAAAGCTGGCTGCAGAATACGAGGGAAACTTCCGCTTTGAATATTCTCCGGAGTCCTTCACCGGCACAGAGCCGGAATACGCTCTGGAGGTCTGCAACGCAGTTCTCGACGTGCTGGAGCCGAGTGAGCAGAACAACGTCATCATCAACCTCCCTGTCACGGTTGAGATGAGCATGCCGCACGTCTATGCCTCGCAGATTGCGTACATGAGCCAGAACCTCAGGTACCGGGAGCATGTGACCATCTCGCTGCATCCACATAACGACCGCGGCACCGGCGTTGCCGACACGGAACTGGCGCTGCTGGCCGGCGCTGACCGCGTGGAGGGGACGCTTTTTGGCAACGGCGAACGCACCGGCAATGTGGATATCATCACGCTGGCCATGAACATGTACTCCCATGGCGTCGACCCGAAGCTGGACTTCTCCAACATGCCGGCGCTGGTTGAGGCATACGAGAAGTGCACCCGGATGCACGTGTACGAGCGTGCACCATATGCCGGCGCGCTGGTCTTTGCGGCATTCTCCGGCAGCCATCAGGACGCCATTGCCAAGGGCATGAAATACCGTGCCAAGCACAATCTGCACGAGTGGACAGTCCCGTATATCCCCATTGACCCGACTGATATCGGCCGCACCTATGACGCGGACGTTATCCGCGTCAACTCGCAGTCCGGCAAGGGCGGCATCGGCTATCTGCTGGAGCAGAGCTACGGCTATAACCTGCCGCCCAAAATGCGGGAGCATTTCAGCTATCTCTGCAAGGAAATCTCTGACCATGAGCACCGGGAGCTCAAGCCGGACGACGTGCTGAACATCTTCACCAGCCATTACCTGAACATTGCCGGCGACATCCGTGTAACCGATTTCGATTTCATGCGGGAAAATGATACGGTCCGCATCAACATCACCTTCATGCACGATGGCAAGGAAACGGAGCTCGAGGCCGAGGGCAATGGCTCACTCAGTGCCATCAATAACGCCCTCCGGGCGTATACCGGCCGGGACTATACGCTGCAGGTCTTTACGCAGCACAGCATGCAGGGGCAGGGCTCCCAGAGCGTGGCTGCCTCCTACATCGGCCTGGAAGCGGAGGACGGCACAATGTACTGGGGTGCAGGCACAGATACTGACGTAATCAAAGCAAGCACCAATGCGCTTCTGAGCGCATTCTATCACATGACAAAAGGAGAGAACTGAAATGGGTATGACCATGACGCAGAAAATCCTTGCAGCGCATGCCGGGCTGCAGGAGGTAACCGCCGGGCAGCTGATCAACGCAAAGCTGGATCTTGTGCTCGGCAACGACATCACCACACCGGTTGCAGTCCGCGAGTTTGACAAAGCGGGCTTTGATTCTGTATTTGATAAGGACCGCATTGCCATCGTTCTCGACCACTTTGTCCCGAACAAGGATATCAAGGCCGCGGAGCAGTCCAAAACCTGCCGGGAGTTTGCGTGCGCCCACTGTGTGAGCCATTTTTATGACGTCGGTAAAATGGGCATTGAGCATGCGCTTTTGCCGGAGCAGGGTGTTGTGACGGCCGGCGACTGCATCATCGGCGCAGACAGCCACACCTGCACCTATGGCGCGCTGGGCGCTTTCTCCACCGGTGTTGGCTCAACGGATATGGCTGCCGGTATGGCAACAGGCATGGCCTGGTTCAAGGTACCGAGCGCCATCCGCCTGCGTCTTACCGGCAGGCTGCCATACAACTGCAGCGGCAAGGACGTGATCCTGACCATTATCGGAATGATCGGCGTGGACGGCGCGCTCTACCAGAGCATGGAATTTACCGGTGACGGCGCGCACGCGCTGTCGATGGACGACCGGCTGTGCATCTGCAATATGGCAATCGAGGCCGGCGCAAAAAACGGCATTTTCCCGGTTGACGATGTCACACGCGCCTATCTGAAGGACAGAAGCGAACGTGAACCCGTAGAATATACCGCAGACGACAATGCCGAGTATACACGCACCATCGACATTGATCTTTCCAAAATCCAGCCGACGGTGGCCTGTCCGCATCTGCCGGAAAACACCCGTCCGGCAAACGAGCTGCACGAGATTAAGATCGACCAGGTCGTCATCGGCAGCTGCACAAACGGCCGCATGGAGGATATGGAGGCCGCCTATAACATCCTGAAGGGGAAAACCATTGCTCCGGGCATCCGCTGCATCATCATCCCGGGCACCATGAAGATTCTGCGCGAATGTGTTGTGCGTGGCTGGTACACAGCCTTCATCGACGCCGGTGCAGTTGTCTCGACGCCGACCTGCGGGCCGTGCCTCGGCGGCTATATGGGCATTCTGGCTGCGGGTGAGCGCTGCATCGCCACAACCAACCGGAACTTTGTCGGCCGGATGGGCCATGTGGACAGTGAGGTATATCTGGCCTCCCCGCAGACGGCAGCCGCCAGTGCCCTGACCGGCTATATCACAGAATATAAGGAGGCGTGAGGCATGAAAACACAGGGAAAGACATTCAAATACCCCGACAACGTTGACACAGATGTAATTATTCCGGCCCGCTATCTCAACACGCCCGACGCGAAAGAGCTGGCCCAGCACTGCATGGAGGATATTGACCGAAGTTTCGTTGCAAAGGTGAAGCCGGGTGATGTCATTGTCGCCGGCTGGAACTTTGGCTGCGGCTCGTCCCGGGAGCATGCGCCGCTGGTAATCAAGACGTGCGGCACAGGCTGCGTCATTGCCAAGAGCTTCGCACGCATTTTCTACCGCAATGCCATCAACATCGGTCTGCCAATTCTTGAATGTGAGCAGGCTGCAGAGGAAATCCATCCCGGCGACGAGGTTCAGGTCGGCTTTGACACCGGCATTATCACCGACTGCACAACCGGGAAATCCTATCAGGCGCAGCCGTTCCCGCCGTTTATCCAGAATATCATCCGCTGCGGCGGATTGCTGGCATCACTGAAGGAGGCATCGGACCATGCATAAGAAGATTGCGGTTATCCGCGGCGACGGCATTGGCCCGGAGATTGTCGGGCAGGCGCTGCGCGTGCTGGACAAGGCTGCAGCGTTGTATGGCCACAGCTTTTCCTATCAGGCGGTTGATATGGGCGGCTGCGCCATCGACAAATGGGGCGATCCCCTGCCGCAGCAGATGCTGGATATCTGCTGTGCGTCTGACAGCGTTCTGCTCGGCGCAGTCGGCGGTCCAAAGTGGAATGGCGTCCCCGGCAATATGCGCCCGGAAAAGGGCCTGCTGCGTCTGCGCGCGGGTATGGGCGTCTATTCCAATAACCGCCCGGCAAAGATCTGGCCGCAGCTCGGCGACGCGTCGCCGCTGAAAAAATCCATCGTTGCGCAGGGAATTGATTTCATCATTGTCCGTGAGCTCATTGGCGGCATTTACTTCGGTGAACACAAGACGCAGGATGTGGGTGGCGAGCCGGTTGCAACGGACGTTCTGACCTACCACCGCAGCGAAATTGAGCGAATTGGCCGCATCGGCTTTGAAACGGCGCGCAAGCGTCATGGCCGTCTGTGCTCCGTGGAAAAGAGCAATGTGCTCGATTCCAGCCGCCTCTGGAAATCGGTCATGCATACGCTGGCCGCGCAGTATCCCGATGTGGAGCTGACGGATATGCTGGTTGACAACTGTGCCATGCAGATTGTCAAAAATCCGTCGCAGTTTGACGTCATTGTGACGGAAAACATGTTCGGCGACATTCTGTCTGATGAGGCCTCCATGATTACCGGCTCCATCGGCATGATTCCCTCGTCAAGTCTTGGCAGCAGCTCCTGCGGCCTGTATGAGCCCATCCACGGCTCCGCGCCGGACATTGCCGGACAGGATCTTGCGAACCCCGTCGGAACAATTCTGTCGGCAGCGATGATGCTGCGCTACAGCTTCGACATGGCGCGGGAGGCGGATGCCATTGAGGCTGCCGTCTCGGCGTATCTTGACGATGGCTACCGCACAGCGGATATTATGGCCGATGGCATGCAGCAGGTTGGCTGCACACAGTGCGGCGATCTGATTCTGGAGCGCCTTGTAAAGGTGTAAGGGCATATAAGAACAGTAAGAATAAAAAAATCCCCGGACCGGAGCACAATGCTTGGGCCGGGGATTTTCATACAGATGCAAAAGGAGTGGCCCGCAGGCCACTCCTTCCCATATATCAGCCGAACACTGCAAGCAGGAAGCCTGCCGCAATTGCAGAACCGATAACGCCGGCCACGTTCGGGCCCATGGCATGCATGAGCAGGAAGTTGGACGGGTTGGCCTTCTGGCCTTCCACCTGCGACACACGCGCAGCCATCGGAACCGCGGAAACACCTGCGGAGCCGATCAGCGGGTTGACCTTCTTGCCGGTCAGCTTGCACATGATGTTGCCGCCGATGAGACCGCCTGCCGTGGAAATTGCGAACGCAACCAGACCCAGGAAGATGATCTTGAGCGTTTCGAGCTTCAGGAAGTTCGAAGCAACCATCGTCGCGCCAACGGAGGTAGACAGGAAGATCGTGACAATGTTCATCAGCGCATTCTGCACCGTGTCGGACAGACGATCCGTCACGCCGCACTCGCGGAACAGGTTGCCCAGCATCAGGCAGCCAACCAGCGGAGCCGTGGAGGGCAGAAGCAGGATGACGAAGATGGTAACAATGATCGGGAACAGAATCTTCTCGGTCTTGGTGACCTCACGGGTCTGCACCATCTTAATCTTGCGATCCTCAGCGGACGTCATGAGCTTCATGATCGGCGGCTGGATCAGCGGGATCAGCGCCATGTAAGAGTACGCCGCAATTGCAATTGCGCCAAGCAGCTGCGGCGCAAGCTTGTTGGTCAGGAAGATTGCCGTCGGGCCATCAGCACCGCCGATGATACCGATGGAGGCAGCCTCCGGGCCGGAGAAACCGAGGCAGACTGCGCCGAAGAACGCGACGAACACGCCCAGCTGCGCAGCTGCGCCCAGCAGCAGGCTCTTGGGGTTGGAGATCAGCGGGCCAAAGTCAGTCATTGCACCGACACCCATGAAGATGAGCGACGGATACAGGCCGGCCTTGACGCCAATGTAGAAGATATCCAGCAGGCCCGCGTTTGCAAGCACATGGCCATAGCTGTGATAATACGGGCTGGCCGAATCCAGGAATGCGGACCACAGCTCCGGGTGATACAGAGCATTCGTGGCATTCAGCTCGGGATTGATGGCATCCAGCCCCGGGAAGTAGCTGACGTTTGCCAGCAGGCAGCCAAACGCGATGCCGACAAGCAGCAGCGGCTCGAACTTCTTGACGATGCCGAGGTAGAGCAGCACACACGCAATGATGACCATGACGAGGTTCTGCCAACCACCGTTCGCGAAGAAGCCTGCAAAGCCGGATTCACGAAGCAGCTTTAACAGAGTTTCACCAACATTAAACATCTTCGATCCTCCTTATGCCAGAACAACCAGCGGAGCACCTGTATCCACAACCGCACCCTTGCTGGTAACGACCTGCGCGACAGTGCCGTCACGCGGGGCAAGGATCTCATTTTCCATCTTCATGGCTTCGAGAACGACGAGGATATCGCCGGACTTCACTGCCTGGCCCTGAGAGCAGTTGACCTTCAGGATGTTGCCAGGCATCGGCGCAGCAACGACCTCACCAGCGGCAACAGCCGTCGGGGCTGCAGCGGGAGCCGGAGCAGCAGCAGGCGCTGCAGCAGGAGCGGCCGCCGGGGCAGGTGCTGCGGCAGGTGCCGGTGCATATGCCTCATACTCGTCGACGAGCATGGCCTGGCCTTCTTCGACCTCAACCTCATAGGTCTTGCCGTTCAGGGTGATTTTGTATTTCATATCAGTTGACCTCCTTCATCGATTTGAAGCGCAGGGTGTTGAGGGGTTTGCCCATTTTGTTGGCGATGATCGCCATCAGCATAGCGGCCTCGCGGTCGCCAACGTTATAGAGCTTGCATTCGCCGGCTGTGCCGGTGGCAAGCACAGGCTCAGGCCTGGCAGCAGGAGCCGGAGCAGCAGGCGCTGCAGCGGCGGGGGCCGTCTTGGCCGCCTTTTTGGCAGCCATGATCTTGCCCATGATTGTAATAACGACCATCAGCGCAATCAGACCGACAAACACGACCAGATATCCCAGCAGGGCAACCAGGCCGGCTGTGCCGATGCTGATATGTTCCATTGCGGTATTGACGAAAAACATGTTCCGGCACCTCACTTACGCTTCTTCGATGACGTACTTGCAGATGTTTTCTTCCTTGGCCTTGCGGTCCTCCAGGAACTTCTTCGTCTGATCCGGATAGCAGATGTAGCTCATGACATCCTCCTCCGACTTGGCCAGATCGCCCAGCGCTTCCTTGGCCTTCTTAAAGTCCTCGCCGGTGCGCTTAGCATCCTCGATCCGGCAGTCAACAGGCTTGCCGCCCTCGCCGAGGATCTTGTTCTCAAGCTCTTTGGAGACGGGAGCCGGTGCAATGCCGTATTCGCCCTTGATGTAATTCTGCACTTCCTTGGAGACGATCTTGTAGCGTTCGCCCATCAGGACATTCGTAACAGCCTGGTTGCCGACCATCTGGGAAAGCGGGGTGACCAGCGGCGGATAGCCCAGATCCTTGCGGACCTCAGGAATCTCCTTGAGGGCTGCATCAAACTTATCCATAGCCTTCATATCGGTCAGGTTTGCAATCATGTTCGAGAGCATGCCGCCCGGAACCTTGTAGACAAGGGCCTGCGCGTCAGTCGCCATGGACTTGGCGCTGATACGACCGGAGTCGACATACTTCTGCTTGATGGGCTTGAAATAATCATTGACTTTATTGATGATCTCCTCGTTGAGACCCGTGTCAATGCCGTACTGGCCAAGTGCATAGAACATGGTCTCGGTCGCGGGCTGGCTGGTGCCGTTGGAGAAGCAGGAGGTCGCGCAGTCAATGACGTCAATGCCGGATTCGATGGCCTTGGTGACGGTCATATAGGCCATACCGGTGGTGCAGTGGGTATGCAGGATCAGCGGCACATCGCCAACAGCGTCCTTGATGCCCTTGATGAGGTGCTCTGCCTCGTACGGGCTCATGGTGCCGGCCATATCCTTCAAACAGATGGTGTCAAAGCCCATGGTCTTGAGCTCTTTGCACATTTCCACATACTTTTCAACCGTATGCACCGGGCTCTGCGTGTAGGAGATGCAGCCGGATGCGATGGTGTTCTTGGTGGCGTACTTTTTGGTTGCCTCCAGTGCGGTGGCGATGTTGCGGAAGTCGTTCAGTGCGTCGAAGATACGCAGGATATCGATGCCGTTCTTGATAGACAGCTCCACGAACTTTTCAACGACATCATCATGATAGTGCTTGTAGCCCAGCAGGTTCTGACCGCGCAGCAGCATCTGCAGCTTGGTGTTGGGCATGGCCTTGCGGATATCACGCAGTCTCTGCCACGGATCCTCGCCCAGATAACGCAGGCAGGAATCGAACGTAGCACCGCCCCAGCATTCCACAGAGTAATAGCCGGCCTTGTTCATCTCCGGCAGGATCTCGGCAAAATCGGAATACGGCAGACGGGTTGCCATCAGGGACTGGTTGGCATCACGAAGGACAGTTTCAGTAATTTGAACTTTTTTCATGTGTGCTCCTCCATTATTTCACGCCGCAGGCGGCGTTGTAGATGATTTGCACCGGACACACAGACAACACGCGGAAAGACACGCTGCAGCGAGATGCCGCAGCGTGTCTCGCGCTATCATCTAGTATATCCGATATTTTTCTGGAAGTAAATTGAATCCGGCGTTAAGAAATTATCTAGAAACCGGGTTCTGCTGCAATCGGATGCTTACGCCTTCGGGCCTGCAGCGACGAGAGCCTTGCCGGCCTCGTTGCCTTCGTACTTGACGAAGTTCTTGACGAAGCGGGAAGCCAGATCCTGTGCCTTCTTCTCCCATTCGGAGGCGTCAGCATAGGTGTCGCGCGGATCGAGGATACCGCTGTCAACGCCGGGCAGCTCGGTCGGGACCTCGAAGTCGAAATGCGGGATCTTCTTGGTGGGAGCAGACAGGATGGCGCCGGAGAGAATGGCGTCGATGATGCCGCGGGTATCCTTGATGGAGATACGCTTGCCGGTGCCGTTCCAGCCGGTGTTGACCAGATAAGCCTTGGCGCCGCTCTTTTCCATCTTCTTGACGAGCTCTTCTGCGTACTTGGTCGGATGCAGCTCGAGGAATGCCTGGCCGAAGCAAGCGGAGAAGGTAGGCGTGGGCTCGGTGATGCCGCGCTCGGTGCCGGCCAGCTTCGCGGTGAAGCCGGACAGGAAGTAATACTTGGTCTGCTCCGGCGTCAGGATGGAGACGGGAGGCAGAACGCCGAATGCGTCAGCAGACAGGAAGATGACGTTCTTGGCATCCGGAGCGGAGGAAACCGGGCGGACAATCTTCTCAATGTGATTGATGGGGTAGGAGACGCGGGTGTTCTCGGTGACGGACTTGTCAGCGAAGTCGATCTTGCCGTTCTTGTCGAGCGTGACGTTCTCCAGCAGCGCATCGCGGCGGATGGCGTTGTAGATATCGGGCTCGGACTCCTTGTCGAGGTTGATGACCTTGGCGTAGCAGCCGCCCTCGAAGTTAAAGACGCCGTTGTCGTCCCAGCCGTGCTCGTCGTCGCCGATGAGCAGACGCTTCGGGTCGGTGGAGAG
>CAKUAM010000010.1 GCA_934636305.1 uncultured Oscillospiraceae bacterium
ATTCCTGCGAAAAAATGTCTTGCTCACCACGAAACTTCCTCGCTGCCGGTCACATCTCCGGTTTTCAGATACACCCTGGAGAACCCCCATCTCCGCACCGGATTGCCGGTGTGGAGATGGGGGTTCTCACATGGTATTTCCGTTGTTCTGACGCGCAAGCGGCTCAGAAGTGCTGCCGGGGGATTACTTGGCGCTGCGATTGGCTGCATCGGCGGGAGTAATTGCGGCGGTCAGCGTCCGATTTGACAGGATAGGGCGCAGAGCCAATCCTTTTCGTTTCAGATCAAATGCAGCAGGGCCAATGTGACGGCGCCGAAGATCATCCAGCAGCGCATGCTCTTTTTGCCGGTCAGGTGCGTATAGAGGGCGCAGACGCAGCCGAAGAACAGGACGCACACAAGCCAGGTGCTTTGCAGGCGGCGGGGCGTAAAGCCAAAGCAGGAGATATAGAGTGACAGTTTGGAAAGGGCAATCACGGCAAACAGCATGCTCTCAATCAGAAGAGCCGCTGCCATCCAGCGGATAAGCGGTTGCTTCTGTTTACCTGTGCGTGTGACAAGCCAGAACAGCGTGAAGTTGATTGCCATGACGCGGCAGAGCTCAAAAAAGCCCTGGCGGGCATATTCTGCCACCGTGAAGCTCTCTGGCAGGGTGCGGCTGAATGCACCGAACAAATACTGCCCCTGAATGACGAAGAACACAAGATAGAGCATGCTGAACAGGCCAAGCGCAGCGATCCAGATACTGTCCGGCACGACGCGCAGCCTGGGCAGGCGGTCTGTGACACGGGTGCCGTGTGCGCGCATGGCGTCGGGCGTCTGCCGGCCAAGTCCGGCAAGCAGGCCGAACAGATACGCGCCGACTGGCAGACTGAGCAGCAGACGGAGCAGCAGGTCGGTGTTCCAGTTGAATGTCAGGTGGCTGCGAAGCCGATCCAGCAGGGTGCGGAAGGTGTCATCCGCGGCGGACAGCTGGGCGGCAGCCATGGAAAGAAGAACAATTACAGCGAGTGCAGCTGCTATGGCGGCAGCAATCGCGCCGATGCTGCTGCGCGCCTTCTTTTGCGGCTTCAGCGCAGATACCGCGCAGCGGATGCGCAGGAAAAAGTGCCGGAACGGAAGAATAAGGAATGCGTACAGGGCATCGAGCGGCAGCAGGTGCCCGCTTTCCCCGCCGGTGAGCCGCCCGGCGCGGCACAGCGCCCAGTATACGGCAAGCAGATGCAGCGCAGCCATGGACAAAGAGTCCGGGATAGCATGCTCCGGCATGGTGACAAACAGGGTGCTGCAGCGATCCGCCTGCAGCATATTGCGTAGCAGGGCGGCGAGAATTACCAGCATGCAGCCGAGCCAGATCCAGCTTTCTGCGGGCCTCCGGCAGCCATGAAAAAGAATCTCTGCCATGGCGATGAAGCCGGCACTGAAAATTGCGAGCCACAGCGCGGTATGCGCGGGGGCGAGGAGATACTGGACATAGAGAAGCGCCAGCGCATACATGGCGAAGGCACAGATTTGTTCTTTCCGGCTCGCGGAAAAGGGGGGCTTTTGCGGGGCAAGCGCTTCACCGGCCCAGTCGGGCGGGTTCTGCGGCTGCGGGAAGTCCGATTTTTTAGTTTCGTCCATGTGAAGCCTCCTATTGATCGTCCACAAATTCCAGAATATCGCCCGGCTGGCACTGCAGCACGTGGCAGAGCGCCATGAGCGTGGAAAACCGGATGGCGCGGGCCTTGTTATTTTTAAGGATGGAAAGATTGGCAGGGGTGATGCCGACTTTTTCGGCCAGCTCCCCGGCAGAGATTTTACGTTTGGCCATCATGACGTCGAGATTTACGAGGATTTCCATGCGCGTACCCTCCTAAATCGTCAGATCCAGCTCGGATTGCATGGCAATGGCCTGCTGGAAGATATTCTTGACGATCCGGACGATGAGCGCCATGAAGGCGGCAGCAATGGCAACCGCGGCAAAGGGCAGATAGTACAGACAGCTGACGAGGCACACGATTCCGGCGCCGATGCAGCACCAGCTGACCGCGCGCAGAAGTATGACGTTGACAGGGTCAAAAACGATCTGTGCCCGGATATTCTGCAGTAGCCGCCAGAGCTTTATCAGCAGGATCCATCCGAAGATGCTGCACAGGTAAATCGTGACCATCATATAGACGGTGTATTGCGCGCGCATCATCCGCAGGCCGGTGAACCACCGGACAGCCCAGTAGCAGCCAATATCCAGCGCAGCCAGCAGAAGCATAAAAAGAATCACGCATACGCGGGAGAGCATAATGGAGCGGTCTTTGGACCAGTTCATGGGAAACACATCCTTTCTGTGGGTACACAATACCATGGAGGGAATCGTTTGTCAATTAAAAATTATCGAAAAACAATAAATAATTTCCGATAAACAAGGTGAGCAGCTTCGCTGCTCACCGAAAAAGGCTTATGTACGAGTGAAGGATAAAAAGCGCGTACCCTGAAAGGAGAGTGTTCCGCGGTCGCCCTCGGCCAGCATGGCGTATTCTGAACTGCTGAGGGAAAATTCCATCCGGTCGCCGCTTTCTACCTGAAAGGTTGCATAGTACCACGTGGAGGAGCGGGCCATATGGGTGTTTGTGTTGTGATGGTGTGACACGTCGGTACGTTTGGCGGTGACGATGGCGGGGACGCTCAGGCGCGGAGAATTGTTGTTCTTGTGCCACCGGCCGATGTTGCGGACAGCCGTGACAATAAACATAATGAAGAACACAAGAAAAATAACGGTGAAAAGAACGGGAAAAACGCTGTCAAAAAAGGAAAAAGCAGAAAACACCGATCATACCTCCTTCGCTGTTTTTCTCACTATATCAGAAAAATGGGCAAAAAACAAGCTGTGCATGGCGCGGCAAGCGTCATGCACAGCTGATAAGGGGGCTTAAGGGCAGAAATTGGGATGGAACTTACAGCCCCATGGCTGTGAGCTCCTGATAGGTTGCGTCGACCAGTCGCTCGCATTCCTTTGCGTTTTTGCCGGCCATCCGGCCAAAGCTGAACAGACCGTCGGTCACATCATCCAGCACGGCATTGACTGCAACATTGCCAAGACCAGCTGCCTCAGACTTCTGGATGCTGAACTTCTGGCATTTCTCTTTGAAGCCGGCGCGCATGATCCAGACCTGATTCTGGCGGTCGAGCGCGGGGAAGGTGATAATCATGGCGAGGCCATGCTTGGTCAGTGACGGCTGGCCTGCAGAGAACGGATGATCCTTGATTGCGTCGTAGAGCTCCTCAATGGTATATTCAGATTTCGTTTTGATGTTTTTAACCTTTACACCAAATGCCATTGCCAGATATCCCTTCTTATTCTTCTGTCACCCACGGGGTGCCGTCTTTTTTGGTGAATTTGCCGGTTGCAACCATGACAACGTCGTAGATCCAGCCGATGCCAAAGCAGCCGACGGTCAGCAGCCAGATAATGCCGGTGCCGATCTTGCCAGCCATAAACCGGTGAACACCAAGCTCACCCAGGAAAAAGGTAATCAAAATTGCGGGAACCTTCTGCATAATTCTTTCCTCCTATTAAATTCTCTCGTTTCCTTCTTCTTGATCTGGAATACCAGACAAAATAAGTATAGCCCTTCTGACGTCGGATTTGCAATGAACTGGCGGCATCCGGTCGCTTTTTGGCACCATCTGGCGTAAAAGGTCGGCATAATACCATTGTTTTCCCGCCTTGCAAGGCGGGAAGCAGCGTGCTATTATAATAATAAAGAATAACCATCCGCAGTCCGAAGGACAGGTAAGGAGCGCAGAGATGAGAATTGCAATTGTCGATGACCGCCGGGAGGATCGGAACCGGCTGGCTGCACTTTTGCGGCTGCAGTCCGTCTGGCCGGAGCCGCAGACGGTGGTGACGATGCAGTTTGCAAGCGGTGAAGGCTTTCTGGCGGCGCACAGCGCAGGCACATACGACATGGTTTTTCTGGATATTTTCATGGATGGGATGTCCGGAATCGAAACGGCGCAGCAGCTGCGCCGCCGGGATGCATTCATCCGGCTGATTTTTCTCACGACGAGCAACGAATTTGCCTGCGAAAGCTATCAGGTGCGTGCCGATGGATATCTGCTCAAGCCCTGTTCGGAGCAGGCGCTGGGGGCGCTTCTGGCGAGGCTCTGCACGCCGGAGCCGAAGCGGGCGTATCTGACGCTGCCGGACGGGCGGCTGCTTGCGCCGGGGACGATCCGGTATACGACGTTTGCCGGGCACTATGTGACCGTGTTTTTATCAAACGGGCAGAGCCTTCGCGTGCGCATGACCCAGAGCGCGTTTGCGGCGCTTTTGCTGCCGCAGGGAGAGTTTGTGGCCTGCAACCAGGGGAGTCTTGTCAATCTCCGATACGTCGAGAAGCTGGAGCCGGACCGGTTCCGGATGAAGCAGGGCGGCTTTGTTCCGGTCAGCCGGAGGAAGGCTGCGGAGGTAAAGAAGCTGTATTTTGATTTCATGATCCGTCAGATGGAGGAGGAAACCTGCTGATGCCGTCTGCTGCGCGTGTCCTGGAGGCTGCAATCTATTCGCTGATCAATCTGATGCCATATCTGGTGCTTGCGTTGTATCCGTTTACGGATAAGCTGCGCTTTGGCCCGTGGATGACGGCGGCGCTGGCCAGTGTCCTGGCGGCAATCCAGATGGGGATCGGCGTTGGCGTTTCGCTGTTCTGGCCGGAGCTGGCGGGTGTATTCAGCTTCTTCAGCACGGGGCTGTATGCGGTATTCTATATTGCGGTTGTGCGTGAGCGGATGGGAAAGCTGCTGTTCATGCTGCTGATGGTGTCGAATTTTGCCAATATGGTTGTGATGCTTGCAAAGTGCCTGGAGGGAGCCGTCTGGCCGGAGCTGGCGCTGGAGCGCAATCGGTGGACATTCTCCCTTTGCAGCGTCTTTGTGCAGCTTCTGACGCTGCCGCCGCTGTTCTGGTTCTTCCGCCGGTATCTCAAGCAGGCGGTTATGCTGCAGGCGGAGACGAAGGTATGGCGCTATCTGTGGCTGATTCCGCTGACATTCTATCTTTTGTGGTATTATCTTCTGTATTTCAGCGAGAGCAGCGCGCTGCAGCGGGCGCTGCGGCCGCAGAACAGCGTGTTTACCGTGTGCATCAATCTCGGCGCGCTGCTGACATATCGTGTGACGACATATTCTCTGCAGCAGGCAGATGAAAATATGAAGCTGCAGGCGGAGAATTACCGCCTGAGTATCGCCAGCGTCCAGCTGAAGAATCTGCAGACACGGATGGAGCAGACACGCCGCGCACGGCACGATCTGCGCCAGCACATGTCGGTGCTGCTTTCATACGCACAGGAGGGGCAGTACGCCCGGCTGCAGCAGTATTTGCAGGAGTATCTGTGCCAGCTGGATGCGCAGCCGCGGCTGCGCTACTGCGCCAATGCGGCGCTGGACGCGATTGTCGGCTATTATGCGCAATACGCGGCTGACAGGCAGATTGCGTTTGAAGCGCAGATCACGGTACCGGGGCAGCTGGCTGTTCAGGACGCGGATCTTACCGTGCTGTTCGGAAATCTGCTGGAAAACGCGTGCCGCGGCTGTATGACACAGCCAGCGCCGCAGCGGCGGATCCGGCTGCAGATTACCGCACCGCAGGCGGAGCTTCTGACCTTCACACTGGAAAACACGTACAGCGGGAGCATCAGCATGCACGATGGGCGCTTTTTATCAACTTCCCATGCGGGCTTTGGCACGGGGACAGAATCAGCGGCCAGCATTGCGGGCCGCTATGGCGGAGAACTCCGTTTTTGCCCGGAGGATGGCATCTTCCGCGTGACAGGAATTTTAAACCCGCAGGAAAATTCCTCTTTGCATTTTTGAAATATTTGTGATATTCTGACGATGTTGTGTTGCAGCAATTGCGTAAGTCCAAACGGACTTGCGCAATTTTTTTTATTTTCAAGGAGGTTATTATGGAACAACAGGAAAATGCCGTGCTCGGTACACAGCGGCTGGGAAAGCTGATGGTACGATTTGCATTGCCATGTACAATTTCTCTGCTGGTGGGGGCTTTGTACAGCATTGTCGATCAGATTTTCATCGGCAACGGCGTCGGGTATCTTGGCAACGGCGCGACAAATGTTGTCTTTCCACTGACGGTGCTGGCGCTTGGCCTTGCCGTCATGATCGGCGACGGAGCCTGCAGCTATGTGTCTATCTGCTTTGGCAAGGGGCAGCAGGACAATGCCAACTGCGCCGTTGGCAGCGCGGTTACGCTGAGCGTGCTGAGCGGCCTTGCGGTGGCGGCACTGTACGCCGTGTTTCAGACGCCGCTGCTGCAGCTGTTCGGTGCGACAGAGGCAAATGTTTCTTACGCAAGGACATACTTTTCCTATATCACGGCCGGGATTCCTGTCTATATTTTCGGGCAGGCAATCAATCCGATCATTCGCTCGGACGGCAGCCCGCGGTTTGCCATGCTGTCGATGCTGGCTGGTGCGATTGCCAACTGTATTCTTGACCCCATTGCCATCTATGTGCTGCACTGGGGCGTGATGGGTGCGGCGGTAGCTACCGTCGCCGGGCAGGTCATCACGGCGGCGATGGGCGTGTGGTATCTGTGCCATACCAAAAATCTGCATCTGAAAAAAGAGCATTTCCGTCTGCGCGGCAAAATCCTCGGCGCGTATCTGCCGCTAGGGCTATGCAGCTTCCTGGCGCAGATCTCTCTGGTGATCGCCATGGCGGCGACAAACAACATGCTGGTGCGCTATGGCGCGCAGAGTAAATATGGTGCGGATATTCCGCTGACGGTGCTGGGGATCGTCATGAAGGTGTTCCAGATCATCATCTCGATCTGCATTGGCATGGCGGCAGGCTGCATTCCCATTGTGGGCTATAACTATGGCGCGGAAAAACCGGAGCGCTGCCGGGGCGTTCTGTGGCGGCTGCTGGGGGCAGAATTGGTCCTGGGCCTTCTGGCGCTGCTTGTCACGCAGTGTTTCCCGCAGCAGATCATTTCGCTGTTCGGATCGGAGAGTGCACTCTATAACGAGTTTGCGATTCTGACCTTCCGCGTGTATCTGTGCATGCTGCCGCTGGCGACGGTCAACAAGGCGTCGTTCATTTTCATGCAGGCGCTGGGCCGGCCAATGGAATCGGCGGGGCTGTCATTTTTTCGTGAGGTTGTGCTGGCGGTGCCGCTGGTGATGCTGCTGCCGCGTACATGCGGCATGATGGGCATTCTCTATTCGATGCCGGCGGCAGATATTCTGGCGTTTATTGCGTCGTTGGTGGTCATCATCCGTGCCGATCGGCAGCTGCGCAAAAAATAACGCTTGCAAAAGAGAGCAACTGTGTTATACTTGGTATGAAAAGTCATACCAAGTATAACTTTTATGGAGGCGTATCTATGGCAATGCAATTTCCAAAGGGCAAGTTCATCAGCCTGGTGAAGGTAGGGGAGAAGGGACAGATTGTGATCCCGAAGGGAGCGCGTGATCTGTTTTCCATCCAGCCGGGTGACCAGCTGCTGCTGATGGCGGATAGAAAGCGCGGCATCGCGCTGGTCGGAATGGAGGATCTGAAGGTGCCGGATGAGCTGTTCCGGCTTGCAAAGGAGGAAGGCACACATGAAGATCCTGACGATTGAGGGACTCTGCAAGCAATATCCTGCGTTTGCGCTGAAGGACGTCTCGTTTTCTATGGAAAAGGGAACGATTATGGGCCTGATTGGCCGTAATGGCGCGGGCAAAACGACAACACTCAGGGCTATGCTGCATCTGGTGCACCCGGATGCAGGGCACATCACCGTCTGCGGGATGGATATGGACACGCAGGAGCGGCCGATCCGGGAGCGGATAGGCTATGTGTCGGGCGGCATTGCGTATTATCCGCGCCGGCGCCTGCGGGAGCTGACGGCGGTGACGCGGACCTTCTATCAGGCGTGGGACGATGCGCAATATGCAAGGCTGCTGCAGCGTTTTGCGCTGGATGAGACGAAGCGTGTGTGTGAGCTGTCGGAGGGCATGAAGGTCAAATACCAGCTGGCTGCCGCCATGTCGCACCATGCGGAGCTGCTCATTCTCGATGAGCCGACATCCGGGCTTGACCCTGTCTCGCGCGATGAACTTCTGGAGCTGTTTCAGACGCTGTGCGAGACGGATGGCGTGTCAATCCTGTTTTCCACGCACATCACCTCGGATCTGGATGCCTGCGCGGACACCATCACCTATCTGCGCAGCGGGCGTGTTGCAGCGTGTGCAGAGAAGCAGGCACTGCGGGACAGCTATGTGCTTGTCCGCGGATCGGAGGACGCATGCACGCCGCAGCTGCGGCAAAAGCTGATTGGTGCGCGCAGCCACAAGGGTGAGCTGGAGGCGCTGCTTTGCCGGCAGGATGCCGGACTGGCTGCCGGCTTTCTGGTGCAGCCGGCGGATCTGGAGAGCATGATGGTACATTTGGAGCGGGAGGCGGAAGCATGAAAGAGCTGATCCGGAAGGAATGGAACCTGACGGTTACGCCGGTGCCGCTGCTGTTTTTGCTGCTGAGCGGGCTGGTGCTGGTGCCGAGCTATCCGTATTACGTGACGTTTATTTATAATGGGCTTGGGATTTTTCTGATGCTGCAGGCTGCGCGGGAAAACCGGGACGTCTATTATATGATGCTGCTGCCGATTGCCAAGCGGGACCTTGTGAAGGCGCGTTTTTCCACCATTGTGACGCTGCAGCTGCTGCAGGCAATCGTGTGCGTGCCGTTTCTGTGTATCCGCGCAGGCTATGGGCAGATCAACAACCCGGTCGGGATTGAGGCCAATCTGGCATTTCTGGGGTTCGGGTTTGTGCTGATGGGGATATTCGATCTGGTGTTCTTGCCCATGCACTATAAAAATGCGTATGATCTTGGCAAGCCGTTCGTGATAGCAAGTGTTGTGATGGCGCTGGCAATTGTGGTGCTGGAGACGCTGGACCATGTGCTGCCGTACATGAAAACGGTCTGTGAGAGCTATGCGCCGGCGGATCTTGTGCGGCAGCTGCCGGTGCTGTTCGGCGGGATCGGGTGCTATGCATTGTTGGTGTATGCGGCATTCCGGCTGTCGGCTGCGCGGTTTGAACGCGTGGATCTGTAAGCGGCCGATTGCTGCTTTACAAAACGAACAAAATTTGCTATAATCAAATTACGAAAGACTGTCAATGTGCACAAGCGTGTGCACGGATAGGAGGATCGTATGAGACTTGCAATTGCGTTCGATCATGGAGAGGTTTATGGACATTTTGGGCGCAGCAGCCAGTTCAAGCTGTATGACGTAACGGACGGGCAGATCGTTGCCACGGCCGTTGTCGATACCATGGGCAGCGGCCACGGGGCGCTGGCAGGATTTTTGAAGGCCTATGCGGTGGATACGCTGATCTGCGGCGGCATCGGCGCTGGTGCGCGGGGCGCGCTGCAGGAAGCGGGGATCACAATCTGCGGCGGCGTCAGCGGCTCTGCGGATGCGGCGGCGGCCGCCTATCTGGCGGGGACGCTTGCCTGTCAGCCGGAGTTTTGCTGCAATCATCACGAGGGCCAGCCAGTCAAGGTCTGCGGCAGCCACACCTGTTCGGCTGCCTGCTATCACACGCCGACAGAGGAGGAGCACGAATGAAACGGACCGACTGCCTGTATCAGCAGTTTTTGGAGATTCTGAAGGAAGAACTTGTCCCAGCCATGGGCTGTACGGAGCCGATTGCGGTCGCCTATGCGGCGGCGCAGGCCCGCGCGGCGCTGGGAATGCTGCCGGACGCTGTCACGGTCGAGGTCAGCGGCAACATCATCAAAAACGTCAAGAGCGTGGTTGTGCCGCATACGGGCTCCATGCATGGCATTGCGGCTGCCGCTGCGGCGGGAATTGTTGCCGGGCGGGAGGAGCTTGCGCTGGAGGTTCTCAGCCAGGTGACGCCGGAGCAGGTTGCGCAGATGCATGCGTATCTGGAGAAAACGCCGATTGCTGTCCGGCAGATTGATTCTCCCTTTATTTTCGATATCCGCATTACGGTACGCGCGTCTGGCGAACAGGCATCGGCGCGCATTGTCGGCAGCCACACGAATCTTGTGCAGCTGCTGCGCGGTACGACGCGGCTGATTGACCGGCCCTGCAGCGAGACGGTGTCGGAGCGGCGCACGGATCGCAGCGTCCTGACGATTGAGCGCATTGTGGACTTCGCAGATAGTCTGTGTCCGGAGGATGTGCAGGCAGTGTTTGACCGGCAGATTGACTATAACATGGCTATTGCCGAGGCCGGGCTGCAGGAGCCCTATGGCGCGAATATCGGCAAAACGCTGCGCGAGGCCTATGGTGATGCGGTGCAGAACCGGGCCCGCTATATGGCGGCGGCAGCCAGCGACGCGCGCATGTCCGGCTGCGAGCTGCCGGTCATCATCAATTCCGGCTCCGGCAATCAGGGCATCACGGCCTCCGTGCCGGTAATCGTCTATGCACGGGAGCTTGGGGCAAGCCGGGAAGCGCTCTATCGGGCGCTGGCGGTATCCAATCTCAGCACGATCCATATCAAAGCGCACATCGGAACGCTCTCCGCCTATTGCGGCGCGGTCAGCGCAGGCTGCGGCGCTGGGGCCGGTATTGCGTATCTGTATGGCGGGCGCTATGAGCAGATCAAGCATACGCTTGTCAACGCGATGGCAATAACCTCCGGGATTATCTGCGATGGAGCCAAGCCTTCCTGCGCAGCCAAGATTGCAACGAGTGTTGACGCCGGGCTGCTGGGCTACCACATGTTCCGGAACGGCAATCAGTTTTATGCCGGCGACGGCATTGTAAAGGCCGGCATTGAGCATACGATCGAAACGGTCGGCACACTGGCGCATGTCGGCATGGCCGATACCGATCAGCAGATTATCCGATTGATGATGGAGGAAGGATAAGCGACAGCTTTGGGCAGGGTGCTGCAGATTTCGCCAATTTAGGAATTCTTTATACTTCGTTTACAATCTGTTCACCATCCCGGACGCAAAATCCAGTATTCTATGACCATAAAGAACACTGCTTCACGGAAACATCCGCGAAGGGCCAACAGTGGACTTTTGACATATCGCTTTCATCCATTTCTCCTCTCTCTTTTTCTCTTATCTCTCAAAGGAAAGCAGCCGGCCAATGGCCGGCTGCTTTTCGCGTCTGCGGAAATTTCGGTATGCGCATATAAAAACCCCGTGACTGTTATTGAAGCAGCCACGGGGTTGGTGTTTATTCTGTTGTGACGGGCTCTGCCGGCTCTGCAGAGCCGCTGCTGATGGACTTGACATACTTGGTGTTCATGTATGCGCAGACCTCGTTATACCAGATCTCGTACCATTCGCCGTCATCCGTGATGCCCATAACGGCAACCACACTGTCAGACGGCATCGTCATGAGAACACTGTCGTCGGTCGACGGGGCAGAGCGGACATTGACGTCCGTGGTGGTGGCCATGCTCTGTGCCATCGGGGAGACCGTCACTTCAGAATCCGGCCACTTGGACACATCGCGCTCCGGTGTGCCGCCGACCTGGTTGGAGGCGAAGATCGCGGCCACGGTGCAGCTGCTCTTGCTGGTCAGAATTGCAACCTGCCCGTTATAGCGGACGGAGCAGTTCCATGTGTTCTCCTTCCAGTCGAGTGCAACCTCGTACGTTTGATCGTCGAGATTCACGCTGTAGGTGTAGGTGGCAGTTTTGCCGGTCTTTTTATAGTTGGCTTGCAGAAGGACGGACGACAGGGAGATGGAATCCTCCTCGCCGAGCGTGACAGGATCGTCCTTGTCATGTGTGACGATGGCGCTTGTTGTCGGCTGGGGCTCGGTATCCTGCGGCGTTGTGATGAGGAACTGGCCGGTGGTGTCCGTTTCGTCAAACTGGAAGATCAGCTCCTGCGAGCTGCCGCGCGGCACAAGCGTAAAGCCCTTGTCGCTGGAGGTGACGGTATAGAGGCCGGATTCCTCATAGAACGAGCGGAACGAGCCGCTGAGCGTCTGACCGTCGGCAAGCTTGCTGAGCCCGCAGGTGTAGACGGTATCCAGCTGAACGGTGGCGAACATGGTGTCACGCAGCGCGGCATCCGTAATCAGATGAATCGGCAGCAGCAGATCGAGTGTGCCGCTGGCCAGCGCGAGCTCTCGGTGCTCACCCATGAAAATATACCAGTTCTTTGTGTTCTGCGGATCCTTGGCGTACAGGCACCAGCTGTCTGTGCCGCCGGATTCGTTGGACTTGGTGAATACGACGCAGCTGCCGTAGCTGTTGTCGTAGGTTGTGGCAGTCACGCCCTCGTTATTCTTCGTGACAAGCTTGGACATGGCAGACAAGGATTTTTTTGTTTCAAACTGATAGCCGCCGTAGGAGACAAAGTCCGCACTGTTGAGATCCTTGGAGACCGGCACGGACAGATCCAGCGTTGTACCGGTGGAGAACGCCTTTGCCTGAATGGCGTCGCCCGAGGATTTGGAGCAGCCCCTTGCAATCAGCACGATGACGAGCACCAGCAGCACCAGCGCTGCAGCGGCGACAAGCAGCGGCATATTTCTGCGGAGCCAGAGTCCCTGCTTTCTTCTTTTTTTCATGATGGATCCTCCGTTTCTGGTTTGATTTCAAGCGTATATATTTATAAACCATGATACCACAGGTTTTCCGAAATAGCAATTCTTCATAAAAAAATAAGATATGGGCAGCGGCTTGCCAAGCGATGCCGGAGCTGGTATGATAAAGAAAACTGCGAAAAGGAGACTGCCATGCGTTTTGCCTGCCTGGTGATGGATCATGACGATACCACGGTGAACAGCACCGCCACCATACATTTCCCGGCGTTTCTGGCCTATCTGGAGCTTGTGCGGCCCGGGGCGGAGTATACGCTGGAAGAATACTTCCGCAAGAATTTTGATCCCGGGATCATGGCGCTGTTCACGGGGGAGCTTGGCATGAACGAGCAGGAGCTGGCCGGTGAGGTGCAGTTCTGGCAGGAATATGTCCGTACACGCGTGCCGAAGGCGTATGATGGGATCCGGGAGATTCTGCAGCGGCACCGCGCGGCGGGCGGGAAGATTGCCGTCGTGTCTCATTCGCTGCGGGAAAATATTGAGCGTGATTATCGGGAGAATGATCTGCCGGAGCCGGATCTGATCTTCGGCTGGGAGCAGCCGGCGGAGCGGCGCAAGCCCAATAAATGGCCGCTGGAGCAGATTATGCGGGAGCTGAAGCTCGGCCCGCAGGAGCTTTTGATGGTGGATGATCTGAAGCCGGGCTTTGAGATGGCCCGTAGCTGCGGCGTGCCGTTCGCCGCGGCAGGGTGGGCCAATGATATCCCGGAAATTGAGCAGTTCATGAGAAAAAACTGTGATTTTTACTGCAAAACAGTACAGGAGCTTAAGAAGCTGCTGGACGAATAAAACAGGAGCGCTGCCGTCCGGCAGCGCGTCAGAAGCGGCCACGCCAGAACGAGCCGCCGTAAACGACGTCTCTGATCCTCTGTGTCCGCTTTTTCCTTTTCACCCAGCGACTGTGTCGCTGGGTGTTTTTTGGAGCATCGTCTCCGACGGCCCTGTCTTTTCTCTCGCAAGAGAAAAGACAGGGGAGAAAAGAGCGCTTGCGGACGCAGATGGTGCCTACCGCCTCTGTATTTAGGCAAGAAACAAGATGGCTGGAACGCATATTGCACCAACACACCTTATCGCATCTTACTACGCGCCGCCCGTCATTTTGGCATCAGATCTGATAGTAGTTGCGGTTCAATTCCTGCAGTAAATCCATACTGCAGATAAAATCTGTTACGCAGTACGGATTCGCATTGGACTTTTATCTTTGACTGCTGCAAGTTTCCCCGGCACCGACACCGCCGTCACCAGCAATGGCAGGCTCTTTCGGTACTCTACCGTTACTTGGCGGTTGGAGTGGCGTAGGCGTGTATCTTTCTATTGAGCAGATACGTGACGGCGGTTTTTGAGGAACAGCGCCCCTTTTCTTCCCCTTCTTTTCCGGCAAGACGGAAAAGAAGGGGCCGCCGGAGGCAAGCTGGGGCAGTTCGTGCTGCCGGAGCGCTTATTTTTTTCTGTCGGTCTAAAGCCGACATCATCTGCATCAAGAATCTGCCACACTGGGGATACCTCTTTACGAAGGAAGGAATCTCCATGCGCCGTTTTCTTATTCCGCTGATGCTGTTCCTGCTTTTTTGTCCATCGGTACACGCTGCCGCGCAGCCAGAGCTGACCCACACGGCCTTTCTGTGCGGCTACCCGGATGGCACGATCCGCCCGGACGCGGCCGTCACGCGGGAGGAGCTGGCCTGCGTGCTGTTTCGCCTGATTCAGACACCGCTGCCCGCGCATACACCGTTTGCCTTTGCCGATGTCTCCCAAAGCCGCTGGTCATACCCGGCCATTGCGGCGCTTGCCGGGCTTGAGCTTCTGCCGTTCGGCTCCGGTGGCCTGTTCGATCCGCGCAAGGCCGTCAGCTGGCGGGACTTTACCGCCGTTCTGGACACGCTGCAGACAAGCGCCACCGGCCAGGAATGCTTTCCCGCGCTCGTCTACGCCTGGTCAACAAAGCCTACCCTCGCGCACAGCGAGGATTCTGCTGCAGATATGGCAATGACCCGCGCAGAGCTTGCGCGGGCCATCAACAGCCTGCTTGGCCGGTTTCCCAGCGCGGACGATGCGCAGCTGGCTGCGGCCAATCGATATTCTGACAATCAGGATCCCTCGCGCTGGTACTACGCTGCGCTTGTCGAGGCCTCTGTCGGCCATACCTGCACGCAGACTGCCGCCGGCGAACGCTGGAGCGCCGTCGGGTAATCAGCGCAGCGGGAACTGCCGCACAGCATAGGGTGTTTTGCCGGAGGCTGTGGGCAGAATTGCGCGCTCGATCTGCACGCGCAGATGAATCCCCGGCAGCATGTTTGCCGCCGCAGCATAAAGCTCTGTCACGGCGCACGCGTCAGGCGCGGCCTGCACAAGCTTTAAAACAGCGTTCTCCCGGTCGGTCTGTATAAGCTGATATTGCCGGATGGACGGGTACTGCCGTGCCAGCTGGCAGATGAAATTGCCGTGCACCAGCGTGCCGTCCGGCAGCACGAACAGCGTTTCCTCCCGTCCGTCCAGGCTCTGCAGCAGCGGCAGCGTCCGTCCGCACCGGCAGCCGCCCGGCGAAAGTGTTGCCGTATCGCCCAGCAGATAGCGTGGGCGCGGCATGGTGAGATTACACAGATCCGTCACCGCCACAACCCCGCTTTTCCCATCCGGCACCGGCATGTGCGTCACCGGGTCCAGAATCTCCACGATCACATTCTCCGCCGTCAGATGCATGCCGCCCTCCGGGCAGCTGTAGGCGAGGATTCCGGCGTCCCGCGCGCCGTATTCATATGCCACCGGTACGCCGAATACCTGCTCAATCTGCTGCTTTTGCTCGTTTGTCATCGTCTCCGACGTCGACACGACGACCTTCAGCCGCCGCAGACGCAGCGGCTGCGCGCCGGCATCGATCAGCGCTGCAAACGCGGCCAGCGCACCGGCGTAGCCATAGAGATATTCCGGCTGATACCGGTTCAAAAACCGGACATACCGGCCTGCCTGCGCGGGGCTCAGCGTATAGGCCGACAGAATCACCCTGTTTTTCAGCAGCCGCTCGCGCAGGCGCATCCGCCGCTGCTCGTTTTTTTCCAGCTCCACCGGGTTGCCCCACAGCATGGCGCAGCGGCTGCCGAAGCTTACGCCCCACCAGGAAAGTCCCCGCCAGCGCGCGGCCTCGTACTGCTCCACCTGCGGCCGATCCATAAAAAAGCGCAGCGGCTGCCCGCTTGAGCCGCCGGTCACATTGGCAATGCGCGCCGCCGGATCGGCGTCGGCGTTCAGATACTGCTCCGGGCTTTGCTGCAGCGTCTTTTTTTCAAGCGGGGGAATCTGACGCAGCGCTGCGAACGGGTCACGCGCAATCTGCTCTGCCGTGAGGCCGCAGCCCTGATAGGCCGGGACACTCTGCACACATGTCAGAAGCAGCGTGCGCAGCTTCTGCGCCTGCAGTGCGCGCAGCTCTGCTGCCGGGAGCGACTGCGTTTTCTGGAGCGCTGCAAAATAGGCGCGGATATGATTGCCCCGCAGCCGCTCCATCAGCGGATACAGCAGATTTTCAATCATCCGTTTCTGCAGTGCTGCAAACATCCCCAAGACCTCCCAAACGAGCTTTTTCCGAAAGTATAGCATCGGAAAAAGCCCGTTTTTTCGTCAATGGTGCATTCAGATGATGCTCAGCAGCTCCGCCGCTTCCTCCTCGGACAGCTCCTGCAGCAGCGCGCGCAGATACTCTACCACGCTCTGTACCTCGTCCGGCTCGGAACGGCAGCAGCTTTTTGTATACTGCTCCATGCTTGCGCGGCACTGTTCCTGTGCCTGCCGGCTGCGGGTCACGGCGAGCAGCTGCGCTGCGTTGTCTGCGGAAATCTCCGGGTGGGTCAGCTGCAGCTGCTGCAGTGCGTAAATCAGGATGCATTCCAGCCGGTTTTTTGCGCAAAGCGGCTCCATTCCGGCAAGCGAGAGCATGGTGTCAATTTCCTCGCACAAAAGGCCCAGATGCACGCACAGTGCGATGAGTTTTTCTCGCCGCGGCACCACGCCGCGCGTCATCAGCGCAGAAATATCCTTTTCAAATCTCGCCGGGATGCCGCTGTCGGCAAACATGCTGTGAATGGACTGTACGGTCCCCGTTGCGGCGTCAAAGCCCTTGGCGCGCAGCCGATCAGCCAGATACTGCCGCAGCTGCGGGTGCGCATCGTGAAACAGCGCGCCATTTTGCGCGGCAAAGCGCATGAATTCCTCCTGCGTTGTGAGCGTGCGCAGCTGACCTGCCGTATAGGCTGTATCCGCCGTCACGCAGCCGCCTTCCGGCTCCACACAGCGCGCATACAGCGCCTGCGCCGCAGAAAAATCTGTGCAGCCGCGCCCAAGCAGAAAAATGCACACCGCGTCAAACAGATCTTTAGCGTACAGCGGCGGATAACCGCCGTAGCGCACCAGCAGCCTGCTGGTCTGCTCCGCTGTCATGGCAAAGCCGAAGCCAAGGCGGATATACGTTTCACGGCAGCGGGGCGCGCTTTTCTGGGTGCACCAGCGGCGCAGCGTATTGCGGCTGAGCCCGGTGCGCGCGGCCAGCGCCGCATAGCTGAGCCCACTTTCGTTCAAAAGGGCAGTATAGTGCTGCGGCCAGCTGAGAAACACCTCGTCATATGCCTGCAGCAGCGCGCGCAGATCCCCGGGGCTTTCGATCCGCTCTGCCTCGTCGCGCAGCATGAACGTTGCAAATGCATCCGTCAAGACGCAGCCTCCTCCCATTCACAGACAAAGCCGCATGTATCCGCTGCAAACACATCCATACCGTCCTGCCGGGAGTCGTTCCAGACCCAGCCCTGCACCGGTTTTTTCATGAGCATAAGATAATATTCCACGCCATTTGTATTATTGGGCTCGCCGATGCCCCACTCGGCATAGGAAAACGGTTCGCCTGTGACCCATTGGAACCCGGCGGAGGTGTTGCGGTTATCTGCGCCAAGCCACACCGCCTGCAGCCCAGCCTCGTCAAGCATCGCCTCCACAAGCGCTGCTTCCTCTGCGGATGTAATTGCTGCAAGGTGGCCGCCGCGCGACTGGCACCAGATGCGCGCGTCATCCCAGCTGAGCTGCTGCTGCACAACCTCATAGCGGTGCTCGCCTGCCGCGCTGTCTGGTGCCGGGGGTTCTGCAGAAGCATCCGCCTCTGCTGGCAGCTGCGGTCCGGTCTGCACGGCCTCCGGCTGCCGCGCCTGCGCGAGCTGCGGCAATGTGAGCCATGCCGCACCAAAGCCGATGGCTGCACCAATCACGCATGCAGCCAGCACGGTCGGAGCCGCGGGGGGCTTTTCCGCCCGCAGCGCCTGCAGCATCTGCTCCGCATTGCGGTAGCGGCGGTGGGGATCCGGCTGGCACGCCTTTTTTACGACCGCCGCCAGCTGCCGGTCATGGCAGTGCACGCGCGGCACCCGTACCCCGCGCATCCGCGCAGAAATAGACGCCTGTACCTGTGCGTAGGTGGACTGGCCGTCTGTCATCGGCAGATGGTTGCCATTGAGCAGCTGGTACAGCACAACGCCCAGCGCATAGAGATCTGCCTGCACGCCGCTTTCCTCCCCAGCTGCGACCTCCGGCGCCAGATATGCCGCCGTGCCGGCCATCATGGATGTCTCCGGAGAGTCTGTCCGCGCTGCAATGCCGAAATCCCCGAGCTTATACTGCCCGGAGGGCGCCCGGTAGATATTCGCAGGCTTCACATCCCGGTGGACAATCTGCAGCCGGTGCGCAAAGCACAGCGCCTGCAGCACATCCTCCGCCAGCCGCCGGATCTCCTTTTCTGTCAGAACGGTTCCCTCGCGCATCAGCTCCGCCAGGCAGTCCAGGCGTTCCATCCGCAAAAGCACCAGCGTCTGCCGCAGCGTCACGCCGTCAGCCTCATACACAGGCACCGTCAGATCATCGAGCACTGCCACCGCGTAGCCGCAGTCCGCCATGCGCGCCTGTACGCGGCATTCCTGCTGCAGCCGGTCCAGCTCCTGCGGCCTGCCTGCGGGCACCCGGATGCATTTGACCACGCAGCTGCGGCCAAAGCCCGTCCTGCGCGTGAGGGCATAGACCTCGGTGCTGGCCGAAGCATACAGCCGCTCACCAAGGTACCACTGTCCCCATAATGGCTCCCTGATTGCCTCCATCGTCCCGCCTCCCTTGCTTCGTTTTTTCCCATACTATCACAACCGCTCTCCGCGCGCAAGCGGCACGTCTGCCCGTCAGCGGGCCGGATCGTTCACGAATTATTCAAACAAAGCCGGAACGGATATGTAATAATATAGAGTTAGATACAATTTGTATGTGAGGAATGGAATATGCAGGATTTTGTTGTGTTCGATCACGTCTGTAAAACCTATCAGATGGGGCAGGTGCGCATTGACGCGCTGAAGGACGCTTCCTTCACGATTGCCGAGGGGGAAATCTGCGTCATTGTCGGCCAGTCCGGCGCGGGAAAAACGACGCTTCTCAACATTCTTGGCGGCATGGACCGGCTCTCCTCCGGCCATGTGCTGCTTGCCGGGGAGGATGTCGCGGAGTATGACAGGCGGCGCCTGACGACCTACCGCCGCCATGAGGTCGGCTTCGTTTTTCAGTTTTATAATCTGCTGCCCAACATGACGGCGCTGGAAAATGTGCAGATTGCAAGCCAGCTGTGCAAAGATCCGCTGCCTGCGCAGCAGGTTCTTACCGCCGTCGGGCTTGGTGACCGGATGCAGAATTTCCCGGCGCAGTTGTCCGGCGGCGAGCAGCAGCGCGTCGCCATTGCGCGCGCACTTGCCAAGCGCCCGAAGCTGCTGCTTTGCGACGAGCCGACAGGCGCGCTCGACTACCAGACGGGCAAGCAGATCCTCTCCCTTCTGCAGAAGCAGAGCCGGGAACTTGGTATGACCGTCGTCATCATCACGCACAATTCCGCCCTGACTGCCATGGCTGACCGTGTGATCCGCGTCAAAAGCGGCCAGATCACGGACGTGCGGCAGAATCCGGATCCCACGCCGGTAGAAAGCATCGAGTGGTGATCGTATGCTGAAACTGACCATGCGGGAGATCCGCAAAAGCCTTGGCCGTTTTCTCGCCATTGCTGCAATCGTCGCGCTTGGCGTCGGCTTTTTCTGCGGCCTGCGCCTGACAAAGACTGCCATGCTGCGCACAATGGACGATTACATCGAGAAAAACGCCATGTACGATTTCCGCCTTGTGAGCACCATCGGCTTTGACGAGCAGAACGCCGCGGCAATCGCAGCCGATCCGCGCGTAGCTGTCTGCGAGGGCAGCAAAAGCGCGGACGCGCTGGCCACGGTTGCCGGCGGCGTGTCCAATCCGTGCAAATTTCTCTCCCTGCCGCAGAGAATCAATCTTCCTTACCTCAAGGCGGGTCGTCTGCCACAGGCAGAAAATGAATGCCTTGCCGATGGACTCTTATACGGGGAGCAGGACATCGGTAAAACCGTTGTGCTGTCGGAGACCAACGACGACGATACGCTTTCACAGTTTTCCGTGCGGGAATTTACCATCGTCGGCATTGCAAAAAGCGTTCTGTACGTCAACTACGAACGCGGCAGCACCTCCGTGGGCAGCGGCTCCGTCTCCTCCTTTGTGTATCTTCTGCCGCAGGCCTTCGACATGGATTATGATACAGAGATGTATCTGCGCCTGACGGACCGCTCCGGCGAGGTATATTCCGAAGCATACACCGACTGCATTGACGCTGCTGAGCCGTGGGTCACAGAGCTTGCCGATACGCAGGCGCAGCTGCGGGCTGACCGTCTGCGCGCCGACGCGCAGCAGACATTAAATGAGGCGCGCCAGACACTGGATGAAAAGCAGCAGGAGCTGGCTGACGCACAAAAGAAGCTGGCTGACGCCGAGCAGGACTATGCCGATGGGGAGCAGAAGCTGGCCGATGCCAAGCGGGACGCTGAGCAGCAGCTTGCCGATGCCGAGCAGCAGCTTCTCGATGCGCAGCAGCAGATAGAAGAAAATGAGCAGAAGCTGGCCGATGCCCGGGAAGAGTTGGCTGACGGTGAGCAGCAGCTTGCCGACGCACAGGCAGAATATGAGCAGGGCAAACGGAAATTTGCCTCTGCCAAGCAGCAGGCCGATCAGCAGCTCAACAGTGCAAGCGACGAGCTGCAAAGCGCCGGGCAGCAGCTGTCCGACCAGCAGCAGACGCTCGACGAGGCGCAGGCCGCGCTGGACGTATCGCAGCAGCAGCTGGATACCCAGCGTGCGCAGCTGGATGCCGCTGTTGCAATGGGGGCCATTTCGCCGGAGCAGGCGGCTGCCGCGTATGCGCAGCTCGATGCGGCTCAGCAGCAATTGACCGCCACGCAGCAGCAGATTACCGCCGGCCAGCAGCAGCTGAGCGCCGCGCGGCAGCAGCTGCAATCTGCCGACGCTGAGCTTGCGTCCAGCCGGAAAGAGGCTGCGGAAGCACTGGAAGAAAACCGTCGCCCGCTGGACGAGGCGCAGCAGACACTGGCCGAAAAGACAAAGGAGCTGGCCGATGCGAAGCAGGAGCTGGCCGATGGCGAGCAGCAGCTCGCTGACGCAAAGCAGGAACTGGCCGATGGCTGGCGCAGCTATGCCGATGCCCGGGTCGAGGCCGACGAAAAAATTGCCGATGCCGAGCAGGAGCTGGCCGATGCAAGGACGAAGCTCGACGACGGCCAGAAGGAGCTCTCTGACGGGGAACGGAAGCTGGCCGACGCCGAACAGGAGTACCGCGACGGCGAACGGGAGCTTGAAAAGCTGGACGATCCGGATGTTTTTGTCCTTGACCGCAGCAGCAACGTTGGCTATGCTTGCTTTGAAAGTGACTCTGACATTGTGCGCGGCGTGTCCCGTGTGTTCCCGCTGTTCTTCTTTGCCGTGGCGGCACTTGTATGCATCACGACGATGACGCGCATGGTCGACGAGCAGCGCACGCAGGCCGGTGTGCTCAAGGCGCTTGGATACTCCAACGGCGCAATTATGTCCTCGTATTTCCTCTATTCCGGCCTTGCCTCCATTCTTGGCTGCGCTGCCGGAATTGCCGCCGGGTCATATTTCCTTCCCCAAATGATCTGGCAGGGCTATAATATCATGTATGGCTTTACAGATATCCTCTATGCGTTTGACTGGCCGCTGGCGCTGCTGTCCTCGGGTGCGTACCTGGTCTGCTCGCTCGGCACGACGTGGTTCGCCATCCATGCGGAGCTCTCCCAGCCCGCGGCAGAGCTGATCCGCCCGAAGGCGCCGAAGGCCGGCAAGCGGATCGTTCTTGAGCGTATCCAATTTCTCTGGCACCGCATCCCGTTTTTGCACAAGGTTTCCATCCGCAACATCCTGCGCTACAAAAAGCGTATGATTATGATGGCGGTCGGCATCGGCGGCTGCACGGCGCTTCTCATCACGGGCTTCGGAATTCAGGATTCCATCAGCCATGTCGTCGATTATCAGTACGATGAGATTACACAGTATGACGCTGCCGTTACCTTCCAGCACGCAATGAGCGAAACAGAGCGCACATCGTTTGCCGCGGCCTATCCGGACGAGATGGATGCCTACCTGTTTGTTGCCCAGAAAAGCATGGATGCCAGCGCAAACAGCGTCACAAAAACTGCCTATATCGTCTGCCCGGAACGTGACAGTCTGGAGGGCTTCATTGATCTGCATGAGACGGATGGCACGCCTGTTGCGTTCCCGCCGGATGGCAGCTGCATCATCAGCCGCGGGCTTGCCCAGGCGCTGCAGCTTTCCGCCGGCGATACCATCACGCTGCGTGATGGGGATCTGCATGAGCTGCAGGCCCCCATTGCCGCTGTTTTTGAAAACTACGTCTATAATTTTGTCTATCTGACCGGCAGCACCTATGCCACCGCGTTCGGCGTGCAGCCGGAGTATGAGACCGCCTGGCTCAACCTCAATCCCGCGCGCGACGCGCACGAGGCGGCTGCCGCCATTGCAGCGGACGACAATGTTGTCGCCGTAAACCTGAGCACGGATTTCCGCACGCGCGTAAGCACCATGCTGCAGAGCCTGCAGTATATTGTGCTTGTGGTCGTTGTCTGCGCAGCGGCGCTGGCCTTTATCGTTCTGTATAACCTCACAAACATCAATATTACCGAGCGCGCACGGGAAATTGCCACAATTAAGGTTCTGGGCTTTTATGACCGCGAGGCGAACCGCTATATTCTCCGGGAGAATATCATCCTCACGGTGCTCGGCGCGCTGGTCGGCCTGCCCATGGGCAAGGCGCTGCACGCGTATGTCATGTCCCAGATTAAAATTGATCTCATGTGCTTCGATGTGCGTGTGGAGCTGCGCAGCTATCTGATCTCCGCTGCGCTGACAATCGTGTTTGGCCTGCTTGTGAATCTTGTCCTGCGGCGGAAAATCCGCGCAGTTGACATGGCGCAGGCGCTGAAATCCATCGAATGAAGAATCAGGAAAGAGGCGTTTTATGAATTTACGAACCAAGCTTCTGGCCGCTTTTCTGGCTGTCAGTATGCTCCTGTCACTGACGGCCTGCTCCGACTGGCTGCAGGACGGGCACGCCCAGCAGCAATCCGAGATCCAGCAGTCAGAGCCGCAGCAGACGCAGGCTGCTGCAGACGATCCTGTTCTTACCCTTGCCGGCGGCGGGTACTTTTCCGGTGTCAATCGCCCGGATGTCCCATTTTCCGACATGCAGGCCAAGGCATGGACAGAGGATGAGTTTGACGCACTTGCCGAAGCTATGACCGAGGCTGCCGCGTCCGGCTCTGCCGCCGCATTCCACCGCGCGCTGTACGACGCGCAGCAGGCGCTGTATGATCTTGACACGGCGCGGACGCTCGTCAGTCTTGAAAATCTGGCGCACGCGGATGACGCGGAAATTTCCCGGCGCTATAACGAGGTCTATCTGCGCTGCCTTTCCGCCGTTGACCGCTTCTATGCCACGCTGCATACGCTGGCGCAGCAGGAGAGCTGCCGCCCGCTGCTGGATCTGGAATTTTCCACGGCGGATATTGAGTATTTTGCCGCCTATGACCCGGATGCTGCCGGTCAGTCGCTGACCCTGAGCGCGCAGGAGCAGGATCTTATTTTGCAGTATGAGCAGGAGATTTCCTCCTCCAGCCCCGATCCCGATGTGCTGGGAGAGATCTATATCTCGCTTGTCGGCGTTCGGAAGGAGATTGCGGCGGCTGCCGGATATGCGCAGTATGCCGATTATATCTACGAAAATGATTATGCGCGTGCCTACACCCCGGAGCAGGCCCAGACCGTCTGGAAAATTGCAAAGGAATCCTACGCGCCGCTGCTGCAGGAATATGCGCAGTCTGTGGCTGACGCGGAGCAGGTGCTGGAGCAGTCGCAGACGCTGGATGTGTCCGAGACGGCAATCCTGACCGCCCTGCAGACCGGCGCCGAGCAGCTCAGCCCGGAGATTGCCGCTTCCTGCCGATATCTGCTGCAAAACAAGCTGTATGATATTGCGCCCAGTGAGGAAAAGCTTGATACTGGCTGCACCGTCTGGCTGACCAATTATCAGGCACCGTTTATCTTCAATACGCCCGGCGGCTGGTATTACGACATTACCTCCATGATCCACGAGTTTGGCCATTTCACCTCTGCCTATTATAACGGCACGGATAACCTCTATGGCGTGTGCGACTATGACCTGTCCGAGCTGCAGTCGCAGGGCATGGAGGTCATGTACCTGCCGCTGTACGACATGCTTTTCGGCGAACAGGACGCGCCGCTGCTGCGCGCGCAGACCATCTATAACCTGCTGTCGAGCGTGGTACAGGGGGCTATGTATGATGAGTTCCAGCAGCGCGTCTATGCACAGGAGAATCTGACGCCGGAGCTGGTCAATGAGCTGTTCCAGCAGATCCGCGCCTCGTATGGCTACGAGAGCTGCGACGGCGAGGAATATGAGTGGATGTCCGTTGTTCATAATTTTGAGCAGCCGTTCTATTATATCAGCTACGCAGTCTCGTCACTTCCGGCGCTGGAGCTGTTTGCGCGGCAGCAGCAAAGCGAAGCCGATGCGCTCGACACCTATCTGCGCGCCGCTGCCATGAGCGACGAGGAATACTATCTGCGTGATGCGATCGCGGCTACCGGCCTGACCAATCAGATGATTGACGGCGTACCGGATACGCTGATTGCTGCGATCCGCGCAAGCGGTGTCCTGGACGCCGGCACAAATGAACCATAACCGAAACCGAAGGAAGAAAGAACCGTTATGAAGAAACTGCTTACCTATCTGCAGCCCTACCGGCTGCAGGCCGTTCTGGCCCCGGTGTTCAAGCTGCTCGAGGCTGTATTTGAGCTGCTGGTTCCGCTTATCATGGCCGATATCATCGATATCGGCATCGCCGCCGGGGATACGTCCTATATTCTGAAAAAATGCCTGGTGCTTGTGGCGCTTGGCCTGTGCGGCTTTGCCTGCGCGATTGTTGCGCAGTATTTTTCTGCCCGGGCCGCCACCGGTGCGACCGCACGGCTGCGCCATGCGCTGTTTGCGCATATCCAGTCCCTGCCATATGCAGAGCTCGATACGCTTGGCACCTCCACGCTCATTACGCGCATGACCAGCGATATGAACCAGGTGCAGACCGGCCTCAATCTGACGCTGCGGCTGCTGCTGCGTTCGCCGATTGTTGTATTCGGCGCCATGATTATGGCCTTTACCATCGATACAAAGTCGGCGCTCATCTTTGTCGTTGCCATTCCGGTGCTGTTTGCCATTGTGTTTGCCATCATGCTCAGCTGTATTCCGCTCTACCGGCGCGTGCAGTCGCGGCTGGACAGTGTGACGGGCTCTACGCAGGAAAATCTCTCCGGTGTGCGCGTCATCCGCGCCTTTACGCGCGAGGACGCAGAAACGGATGTGTTCCGTGAGAAAACCGATACGCTTTTCCTCGCGCAGCGCTTTGTCGGGCGGTTGTCCGCGCTGCTCAATCCGCTGACATATGTGGTTATCAACCTCGCCATCGTGGCGATTGTGCGCGTCGGCAGCGTCCGTGTGGATGCCGGCACCATTACGCAGGGCCAGCTGATTGCGCTCTACAACTACATGTCGCAGATTCTGGTGGAGCTGATCAAGTTTGCCAACCTGATCCTCAACATCACAAAATCCGTTGCCTGTGCAGGCCGGATTTCACAGGTCCTTGAGACAAAGTCCTCCATGGCGGACGGCCGGGACAGCCTGCCGGCAGACGCCGGCGCGGAGGAGGTTTCGTTCCGGCACGTGTCGTTCTGCTATCCCGGCGCCGGCGCGGACGCCCTGACCGATATCACCTTTTCTGCGGCCCCCGGTGAAACCGTCGGCGTGATCGGCGGCACGGGCTCCGGTAAATCCTCCCTTGTGAACCTCATTCCCCGTTTTTATGACGCAACCCAGGGACAGGTGCTCGTCCATGGGACGGATGTCCGTCAGCTGCAGCTGCAGTCGCTGCGCCAGGCCATCGGTGTCGTGCCGCAGAAGGCACTGCTGTTTTCCGGCACGATCCGCGATAACCTTCTGTGGGGGAACCCGGACGCCTCTGATGAGGAGCTCTGGGGCGCGCTGCGCGCCGCGCAGGCGGCAGAGGTTGTTGCCGGAAAAACCGGCGGTCTCGACGCCGAAGTGGAGCCCGGCGGCCGGAACTTCTCCGGCGGCCAGCGCCAGCGCCTGACCATCGCGCGCGCACTGGTGCGCCGGCCGGAGCTTCTGATCCTCGACGACAGCGCCTCCGCGCTGGACTTTGCAACCGACGCTGCGCTGCGCAAGGCTCTGCGCGAGCTCTCGTGGCATCCTGCCGTTTTTATCATCTCGCAGCGAACATCCTCCATCCGCTGCGCGGATCAGATTCTTGTTCTCGATGATGGCCGGCTCGTTGGCCGCGGCACGCATGACACGCTGCTGCAGAGCTGCCCGGTCTATCAGGAAATCTATCATTCCCAGTACAAAAAGGAGGATGCGCAATGAAATCGTCTGCATGGGCGCTTCGGCGCGTCCTGAAATGCCTCGGGCGGTATCTGCCGCTGCTTGCCCTGTCCCTGCTGCTGGCTGCGGCCAGCGTGGCAGGCACTTTGTATATCCCTATTCTGGTCGGGGACGCCATTGATGAGATTGTCGGCCCTGGCCAGGTGGCGTTCTCTGCCGTGGCGGCGCTTGCGCTGAAAATCGGCATTCTTGCCGTTCTCACGGCATTTTTGCAGTGGCTCATGACCGCCATCCACAACCGCGTCTGCTTCGCGGTGACGCGCGATGTGCGCCAGCAGGCATTTGCGCACCTGCAGCATCTGCCGCTTTCCTATCTTGACAGTCATCCTGCCGGCGACACGCTCAGCCGCATCATTGCCGATGTCGATCAGTTTGCAGATGGTCTGCTTATGGGCTTTACGCAACTGTTTACCGGTGTGCTGACCATTTTCGGTGCACTCGGCTTCATGCTGTCCATCAGCTGGAAGATCACGCTTGTCGTCGTCGTGCTGACGCCGTTGTCACTGCTGATTGCAAAGTTCATTGCCGGCAGAACCTATTCCATGTTCCAGCTGCAGTCCAAGGCCAGAGGCGAGCAGACCTCACTTATCAACGAGCAGATTGCCGGACAGCGTGTTGTGCAGGCCTTTTCACATGAAGCGCAGAGCCTCGAGCAGTTTGACGAGATCAACGACAAGCTGGAAAACGCCACCATGCGCGCAACCTTCTTCTCGTCCATGACGAACCCGTCTACCCGCATTATTTATAACATCATCTATGCCTGCGTCGGCTTCACCGGCGCGCTGAGCGCCGTGGCCGGGGCCATCACGGTCGGCGGCCTGTCGTGCTTTCTGAGCTACGCCAACCAGTATGCCAAGCCCTTCAATGAGATCACCGGTGTGGTGACAGAGCTGCAGAACGCACTTGCCTGCGCCGGGCGCGTGTTCGAGCTGATTGATGAACCGGTCGAGACGCCGGATGCTGCCGACGCGAAAACGCTTTGCGGTGTCAGCGGCGGTGTACAGCTGTCTGACGTGGCCTTCTCCTACACGCCGGAGCAGCGCCTCATTGAGGATCTGAACCTCACTGTGCAGCCCGGCGAGAGAGTCGCCATCGTCGGCCCGACCGGCTGCGGCAAAACGACGCTCATCAACCTGCTCATGCGCTTTTATGATGTCAAAGGCGGCGAAATTCTGGTTGATGGCAGCGAAATCCGCACTGTGACCCGCCGGAGCCTGCGCCGCCAGTACGGCATGGTTCTGCAGGATACATGGCTCAAAACCGGCACTGTGCGGGACAATATCCGCCTTGCAAAGCCGGACGCCACCGACGCGGAGGTTGAGGCCGCCGCAAAGGCTGCGCACGCCGATTCCTTCATCCGCCGTCTTGGCAGCGGCTATGACACCATGCTCTCGGATACAGGCGGCGTGCTGTCTGCCGGGCAGCGGCAGCTGCTGTGCATTGCACGCGTCATGCTCTGCCTGCCGCCGATGCTCATTCTCGACGAGGCAACCAGCTCCATCGATACGCGAACCGAGCTGAAGATCCAGCACGCATTTGATACCATGATGCAGGGCCGGACAAGCTTCGTCGTGGCGCACCGGCTGTCGACCATCCGGGAGGCGGATGTCATCCTTGTCATGCGGGACGGCCATATTGTTGAGCAGGGCCGGCACGAGAAGCTTCTGGCCCAAAACGGCTTCTATGCCAAGCTCTATCACAGCCAGTTTGAATCATAAGCATTTTGCCGCGTGTCAGGGATCTGACACGCGGCAGTTTTTGGGGCAGACGCCATTTTTCGACGCTCCGCTTGATTTCACTGAAGAAGGATGCTAGTATAAATGCATAAAAAGCATATAAAAAGGGGCGATTATTTTGGCAAAGCAGATTACGCGCATTGTGCTGACCGGCGGCCCTGCCGCTGGAAAAACCACGCTCATCAGCTGTATCCTGAAGGAATTTAAGCAAAGTGAAGGCTGGCGGGTCATCACTGTCCCGGATTCTGCTGCGGAGCTTATCTCCCGCTTTGGCATCAGGCCTGGCTTCGGCGGCATCACCAGCGCTGCTTTTGCCCGGCTCTTTGTCGGCGATCAGCTGCATAAGCAGGCGCTTGCCATGCGCGCAGCGGAGCTTGCGCCGGAGGCGCATGTCATCGTCCTGTTCAACCGCGCCCTGCCGGATGTCAGACTTTATTGTTCCGAAGATCAGTACCAGCAGATACTCACCGGCTGCCATCTGACGCAGGCGCAGGTCATGGCCGGATATGACGCCGTTCTGCATCTTGTCTCCTGTGCCAAGGGGGCGGAGACCGCCTATCCGTTCATCGGCAGCGAGGCATACTGCGAGCCGGTAGAGACTGCGCGGGAAAAGGATGATCTGCTCCTGCAGGTGTGGCGCAGCCATCCCGGGCTGCACGTTATTGACAATTCTGCGGACTTTGAAGAAAAAATTGCCCGGTCCATGCGCGCTGTCTGCGCTGCGGTTGGCCGCCCTGTGCAGCAGGAGGTCTGGCACAAATATCTGATTTCCCTGCCCACGCGCCAGACGCTGGAGGATACCTATCACGCAGTCAGCGTCGACATGATGCAGACCTATCTTACCCGCCGCAGCCCGGATGTGGTGCGCCGGATCCGTCAGCAGCGCAGCGGCGGGGAATATCTCTATTTCTATATGGAAAAGCGCACAACAAGCTCCGGGCAATGGGAAACGGAAACGCCCATCTCTGAAGCAGACTATATCCGCTATCTCATGGAGGGCGACATGAGTCTGCATACCGTGCATAAAACAAAGTACCGCTTTTCCCACGCGGGCTGCCGGTTTGAAATCGATGTCTATCCCTTTTCGCAGGACCGCGCCATCATGCGCGCCGCCCTGCCAATGGATGTGCCGGCGCTGCAGGCGCCGCCGGAGATTCATATCCTGCGCGAGGTGACGGACGATCCAGCCTATAAGAACCGTCAGCTGGCAAAAAATCAGTGCCTTTAAAATGGCCGTATCTTTCCCGTGTGGCCTGGAAGTCTAAGGCAGCACCGCACAATTGCGTCTGCGGCCTTCGCCGGATCTTTTGCCCCAATCTTGCAGTTTGAAAAACTTGAAATACATACAGTATTCCTGCGTTTTCCAAACTTTATCTTGGAACAAAATCTCTCGTCGAAGCCTCTTGCCGAATTGTGCGGTGTTGCCCTAACATAAATCCGTACTGCATAACAAGTTTTGTTGTCAGTACGGATTTTCTGCATCTATTAAATCGCAGCTCTCGTCAGGTTTGATTCCCAAATGGCGGACAGCGCGCCGGCAACCGACCAGCGACGCTGGTGCTGCTGTCCTTTAAACTCTGCGGTGCACGCTTGGATACAGCGACGCATCGGTGTGCGGCAGAAAGCGCGCTGCATGCATGTTTTCCACAAACTTCTCCATTTCCCCGAACTGCACATAGGTCGCAAGCGCGCGGATGCGCGCCAGACGGTGCAGACACTGCCCGTCCAGAAGCAGATGCCGGGCCCCGGCAAGTGAAGAATTGCCGAGAATTTTGAATTTTTCCCGCGGCATATCGGGGTAGAGTCCGACCGTGATGGCGGATTCGAGATTATAGTGCGTGCCGAAGCCCCCGGCAAGATAAAACGTGCCGATTTCGTCTGGACGGACGTTTGCGCTTTCCAGCAGCGTGGCAACCATGGTGTGCGCGGCGGCTTTGCAGGTAAGAAATTCGCCGATGTCGTCCTGCGTGAAATACAGGGGGACATTGCCGCTGTAGGCGTAGATGATCGCGGGAACGTTGCGCTGGCTCTCGTCCTCCCAGACGTCACGGATGCAGGCGCTGGCGCCCTTCTGCAGATTTCCGGCGGAGTCAATCCAGCCGGACAGAAAGCCCTCCGCAATCAGATCCAGAATGCCGGAGCCGCAGATGCCCTTTGGCGGGAGGCCGCCAATGGTTTCATAGTGCAGGCGGTTGTCCGGATCGATTTTAACGGAGCAGATTGCGCCGGGCTCGGCGCGCATGCCGGATTTGCTGACGGCGCCCTCCAGCGCGGGGCCGGCCGCGCCTGCGCCCATGAGCAGGAAGTCCTTGCAGCCGAGTACCAGCTCACCGTTGGTGCCGATGTCAAGAAACAGCGCCAGATCTTCCCGGGTGTCAAGATCCGTCTCAAGAAGGCCGCCTGTAATATCGCCGCCGAGATAATTGGCGATGGCCGGCATACAGAAAATATTGCCCGCGATGGGAAGGCCCAGCTCCGCGGCGCGCACGGGGCCGGGATCAAAGAATACTGGCGTATACGGGTGCTGGAACACGAGCCATGGGTCACAGCCGAGGAAAAAGTGCATCATGGTGGTGTTGCCGCCGACCGTGAGCGCGGAGATGGCCTCCGGCGCGATGCCGGACTGCCGGAAGCACGCGTCCATCATGGCGCGGATGTCCTGCAGCGTCAGCTGCTGCAGGGTGTGCAGCGTTTCCGGGTTTTCCTTCACGGCGAGGATACGGTCAAGAATATTTGCGCCGAACTGCGTCTGGCTGTTCGTGCAGGCGGCGTTGGCGCAGACGCTGCCGGACAGAAGCTCCACAAGCTCCAGCTGCATGGTCGTGCTGCCGATGTCCAGACACATGCCATAGAGCGTGCCGGTCGTGTCGCCAGGCTCCACGCGCACCACGTCCCATCCGGCCTCTGCCGGGCAGAGCGTCACGGTGATGTGGTAGTCTGACGCGTGCAGCGTGGGGTACAGCCGCTGCAGCGTGGAAAGCGGCAGGCGTGTGCCCTCCGGCAGCGCGGCAAGCAGCCGCTCCCGTGCGGCAAGAAAGTCGCCGTCGGATGGCGGCGTCAGGGTCAGATCTTGTTTTTGTGTCAGTGGCTGCATAGAAGCTCCTTATGCGCGGCTGCCCAGCAGCGCGCAAAGCACGCCATAGCCGGGAGACAGCAGATCAAATATCCAGCGGTTCGTGTCCACGCTGCGCTCACCCATGTCGATGACGGCGGTGGCATTTTTCAGCCGCTCGGCTGTTTTCAGAAAGTTTCCGCCGGGATGCTTTTTCCCGAACGCGACCCAACGGGCGAACACGCCGTCAAGATACGCGTGGATGAGCAGCTCCGTAGCCATGGAGCGGGCGGTGATGCGCAGGGGCTGGCCGAAAGTGTCGGCGTAGTCGGCCAGAATAGCCTGACTGAGCGGCATGGAGCCGTTGCCCTTCTGCCGTAGATACTGCATCAGCGCATCGTTTGTTGTCAGGTGGACAGCTTTTCCGGTATAGGAGAGCTCAACCCCCTCCGCAAATCCGGGACAGTGCATGTGCAGGCCCTCCTTTTCTCTGTGTCTCTATCTTATCACATCTGCAGCCAGATGCAAGGCGGATGTTGGGCTTGCGTCCAGGGGTAGAAGCCTGTATAATGAAGGAAACTTGATAAAAGGGGTATATACCGATGCTGGATTCTTATATTTCTGCGCTGTGCCGGTATGCAGAGCGTACCGGGCTTATGCAGGCGGATGACCGGATGTTTTGCCGGAACCGGGTGCTTGAGATGCTGCAGCTTGACAGCTGCGACGAGGCGGCGCAGCCGGCCGATGCGCCGCTGGCAGAGATTCTGCAGGTACTGACGCAGGACGCGGTTGACCGCGGCGTATGCGAGGATAATCAGGTGGCGCGCGATCTTTTTGACACGAAGCTCATGGGCGTGCTGACGCCCGCGCCGCACGAGGTCCGCACGAGCTTCCGCACGCTGTATGCCGTCTCGCCGCGCGCGGCGACAGACTGGTTCTATCAGTTCAGCCAGGACACCAATTATATCCGCCGCGACCGCATTGCAAAGGACAAAAAGTGGACATATGACTGCAAATATGGCACGCTGGATATCACCATCAACCTTTCCAAGCCGGAGAAGGACCCGCGTGCCATCGCTGCGGCGAAGAACGCGCCGCAGTCCGGCTACCCCAGGTGCGCGCTGTGCGCCGAGAACGAGGGCTACGCCGGGCGCATGAACCATCCGGCCAGACAGAACCACCGTATCATCCCCCTGACGCTGGACGGCGGCGCGTGGTATCTGCAGTATTCGCCGTATATCTATTATCATGAGCACTGTATCGTGCTCAATGCCGAGCATACGCCCATGCGTATTTCGGGCGCAACGTTCCGCCGCCTGCTTGGTTTTACAGAGCAGTTCCCGCACTATTTCCTCGGCTCGAACGCGGATCTGCCGATTGTGGGCGGCTCGATCCTCAGCCATGACCATTTCCAGGGCGGGCACTATACCTTTGCCATGGAAAAAGCCCCGGTCGGGCTGCCGGTGCGCTTTGCCGGCTTTGACGATATTGCAGCCGGGATTGTCCGGTGGCCCATGTCGGTGCTGCGCCTGACCGGCGCGGAGCCGGCGCGTCTGTGCCAGCTGGCGGAGAAAATTCTTGCGGCGTGGCGCGGCTATACCGACGAGGCGGCCATGATCTTTGCCGAGACGGACGGCGTGCCGCACAACACCATCACGCCCATTGCGCGCCGCCGGGGGGAGCAGTTTGAGCTGGATCTTGTCCTGCGCAACAATCTGACCACGCCGGAGCACCCGCTGGGGCTCTATCACCCGCACGAGCAGCTGCATCATATTAAAAAAGAGAACATCGGCCTGATTGAGGTCATGGGTCTGGCGGTGCTGCCGTCGCGGCTTGACGCGGAGCTGGCGCAGCTGAAGGACGCCATTCTGGCCGGGCGTGATCTGCGCAGCGACGCGGCACTGGAAAAGCATGCCGACTGGGCCGGGCAGCTGCTGCGCGAATATACCTTCACGCCGGAGAATGCTGAGGGCATTTTGCAGCAGGAGGTCGGCAGGGTGTTCATGCAGGTGCTGGAGGACGCGGGCGTTTATCAATGCACGCCGGAGGGGCAGCAGGCATTTATGCGATTCGTGGATTCTGTGTCGTAAAAATCAGCGAGGCTGTCGGAGACTATGCGCCCCGGCAGCCCCGTTTTTTGCTTTTTTCGCAGTCAGAATTGCTTTTTTTGCAGTTTTTAACAAAAGCGGAATCGGATGTGCTATACTGAAGCCATCCAGAACGCGATGCACCCGGGTGCATGTTTTCTTCTTTGGAAGAAAACAATGGCCTCTGCATGGCGGAAAAAAGAGAAAGGATTGCAAACACATGAAAAAGAAAACTGTCACAAAGGGCGCTCTGCTGGCAAGCATTCTGGCCATGGTTCTGTGCGTCACCATGCTCGTCGGCACCACGTTTGCCTGGTTCACCGACACGGCCAGCGCGAAGGTCAACAAGATTCAGTCTGGTAAGCTGGATGTTGCACTGGAGATGAAAACGATAAAAGACGGAAAGGAAACATGGGTTTCTGCCGAAGGTGAGACTCTAACCTTCAAAACCTTTGATGGCAGAGAAGCAGATGAGATTCTTTGGGAGCCGGGCTGCACGTACAACCTGCCGGAGCTGCGTATCCGCAACAACGGCAATCTGGCGCTCAAGTATAAAATCGTCATTTCCGGTATCAAGGGTGACGCAGAGCTGAACAAGGTCATTACCTGGACGATAAAAAATGACAGTACTGACTCGAGCGAGGCACTTGGCGAATATTATCTGCTGCAGAAGGATGATGCAGATACGCTGACGATCTCCGGTCACATGCAGGAGACAGCGGGCAACGACTATATGAATAAGTCCATCGATGGCATTGCAATTACAGTTGTAGCAACACAGCAGACGGCTGAGTTCGACAGCGAGAATAATACCTACGATGGGGGTGCAACGTATCCTAAGACTGTCTCTGACGCTGCTTCGATTGCAGATGCAGTTGCGGAGCTTGCAACAGCAGGAAATAAGAATGTTGTTGTGACGGTTACAAAGAGTATGGATAAAACCTCCGGTATCGTGACTGCCAAGGGAAACACCTTTACTTTGGATATGAACGGGAATACCGTTGGTGTTTCTTATGGTCAAGGATCAGCAAATACGACGACCAATGGTATGCAGCTGCTTCAGGGTTCTACCGTCACGTTGAAGAACGGTACCTATAAGGCAAACCATGGAGACAATGCGGATCATAATATTGCGATTCTGATCCAGAATTACAGCAATCTCACAATTGACAGCTGTACGCTCGATATGTCAGAAGCAAATGATACCGCAGGTAATTCTAGTGGAACCAGTTATGTTATTTCCTCCAATTGCGGCAATGTGATTATTAAGGGTAAAACCAATATTACTGCAAGAAGTAATGAATATGCGCTTGACGTCATGCACTGGGAGAACGCTTCTTATAAGGAAGAAGGCACCCATGTTGTGTTTGATGAGACCATGTCGGGCACTGTGGATGGCAAGATCGCTGTATATTGCTATCGTGATGGGAATGTTGTCAATCCTGTCGATGATGGCGGTGCGACGCTCGTTATCAAGGGCGGTACGTTTAAGAACAGCGGCCTGGCGCTGGATGAGTTCAAGGCATTTGTCCCGGCTGGGTATACGGTTACCGAGAATACAGATGGTTCGTTTACGGTTGGCAAGTAATGATCAGATTTTCAAACAGGCACCCTTCGGGGTGCCTGTTTGCTGTGTACGCCAACTTCGGGCCGATGTGGACGATACGTGTCTTAGATGTGCCGACATTGCGCGGGAAAGATCCAAGAAAACCGAAGGGGTTTCTGCGATGCAGACCCAGCCTGCGGTCTGCATCGCAAGAGGAGGAACAAAGCGATAGAATAAGAAGCCTTGCTCTGTAAGGCTTCGTTTCATAAGCTTTGATTCCGACGAGGGTCCGGGGGAAATCAGAATCCCCTCAGGCTCCAAACCGCAAACCAGCGAAGCGTTTGCGGTTTGGAAAGGAAGAAGCGGGCACAGAGGATTAGAGCCATCGCTTGCGGTGGCTCGTTCCGTCGTGACCGTTTCTGACGCGCCATACTTTCTTTCTCGGAGCGGCGAGAAAGAAAGTATGACCCGTCCCTTACCGTTTGGAAAAGAAACTGTTGAGATATCGCCTCTGGCAGAAGCAAAACAGGAGGCCGATCAGCCTCCTGCCGCAGATGTAGATTATGATTCCTCTGCCAGTTCGTCCAGCCGCTCCATCACATCGTCCGCCAGATCCTCCAGCGCCTCATGCCGCTCGGCCCAGCCCTCGTGCCGCTTGCTCATCAGATCCTCCGGTTCGCGCGAGTCAAGATCGGCAATCTGTGCCTGCAGCTCCTGCAGACGCTCCTGCAGCTCATCGCGGGTCATGCTGTGCAGAGCCGGCTCCTCCGGCTGCGCGGGAAAGGCAATGCAGTCTGCCATGGGTACCCTCCCTTTCAGGTTCATTTTGTAGCCAGTATAGCACATCATGCACCGTTTTGCCAGCAGATATGCAAATAATGGTTGACAAGCTCTCTGCCGCAGCTTACGATATATTCAGAATTGGATCAACACCGGATGCAAAGGAGAGCGCAGAATATGACAAACAACAATACGCTGAGCCTGGGTCTGGAGCTTGGCTCGACCCGGATCAAGGCCGTGCTTGTCGGCGCGGATAACCATATTGCCGCAAGCGGCGATTACACGTGGAAAAGCAGTCTGGAAAACGGCGTGTGGACGTATCACCTTGACGAGGTGCAGAAGGGCCTGCGCGCGGCTATCGCCGGTCTTGGCGAGCTGCCGGGCGGGATTTCGGCCATGGGCGTCTCAGCGATGATGCACGGTTATCTGGCGTTCGATGAGAACTGGAATCTGCTGACGCCCTTCCGCACGTGGCAGAACACCATCACCGCGGAGGCTGCCGCGCAGCTGACGGAGCTGTTTGGCTTCAATATTCCGCAGCGCTGGTCCATTGCGCATCTGTATCAGGCGGTTCTCAATGGCGAGCCGCATGTCAAAAATATTGCCCATATTACGACGCTGGCGGGCTATGTCCACTATATGCTCACCGGTGTGAACGCCATCGGCATCGGCGAGGCGTCCGGAATGTTCCCCATTGACAGTGAGAAGCTCTGCTATGACGAGGGCATGCTGCAGAAGTTTGATGCGCTGGTTGCAAAATACGGCTTTGGCTGGAATATCCGCACGGTGCTGCCCGCGGTCAGGGTCGCGGGCGAACAGGTCGGCAGCCTGACGGACACCGGCGCGGCGTACCTTGGCGGCCTGCTGCCGGCGGGAATCCCGCTTTGCCCGCCGGAGGGCGACGCCGGCACGGGTATGACGGCAACGAATGCGGTCGCGCCGCGCACAGGCAATGTCTCTGCCGGTACGTCCATTTTTTCCATGGTCGTGCTGGAGCGGCCCCTTTCGGCGGTCTATCCGGAGATTGATCTTGTCACCACGCCGACCGGCAAGGCCGTCGCCATGGTGCACTGCAACAACTGCACGAACGATATGAATGCGTGGGTCGGCGTCCTGCGTGAGACAGCGGCGCTTTTCGGGGCGGAGGTGTCCACGGGGGAGCTGTACACGAAGCTCTATGAAAAGAGTCTGGAGGGCGACACAGACTGCGCGGGCGTGCTGACGTATAACTATATGGCGGGTGAGGGCGTCACGCATCTGGACGAGGGCCGGCCGATGGTCGTCCGCCGCCCGGACAGCAGCTTCACGCTGGCAAACTTCCTGCGTTCGCAGCTGTATGCCACGATGGCTACGCTGAAGATCGGTATGGACATTCTGGCGAAGGAGCATGTAGCCATCGATTCGCTGACCGGCCACGGCGGCCTGTTCAAAACGCCGGTTGTCGGGCAGAAGTATATGGCCGCTGCCTGCCATGCACCGGTGACCTGCATGGCATCTGCCGGTGAGGGCGGCCCGTACGGTATGGCGCTGCTGGCCGCGTATATGGTGCGCAAGGCAGAGGGGCAGTCGCTGGAGGACTTCCTGGAGAACGACGTCTTTGCCGGTGTCGCGCGCACGACGCTTGCGCCCGATGCGGCTGATGAGGCGGGCTTTGACCGCTATCTTACGCAGTATCAGGCTGCGCTGGCAGCGGAAAAGGCTGCTGTGGCGGCATTCTGAGAAATAAATGTGAGACTGTGCGTGTCGAAAAAACTTTTTCGACACGCTGACGGCAGGCCCCGGTCATCGACCGGGGCCTGCCGTATTTTACAGCGCGGCAATATACGCCTCTGCAGAGAGCATGCCGTCAATGGCGGCGGACATAATGCCGCCGGCATAGCCCGCGCCCTCGCCGCAGGGATACAGCCCCTGCAGCGCCGACTGCCGGTTTTCCCCGCGCACAATGCGCACAGGAGAGGAGCTTCTGGTTTCCGGTGCGGTCAGGACGGCGTCCGGCGCGGCGAAGCCATGCAGCCGTTTGTCCAGTTCCGGCAGCGCCTGCTCCAGAACGGAGGTGATGCGCGGCGGCAGGACCGCATGCAGATCGCAGAGCGTAACGCCGGGGCGATAGCTCGGCTGCACGCCGCCAAGCGTGTGAGAGGCTCTGCCTGCCAGAAAATCGCCGACCAGCTGTGCGGGCGCGTGGTAATTACTGCCGCCCGCAAGGAAGGCTGCCTGCTCGAGCTGCTGCTGCCAGTGCATGCCGCCAAGTACGGAGCTGTCGGGGAAGTCGCTGGGGGCGAGCGTGACAAGCAGCGCGGCGTTGGCATTCTTCCCGCCGCGTGCGTGACACGACATGCCGTTTGTTACCACACCGCCAAGCTCCGACGCGGCGGCGACGACGCTGCCGCCGGGGCACATGCAGAAGGTATAGGCGGAGGTGCCGTCCGGCAGTTTGACATTCAGTTTATAATCCGCTGCGCCAAGCCCGGGGGCGTCGGCGAACGGGCCGTACTGGCTCTCGTTGATCAGGCGCTGCGGATGCTCAATCCGCACGCCCATGGAGAAGGGCTTCGGCTCCATGGGGATGCCGGCGTCATGCAGAGCGGTGAACGTGTCGCGTGCGCTGTGGCCGATGGCAAGCAGCACGGCTGAGCAGGCAAGCGTGTAATCCCCCTGTGCGGTGTGTACCTGAACGCCTGTGACGCGGCCATCCTGCATGCTAAAACCTGTGAGCTTTGCGCCAAAGCGAACCTCACCGCCGTAGTGGAGAATTTTTTCGCGCAAATTCTGTACGACAGTGACAAGCTCGTCCGTGCCGATATGCGGCTTGGCGTCATAGAGGATATCCGCGCTTGCGCCTGCGTCGGCAAATTGCTCCAGCACCCAGCCGATGCGCTCGTTTTTAACGCCGGTGTTGAGCTTGCCGTCCGAGAAGGTGCCGGCGCCGCCCTCGCCGAACTGCACGTTGCAGTCCGGGTCCAGCTCTCCCGTCTGCCAGAATTTCTGCACCTTTTCATGGCGGGCGGCAGCGTCCTGACCGCGCTCAAGCACAATCGGGCGCAGCCCCGCCATACTCAGAACCAGCGCGGCAAACATGCCCGCCGGACCGAAGCCGACGATGACGGGGCGGCTGTCCGGAATGTGCGGCGCGTGCGGCACGTGATACGCGCAATCGCGCGCCAGGCTGGCCCGGGGGCAGTGGGCCATCTTCAGAACCTTATCCTCGCGGCCCTTGATGGCTACGTCGACAGTATAGATGATGCGCACGTCATTCTTTTTCCGCGCGTCGACAGAACGGCGGCGCAGATCAAGCTGCTTGATATCGTTGGGGCTGATGCGCAGCTGCCGGGCGGCAGCCTGCACAAGCTTTGCCATGTCGCCGTCCGGCGGCAGAGAAATATCACGGATCCGGATCATTACAAGTCCTCCTGTTTTCCAAGTTTTCCTGCGACAAAGCCGGAGGACCATGCCCACTGCAGGTTATATCCGCCGCAGTCGCCGTCAATATCCAGCACCTCGCCGCAGGCGAACACGCCGGGAGCCAACCGGCTTTCAAGTGTATCGGCGCGGAACTGCGCGGTCTGGATGCCGCCGGCTGTGACCTGGGCGCTCTCAAAGCCGGAGGTTCCGGTCACCTGAAGCGGAAAATATTTTATGCGCTCTGCGACAGTATGCAGCGTCTGTGCAGACAGCTCCGCGATGGGCTGCGAAAAAAGACCGCAGGCATGGCAGAGCGTTTTCCCGAGCCGAGGATGCAGCATACCGGCCAGAAGCTCCTCTGCAGGCAGCTGACCGAATGCGTGCTGCCGCACGGCAAGCAGCGCAAGCACCTCCTGCGAAGAATACCCGCGCAAAAAGTCCAGCAGCAGCTCGGCCTGCTGCGATTGCGCAGCCTGCCGGGAGAGCGTGAATGCCACAGGGCCGGAGACACCGGTTTCGGTGAACTGCAGCTCACCGGCGTCCTGCCCGGCGGTCCTGCCATCGATGCGCAGCCGCAGCAGACAATCGGCGCGCACGCCCTTGAGCCCGCGGATCGCGGCAGTGTCAGTGCGGATAGGCGTGAGACTCGGGTGCAGCGGCGTGCGCGTGTGGCCCAGCTGGGACAAAAGCTCATAGCCGGACATCGTGCCACCGAGCGCCTTGCCGGCGCAGCCGCCGCAGGCGACGATAAGCCGGTCCCCAAAATAACCCTGACCATCCGCACCTGTGACCTGATAGCCGCGCGCTTTTTTCCGGACGCCCTGCGCGTCAAAGCCGCAGACCACCGTGATGCCAGTCTGCTGCGCGGCAAAGCGCAGCACGTCGACCACGCTGTTGGCCTGATCGGAGAGCGGGTATACGCGGCCTGAGGACTCTGCAACGGTCAAAAGACCGAGCGCATGGAAAAACTCCAGCGTCTGTCTGCCGTCAAAGCGTGTGAGCGCTGCCTGCGCAAAGGCAGGGGACTGGCCGTGGTAGTGCGTGAGAGAAAGATCGGTATTGGTGAGATTGCACCGGCCATTGCCGGTGGCAAGAAGCTTGCGCCCGACACGCGACTGCCGCTCAAGAATTGTGACTGTGTTTCCGGGATCCTGTGCGGCGGACAACGCGGCCATCAGGCCGCTGGCACCGCCGCCGAGAATGAGAACCTTCATATGGAAAACCTCTTGGATCATAGTTTGGAATCCGTATTTGCAGATAGTATACCTGGTTTTTGCGGAAAATCCAAGTGGGATTGCATTTTTTGCGGCATACTGGTACAATACAGACGAAATGGAGATGAATGCATGGAGAAACGGGAGCAGATTGCGCGCATTGCGCAAAGCCGGGAGGATGAGATCCTTCTGGCAAAGGTTTATGAGCGCATCACCACGGCGCAGTCACGCAATATTCCAGCCTCTACCGGCTTTTTGTCCAAGCGCGAGCAGATGCTTGCAGCGGAGGTGCTGCGCGGCAGTGAATTTCTCTTTTTCGGCGGCGTGCCGACCGCGGAACGTGAGGTCTGCTGCTATGTGCCGGACTATTATGATGAGAGCTGGCTGTACGGGGAGGACAGCCCGGTCGCGGCTGTGCGCGCAAGCTTTTACGAGGCGGATGCGCTGACGCACCGGGATTTTCTTGGCGCGCTGATGGGCTGCGGCATTAAACGGGAGACCATTGGTGATATTTATGTGTCACAAGGCAGCTGTGATTTTCTCGTAACGCGGGAGATTCTGCCATATCTGCTGCAGAATTTCACAAGCGCCGGCCGCACAAGGCTGCACACCGGGCCCATTGCGCTGCAGGATATTTTTGTGCCGGAGCAGAAGGTCAAAACTGTGCGCGATACAGTGTCGTCGCTGCGGCTTGACGGCGTTGTGTCCTCCGGCTTCTCCATCAGCCGTGGGAAGGCGGCGGATTATATTGCTGCAGGCAAGTGCGAGCATAATTATGCGCCGTGCATGAAGGGGGACCGCGCGGTCGCAGAGGGCGACACCATTACGATCCGCGGCCTTGGCAAGATCCGGCTGGAAACCGTCGGCGGCAGCACGAAAAAGGGACGCATTTCCATTGAGATCATCAGATTCCTGTAAGGAGACGACAGCATTATGAAAAAAGAGGATATTGCACGTATCAATGAGCTGGCTCACAAGGCGAAAACCGTGGGGCTGACGCCGGAGGAAAATGAGGAGCGGGCGAAGCTCCGGCGGGCGTATATCGACTCTGTGGTGGGAGATCTGCGTTCGCAGCTTGATAACACCTATATCGTCGACGCCAAGGGCAATAAACGCAAGCTGCGCCAATAAGCTACCGAAAGAGCAGATAGATGCATGCGCCCTGCAGAACAAGCAGAAGCGGCACTGTGACCGTGAAAAGCGGCTTTCGTGTCTTGTGGTGACACACATACATCCCGGACAGTACACCGGCGCTGCCGAAGCATGCGGCGAATGCCAGAAGAACGGCCTCCGGCACGCGGCGCATGTGACGACGGGCAAATATTTTGTCCAGCAGCATAATCAGAAAACCGGCTGCATTCATTAGGAGCAGAGGAACAAGCATAAGAATTTCCTTTCTGTGATGGAGGCGGTCAGGGTATGATGAAGCAAGGGCTGTGTATTGTAGCAGCTGCATGTATGGGGGCTCTGCTTTTCAGCGCGTGTGCGAGGCAGACCGTGTGGGAGACGATAGGCGACGACTGCTGCGGCGCGCCGGAGGCAGCCGGATATGAGATTGCGGTGGAGCTGCCGGATGATGCAGTGGAGGAGGTATTCTCTGACCGGGGCAGCAAACGCCTGTATGCGCAGCCCGGCGGCGGATATGAGATTACGACACAGGTGCTTTCCGCAGCCACGCAGGAGCAGGCGGTGCGGCAGCTGTCTGGCTTTGACCAGCAGGCGCTGCATGTCTATGAGGGGACAAGTGATGGCAGGCCCGTCTGGCAGTTTGCGTGGTATGCCAGCACGGACGAGGGCGGACGCGTGTACCGCGCGAGGGTGATATGTGACGGCGGATGCTGCTATGCGCTGACCTTCAGCGCGCCGGAGGGATCCGGCGGAGCCTATGATACCATAGCCAGTGCGGTGTTTACAAGCATGGAGCTGCAGCCGGTATAAGCGGCTCTGATAAAAATATGAGAAAATAAAAAATAGTGCTTGACATTTTGCACTTCGGCCGTTATAATACACACGTCGCTGAGAGATGCGGCTTGATGGAACGGAAGGTTAGCTCAGCTGGGAGAGCACCTGC
>CAKUAM010000011.1 GCA_934636305.1 uncultured Oscillospiraceae bacterium
AGATGAGACTTGAACTCACACGACGGTTGCCACACGCCCCTCAAACGTGCCTGTCTACCTATTCCAGCACTCTCGCGTACAATTTTCAATTGCTCGATTATTATACTCAACACTTCCATATTTGTCAAGACTTTTCTTTCCATTTTAGCGTCTTCTCCCATACTTTTTTACTTGCGATTCGCGTTCCTATCTGATATAATACAATTCGTATGTATGCGAGGAAGGCAGGAGATCCGTTTGCCGAAATTCTTTATTCCGCACAGTGACATTCAGGAAAACTTTCTGACGCTTACTGGCGAAAACGCTGCACATGCCCGGGTGCTTCGCTTGCGGCCCGGCGACAGCGTCACTGTCTGCGACGGCTGCGGCACCGACTACAGCTGCACCATCTCCGACATCTCCGCCGGCCAGGTCTGCCTGGTCATCCAGCATGCATCTGCCTCCGCATCCGAGCCTTCTGTCCGCTGCAGCGTCTATATGGCGTTTGCCAAAGCGGACAAGCTGGAGCATGTCATTCAGAAGGCGACCGAGCTTGGCGCATACGAGATTGTCGCTTTTCCCTCCTCCCGCTGCGTTTCCCGGCCGGATGCCGCTTCCCTTGGTAAAAAGCTCGACCGCTGGCAGAAAATTGCCGCCTCCGCCGCCGCACAGTCCGGCCGCGGACGGATTCCGCAGGTGCTGGCACTCGATTCCTTTGCAGCCGCCGTCCAGCGTGCCGCCGCATGTGACCTTGCTCTTTTCCCTTACGAAAACGAGCGGACACTGCCGCTGCGTGCCGCAATCGGCAGCGCCTGCTTTCAGACCGTTTCCATTATGACCGGCCCGGAGGGCGGTTTCAGCGAGGCAGAGGTTTCCCTCGCCCAGCAGAGCCAGATGCAGATCTGCTCGCTCGGCCCCCGGATCCTGCGCTGCGAAACCGCACCGTTATGCGCGCTGAGCGCCGTACTCTATGCCTCCGGCGCGCTCGACTGAAGTATTCTCAATAGAAGGACAGGACGTTATGACAAAAAACAACACCGCAGTCAAAAAGACGGGCAGCCAGTCCGTCGTGTATAAAGTTCCCGCCGCATTTGCGCTCATGATCCTCGTGATTCTCGGCTTCTGGAAGCTTGCCGGCTACTACAGCACACTCGGCGGCTTTGAGGCGCTCTACGGCGTATTCGGCACCTTGGGCATCGTGTTCTATGTGCTGCTGGCCGGCTGCCTTGCTGCACAGTTTGTCTGCAGGCCTCACCTGGCAAAGACGCTTCTGCGCTATGGCGCTGCCGCGTCCGCGCTGCTGGCCGTCTCGTTCACGATCCTGCGCACCTTCTGGACGGGGAATATGATCGCCATCTATCTGCTGCATGCGCTGGTCTATTGCCTGTACATGGTCTGGCAGCTGTACCGTTCCGAGTTTTTCACCTTCTCGCTGGCTACGGCTTCTGCGGGCGTCGTCTTTTATCTGATTGCCCACACGGCCTATCGCGCCAACCGCATCATCGGCAGCATCGCGTTGGCTCTCGTGCTCCTTGCCATTGCATTTGTCACGTTCCGCTGCTCCAGATCCCGCGGAGAGCTGCAGCTGTTTGGCCGCACGCTGCGCGTGTTCCCGGCCAGCTTCAACCCGCTCCTGTTCTATTTCACATGCGTGCTCTGGGCTGTTGTGCTGGTCGCCTGCCTCATTTTCGGTGCCGGCGTTGCCTACTACGCCATGTTTGCCGCAATTGCTGTCGAGCTGATCGGTGCTGTCTACTACACCTTCCAACTCAAATAATTTCCCTCTCATATCCGCACCTTCCGCTCCATAGACTGGAGCGGAAGGTGATTTTTTGTTCTCCGGACGACTGATTTTCAAAAATACACTCCTCTTGACATCTGCCGCGCTGCTGCTTCGGCTTCTGTCCATGCTCTTTCAGGCATATCTTGCCGGCTATGTCGGCGCGGAGGGCCTGGGCCTCATTCAGCTTGTGCTGTCCGTACTTTCGTTTGCCCTCACGCTGGGCCTTGCCGGCGCGCGTGTCACGGTGACATGCCTTGCCGCAGAAGAGCACGGCTGCCGCCGCCCCGCCGGCGTCCGAAGCGCCGTCAACTGCTGCCTGGGCTGGACGCTGCTTGCCTCCTTTCTGGCTGCAGCAGCTCTGTTTCTTCTGTCGCCATGGCTGGCCCGCAGCGTTCTGCATGAGCCGCAGATGGCCGTCTGTCTGCGCCTTGCCGCCGGCCTTCTGCCCGTCAGCTGCGTCAATCTCGTCCTGAGCGGCTACTTCACCGCCACCGGGCAGGTTCTGCGTCTGACCGCCATCGACGCATCAGAGCGCATTGTCTGCTTTGTCCTGACCTTTTTCCTGCTCCGCGCTGCCGCCGGGGATACCGTCAGTGCCTGCCTTGCGCTTCTCGGCGGAGATCTTCTCGCGTCGTGCGCCGCCGCTGCCATGCTGTACGCCCAGTATCGCCGTGCCGACGGGCGCGCTTCCGAACCCGCCCCGGGCCGCATGGCACGCCGCGTCCGGCAGCTGGCCAGCTCGCTTGCGCTCAGCGATTATCTTCGCGCAGCGCTGCGCGTGCTTGAGCAGTTTCTCATCCCCTGGGGGCTTATGCAGTCTGGCGCTGCGCGCCAGAGCTCCATGGCTGCCTACGGCACCATTACCGGCATGGTCTTTCCGATCCTTATGTGCCCGGCCGCGCTTTTATATGCGCTCATTGATCTGCTGATCCCGGAGCTTGCCGCCTGCCGCGCGCAGGGGCACCTGACACGCCTTTCTTCCGTTGCCACGCAGTGCCTGCAGGCAGGTCTTCTGTTCTGCGGGTTCATTGCCGGCCTGCTGTTTTGCCTGGCCGCACCGCTGACGGCCCTCCTGTACCGCAGCGATGCAGCCGGCGATCTTCTGCGCATGTTCTCCCCGCTTATTCTGATCCTATATATGGACGTGCTTGTGGACGGCATGCTCAAGGGGCTGTCGCAGCAGATTTCCATTGTCCGTTATAATACGCTCACCTCCGCGCTCGATGTTGTCTTTCTTTTTGTGCTTCTGCCCCGGTGGGGCCTTCGCGGCTACATTTTCACCTTTGCCGCCACCCACATCCTGAATTTTGCGCTCAGTCTCCGCCGCCTGCTGCTTGTCAGCGGCTGCCGCCTGCCTCTTGATGCGCTGGCGCGCGTGCTGCTGTGTACCGCCGGTGCCGCTGCCATTGCCTCCCTTGCCTCCGTCCCGGACGCATGGCCCCTTCTTGCGCTGCGCGCCGTCATGTTTTCCGCATCGTACACGCTTCTTTCCTGCCTGACCGGCGCAGCCAGACGCTGCCTGCCGCAGAGCCTGTGTTCACTCCTGCCCTCTGCGCGCAGCCGTTGACTTTTGCTCCCCGCGCGCCTACAATAAGCTCTGCGGTGCATGCCGCAAACCTCCTTCAAAAGGTGACTTTTATGGCTGGACCTACACATATCATCCACCCCATTGCCCCAGTCTGGGACGCACGCTCCCGCATTCTGATTCTCGGCTCCTTCCCCTCCGTCAAATCCCGGGAAGCCATGTTTTTCTATGGACACCCGCAGAACCGCTTCTGGCGCGTTTTATCTGCCGTCCTTGGCTGCCCCTGCCCGCAGAGCGTGGAGGAAAAGCGCGCCATGCTCCTTTCGCACCGGATTGCCCTCTGGGATACCATTTCCAGCTGCGAAATCACCGGCTCCAGCGACAGCTCCATCCGCAACGCACAGCCGACAGATCTTGGTCCCATTCTGCAGGGCGCAGATATCCGGCAGATTTTCTGCAATGGCACAGCCTCCTACCAGTTGTATTGCCGGTATCAGCAGCCGCTCACCGGCATCGAGGCAAAAAAGCTGCCCTCCACCAGTCCTGCCAACGCAGCCTGGAGCCTGGATCGCCTGCTGACAGCCTGGCAGGTGCTTCTGCCCCCGCTGCTGGAACCATAACAAAGAGCCAGAAGGACAGTCCGCACAGGACCATCCTTCTGGCTCTTTGTCTTATCGTCCGGAGTCAAAATCTGACTCTGTTCTCGTCCGCAGACGGCTGATTGCCTCCGTCAGCGTCTGCGTATCATCCGGGAACAGTCCGGATGCAATGGCCGTCCGGATCGGTAAAATCTCATACTGGCACGTCTGTGCCGGATCATCATTTTTCATGATATACAGCGGCGTATAGCTCACGTTTGTCAGCGATGTCTCGCCCGTTTCCCCGTTCTTGGTGAACTGAAGGTTCAGAATCACAGAGTCCTCGCACCCGGACGCGTAGCTGCTCGTCTGGCTGGAGAAGAAATTACCGAGGCTGTATGCCACAAAGCAGGTCTTTTGCTTGCCGTCGGTCGTCGTGACCTCCATGGTCTGCATCTTCCCGACCAGATGACTGTGTGAGCCGATAATTGCATCGACGCCGCGCTCAAACAGCTGCTTTGCCATCGATTCCTGCGTCTTTGTAACCTCCAGCGTCGCCTCGCTGCCCCAATGCAGCATCACAAGAATCACATCCGGCTTCAGCTCCTTCGCCGCATCAACCGAGCTCATAATCGCCTCTGTGTCGAGCTTTTCATACTCTGTGCTGTAGTCCTTGTACAACAGATCCACCGCGTAATCCGCGCCCTCCGGCAGCTGCAGTCCGCCTAGCCCCTTGGTATAGGCAATGATTGCTATCTTCAGCCCGCTGACATTTTTTATCACCACGCCGCCGTTCTGCGCGCGCTCAGCCTCGCTTGCATACGTTCCCGCGTGGTCGATCCCTGCGTTTGTCAGATAGCTGATCGTACTCTGCAGGCCGGACAGTCCATTCTGGATGGAATACGTGTTGGCCGTCTGCAGCAGATCAAAGCCAATCGTCTCCAGCGTGGAGGCCAGCGCCTCCGGCGCGCGATAGTCCGGCTTGCCGGCATACGGCGCGCCGCAGAAATTGCATTCCAGATTGCCGATCGTCAGATCCGACGAGATCGTATAGCCGGAAATTGCCGCAAAATTCTCCGCAAAATCATAGCTGCCGTCCGTCTGCTTTGCATCGGCCAGCAGCTCGTCCGTCATCATGATATCGCCCACCGCCGATATCGTCACAACGCTGTCCGGCTCCGTCGTCAGCGTGATCTCATCTGCTTTTTTCGCGTATAGCTCCGGGTGCTCTTTGCGGTTCCGGCAGCCGCGCAAAATCAAAATCAGGGATAAAATCAAAATAATCGCAAGCACAATCGCCAGCGTGCGCTGCCGCATCAGCAGCCTGCGCTTGTTTTCCATCCGCCGCAGCCGCCGAGCCTCCAGCAGCTGATCGCTTTGTCTGCGTTCCGGGTTCTCCATGCGTGCGCCTCCTTTGGCGGTCTGTTTCCGGTCTGTAACTTGTACAATATAGCATATCCCCCGCAAAAAGGCAAGCGGTGCGCCCGGATGTTCATAATTCTTAGGATTTTTCAAACTTTTTCGAATTTTCTGTTTCAACGTTTGGCTTGGCATTGACCGCGAAATATGCTATAATCACGCATATTCTCTGCGGCCGCTGCGCCGCATACAAAGGAGCCTATTATGCCAAACGCCAAAAATCGCACAAAGAGGCCGCGGCTTCTGCCGATCCTCCTGATCGCGCTGGCAGCTGTGATCCTTCTTCTTGGTGTGTCTGTGCTTATCAGCCGCTTTCTAAGCTATGGCGCAGAAGCAACCGTCAGCGCCAAAGAGGATCTGCCTGCAGACTCTGCACAGTCCGAGTCCGCGGATACACAGCTGCAGGAGTCCGCTGCCGACAAAAATACATATGATCCCGCCTGCTTCCACCGTGACGGAGGATTCATCCGCTACGACTCCGACGATATGACCAGCCAGGTCGGCATTGACGTCTCCGCGCATCAGCAGTCCATCGACTGGCCCTCCGTGGCCGCCGCCGGCGTGGATTTCGCCATCTTGCGCGTGGGCTACCGGGGCTATACCGAGGGTGCCATCCAGGAGGATGAATATTTTTCCGAGAATCTTTCCGGCGCCATCGACGCCGGGCTTGACGTCGGTGTCTATTTCTTCTCCCAGGCCATGGACGAGCAGGAGGCGCGCGAGGAGGCGCAGTTTGTTCTGGACAAGATCCGCGGCTGCTCCCTGTCCTACCCCGTTTTCTTCGACTGGGAAACGGTCGAAGCCGATGCGCGCAGCGACGCCATGGATATGACGTCGCTGACAACCGTAACCGACACGTTCTGTTCTGTCATCGAAGCCGCCGGCTATCGCGCCGGGCTGTATTTCAACCAGCGCTTCGGCTATGAGGAGCTGCACCTTCCCAGCCTGACCGACTATGTGTTCTGGCTTGCTGAATATAACGACACTCCTACCTTTGCCTACGACTTCTCCCTCTGGCAGTATACCAGCAGCGGCAGCGTCGACGGCATCGAGGGCAGCGTCGATCTCAATCTGGCCTTCATTCCCAAGGCGTCATAACACAGGAGCTCTTTATGCAGACCCCCTCTTACCGCCGCACAAAATTTGATTTAGCCGCCGCCATGCTCATCTTCGGCACAATTGGCCTTCTGCGCCGTCTCATCGACCTGCCAAGCGCCGCCATTGCCTGCTGCCGCGGCCTTCTCGGCTGTGTCTTTCTCATCCTTTTGCAGCGCCTGCGCAGAAAAAAGCCGGATCACGCCGCCATCCGGGCGCACCTGCCGCTGCTTCTTATCTCCGGCGTCATGATCGGCTTCAACTGGATGCTCCTGTTTGAGGCCTACCGCTATACAACTGTCGCCGTGGCCACACTCTGCTACTACATGGCCCCTGTTCTGCTCATTGCCGTTTCGCCGCTGCTTTTCCATGAGCCGCTCACCGGCAGAAAGCTTTTCTGTGTGCTTCTGGCCATCGTCGGCATGGTGCTCGTCTCCGGTGTTCTGGACGGCGGCGCCTGCTCCGACACGACGCTCACCGGCATTGCCTGCGGGCTCGGCGCAGCCGTTTTGTATGCCTCTGTCATGGCCGTCAACAAAAAGCTGGCTGATCTTGATGCCTACGACAAAACCATCGTGCAGCTGGCCGCAGCCGGTGCGGTCATGGTGCCGTATCTGCTCGTTACCGGAGAGCTTGCCGGTGTGCAGCTGCAGCCTGTCTCTGCCGCGCTGCTGCTTGTCATCTCCATTGTGCATACCGGCCTGCCCTACGCCATGTACTTTGGCGCCCTCGGCAAGCTCCCGGCGCAGACCGTTGCGCTCATGAGCTATCTTGATCCCATTACTGCGCTGCTTCTGTCTGCGCTGGTTTTGCGGGAACCGCTGAGCGTGGGTGGGATCTGCGGCGCAGTGCTGATTCTTGGGGCAACCGTTGTGAGTGATCTTCCGCTGAAAAAGAAATCCTAAAAAAGAGCGCTTCATACTTTCTTTCTCGCTTCTCCGAGAAAGAAAGCATGACAAAGAAAACCGCTTTGGTTTTCCTGGATCTTTCCCGCGCGGATTGAAAGTCCAATGCGAATCCGTACTGCCTGACAAATTTTGTTGGCAGTACGGATTTTCTGCACCTATGAAACTGCAACTGCTGTCAGATTTGATTCCGATATGACGGGCGGCGCGTAGTAAGGCTCTGGTGAAGTGTGTTGGGGCGATATGAGTTCTATCATATCCGCTTCTTGCCTGAATGCAGAAGCGGTATGCATCAAACGTAACCCAGCGCCCCTTTTCTCCCCCATCTTTTCCGGCAAGGCGGAAAAGATAGGGCCGCCAGAGGCTGAACCAGTTGACAAAACAGGAAAACGCAGCGGCAGACACACTTGCAGACACAAACGCGAATAAATAAAACGGCAGAGCCGGAGTTTTCCGGTTCTGCCGTTTTTATGCTTATGAATTATGGATTATCCATGCAGCTTTGCTGTCTCCAGCAGCGACTGTACCTGCTCGTCGGACAGGTCATCGTTCCAGAGAAGCTTGTACGCCTCCTGCGTCTTTGCCGCAATATCATAGTCATAATACTGCGGATACAGCAGATTGCCAAGCCACCATACGCCAAGCAGCATGTTTAGGCTCGGGGGATTGGACAGCCAGTTATACGGCTCAGACGGAATCTGGCAGTAGCTTCCCGACTGTACCGCGCGCAGCGTGCTCCACGCCTCGTCCTGCGCCACAGTGTCATACAGACTGCCGGCTGCAAAAAGAATCACATCCGGGTCAAACGTATACAGCTGCTCAAGGTTAATGATGTTGCCGCCGCCCTTGTTGCTGACATCCTCAACCACGATGGCGTTCTCTGCCCCCACCAGATCCAGCACCTGTGCCTGGACAGAGCCCTTGGCATTGGTGCCAAGGCCATCCTCGCCGGAGGTATACATGACGGACACGCGCTCGTCATCCTGGATCTTTGCGCTGTTTTCCTCAGCCATCGCAACCGTCTCATCCACGAACGCCGCAATTTCCTCACCGCGCGCCGCCTTGCCGCTCAGAATCGTGCCGAGCGTGCGGTACGCATCTGCCATGTGCGGCAGGTCCGCCTCGATGAATACAACCGGGATGCCCACCTGCTCCTGCAGGCCGTCAAGGTCGGCTGCCATATCGTCCTTCTTGTCGCCAAGGTCAATAATAAGCTGTGCGCCGGAGGCCAGCAGCGCCTCAAGATTAAGGTTTGCCTTACTGCCATACATCTGGCCCGTCGCGGGCAGCTCCGCCAGCCGCGCATCCAGATATGCCATCTGCGCCGCAGAGGGCTCTGCGTTGATCGTCACCATGTATTCCGGCGCAATGGAGGCCAGGAACATAGACGCGACAGCTCCGCTCGGCGCCACGCTCGTCACCTCTGCCGGAATCGTCACAACACGGCCAAGGGAGTCGGTAACGTCAACGGTCTGTGCCGGTTCCTCCTCCGGCTCAGCCTCAGGCTCCGCAACCGGCTCCTCGGACTGCTCCGCCGGCTGCTCGTCCGGTTGCGTCTCGGTCTGCGCTGTATCCTGCTGCGCAGGCTGTGTCTGGGCTGTGCAGGCTGTCAGACAGGAAAAGGCCATCAGCACAGCAAGCAGCAAAGCAAATAATTTCTTCACGTCCATGGGTTATCCTCCTTTGAATATAACGCTATGGTTGTATTATAACAAAAGGCGGCAATTGACGCAAGCTTTCGTTCTGTATTTTCAAATTATTCTTTTTATTATTCGTTATTGTCAAATTCGCACAGGCCATGCAAAAGCCCTCCCGCATCCGTTTTGCAGGAGGGCTTTTTGTAAAACGCCAGACTATTTTATGTCAGAAAGGATGACCGGAAATGTAGGAACGAACGGTCGCGGCATCTGTTTGTACAGCAGCTGTCCGTTTCAGCTTGCGTAATCAGCATACCAGATTTCTCTCCGCCGCGCAAGCGTTATATTCGTTATTGTCGTAATATGATATCACAATATCGAATCTTCGTTCCATTGCGCATACATCTGCCGCATCCATGCCGGCACATCCATGCCATAAACCGCATTCAGGTGTCCAGGGCTCAGCACATCCTGCGCGCGTCCCAGTGCAACAGGCTTTCCCCGGTCGAGCAGCAGTGCCCTGGTCCCGAACGCACGCGCCAGCGAAAGATCATGCACCACGCTCACAACTGCACGCCCCGGCTGCTGCAGCCAGGTGTCGATCAGCGCAAAAATCTGCTTCTGATAGATCAGATCCAGATGGTTCGTCGGCTCGTCCAGCAACAAAAGCTTTGGATCCTGTGCCAGCACCTGCGCCAGAAATGTCCGCTGCAGCTCACCGCCGGAAAGCGTCAGCACCGACTGCTGCCGCTGTGCCTGCAGACCGACAAGCGCAATGGCCCGGTCGACCATCTCGCGGTCATCGTCCGCCTGCCGGCCAAAAAGCCCTGCGGAGTAGGCAAACCGCCCCAGGCGCACAACCTCCTCCACCGTAAAGCCATAGCCGACGAAGTGCTTCTGCGCCAGAACACCGATGGTCCGCGCACGCTGCGCCGGCTTCATTCTGGCAACATCCTGCCCATTGCAGCTTACCTGTCCTGTATACGGCAGCTCCTGCGTAATTGCCGCCAGCACCGTGGATTTGCCCGCGCCATTTGGCCCGACAATCATCATCCACTGCCCCTCGGCTACCGTAAAATCCAGTCCGTCCACAATTGTGCGCTGCCCGATCCGGACAAAAAGGCCGCTTACCTCCAGCATCGGCATCCTCAGCGCTCCTTTCTCGACTGGTAGAAGATAAATACGAACACAATCGCGCCTACAAAGCTTGTCACCACGCCGATCGGCAGCTCCAGCGGATTGAGCAGAATTCTCGCCGCCAGATCCGCCAGCATCAGAAACGACGCGCCGGCAAACATGGCCGCCGGCAGGAGCCGCTTGTGGTTCGGCCCGACGAGCATCCGCGTCATATGCGGCGTCACAAGGCCGACAAAGCCAATCGTGCCGCCGATAGAGACACAGACGCCGATGAGCCCCGACACCACGATCAGCAGCACCAGCTTTGCCCGTCGCACATCCACGCCGACGGCACGTGCATTGTCCTCACCGATGGCAAAGGCGTTGAGAATTTGTCCATGCAGTAAAATCACCGTCCCGCACACCGCGAGCGCCGCAGCCAGCACAGCCGCGTTCTGCATGGTGCTGCCGCTGAGGCTGCCCATCGTCCAGAACGTGATTTTCTGCACCTTGTCGCCTGCAAAGGTAATCACGATGCTCATCACGCTTGAGACAAACATGGAAAAGATCACGCCAATCAAAATGATTGTATTCGTTGCCAGCGACCGGTCGAGCTTATAGGACAGCGTCAGAATCACCAGCAACGACCCGAACGCGAACACAATTGCCATCACCATTGTCCCCGCAAAGGGAACTGACGGCAGCGTAATGCTGAATGCAATCGCAATCACCGCGCCAAGCGACGCCCCGGAGGACACACCCAGCGTCGAGCCGTCCGCCAGCGGGTTTTTCAGCAGCCCCTGCATGGCCGCGCCCGCCAGCGACAAGGACGCCCCCGTCAGCGCCACGCAGATCACGCGCGGCAGACGGATCGGCAGGATAGACATTGCCAGTCCTTCTGGCCTTTCCCCGCCCGTCAACGCCGCTGCCAGACACGCAAGCGTATCCCGCAGCGGGATCTGCACGCTGCCCACACACACGCACAGGCATAAGACCGCCAGCGTCACCACAGCAAACAGCAGATATTCCGGGAGGCTGAACGTTTCACGCCGTGTGTGCATGGTAAAAACTCCAATCTATTATTCTGCGTTTACAAAATCGTACAGAGCCTGTGCGCCGTCGGCCAGTCTCGGGCCGGGACGGGAGAGCTCATTGTCCGGCAGGTTCAGGATCTTCTGATCCTTGACAGCCGTTACGTTTTCCCAGCCCGGTCTTGCCATGATTTCCTCCTCCGGCGTCGGGCCCTCGCCATAGTACATGGAGATGGTCACAATATAATCCGGATTGCGTTCAAGCACCTGCTCCTCAGAGATCTGGGCCCAGCCCTCCACATCGGCAAAGCAGTTCTTGAGGCCCAGCATCGTTGCAATCTCATCCATAAACGTGCCGGAGCCTGCCGTCCAGAGGCCGTACTCCAGCGGGGATACCTCAAAGTAGATCGACTTTGTTCCGTCGCCGGCGTTTTCGCTGACCGCGTCAAACGTCTGCTTCATGGAATCGATCAGCTGCGCCGCCTCGTCCTGCTTGCCAACCAGCTCACCGATCATCTCAATGGCCGTATAGACGCCTGCGATGTCCTGCGCATCGCTGACCGCCACGCGGATCCCGGCAGCCTCCAGCTGCTGTACCTGTTCATCCGTCTGCGCCATGGTGCTCATGATGAGCAGCTGCGGCTGCAGTGCAATAATCTGCTCCAGGTTGGTGTCCGCGCCGGACTCCACCGCCGTGATCTCCTGCACCTCTGCCGGATAATCGCAGTATTTACCGCGGCCGACGATCGTGTCGCCGGCACCGATGGCATAGAGAATTTCACAGTCCGACGGCGTCAGCGCAACAATCCGCGTGGCCGGCTCGTCCAGGGTAACCTCGTGGCCCGTCATGTCCGTGACAGTTACTGCCTTGCTTTCCGGCTGTTCATCCTCCGGCTGCTCTGCACCGGCCGATTCTTCTGATTCGGCCGTCTGTTCCGGCTGCGTCTGCTCCGTCGTCTGTTCCGGCTGAGCCGGCTCTGCCTTCTGCGCGCAGCCAGTCACCACGGACAGAAGCAGCAGTGCCGCAAGCAGCAGCGCAAGAATTTTCTTCATGTTCTTCATTGTTGTGTTCTCCTTTTTCTGCCTGCCCTTTCCGGGCCGGCAAGATTCTATCTGTAACTGCATATGCTATTGGAACACCTGCAGAAACATACGCCATACCAGCTTGACAAAGCCGTCTGTATTCTATATAGTACCAATCGGGTTTTGCCTGCGCAGCAGGCAATGGAAAGGAGCATTCCCATGGATTACGCAAAGGAGTCCCTGCGCCTGCATGGCGAGTGGAAGGGAAAAATTGAAGTCACCGCAAGAGTGCCGGTTGAGACGAAGGACGACCTGTCTCTTGCCTATACGCCGGGCGTCGCGCAGCCGTGCCTCGAAATTCAGAAGGACATCGAGAAAAGTTACGAGCTGACCCGCCGCTGGAATTTATGCGCCGTCATTACCGACGGCTCGGCCGTCCTTGGCCTCGGCGATATCGGCCCGGAGGCCGGCATGCCCGTCATGGAGGGCAAATGCGTGCTCTTTAAGTCCTTCGGCGACGTGGATGCATTTCCGCTCTGCGTCAAAACGAAGGATGTGGACGAGTTTGTGAACACCGTCTATAACATTTCCGGCTCGTTCGGCGGCATCAATCTGGAGGACATCTCCGCCCCGCGCTGCTTTGAAATCGAGCGCAAGCTCAAGGAACGCTGCGACATCCCCATCTTCCACGACGACCAGCATGGCACGGCAGTCATCACCCTCGCCGGTCTGACCAACGCGCTGAAGGTTGTCGGCAAGAAGAAGGAGGACGTGAAGATCGTCACCTCCGGCGCCGGCGCGGCAGCCATCGCGATCGTGAAGCTGCTGCTCTCCGCGGGCTTCCGGAACGTCACGATGTGCGACCGGAAGGGCGCGATCTACAAGGGCCGTGAGGGTCTCAACTGGATCAAGGAGGAAATGGCCGAGGCCACGAACCTCGAGCACAAGGCCGGAAGCCTTGCCGACATGCTCGTCGGCGCGGACGTGTTCATCGGCGTCAGCGCGCCCGGCACGGTCACGACCGAGATGGTCAAGACCATGAACAAGGATGCCATCGTCTTTGCCTGCGCGAACCCGACGCCGGAAATTTTCCCGGAGGATGCAAAGGCCGGCGGCGCGAAGGTCATCTCGACCGGCCGGAGCGATTACCCGAACCAGATCAACAACGTTCTGGCCTTCCCGGGCATCTTCCGTGGTGCGTTCGACGTGCGCGCGTCGGATATCAACGAAGAAATGAAGATGGCTGCGGCGAAGGCTCTTGCGGAGCTGATCTCCGACGATGAGCTCTCGGAGGACTATATCATCCCCAAGGCCTTCGACCACCGCGTCGGCCCGGCTGTTGCCAAAGCTGTTGCCGAGGCCGCAAGAAGAAGCGGCGTGGCAAGGATCTGACCGTCCCAGGGCGCTGCAGTGCGCAGCGCCCTTCAGCGTGTCGAAAAAGTCTTTTCGCCCCGCTGAGACAGTTTTCCGAACTTTGAAAAAGTTCGGAAAACTGGTTGATTGAACGCGAAGGGGGCTCTTTGCCCCCTTCACTCTTCCCCTGCTACTCTGTTTTCCAACTCCTTTTCGTGGTTTTTTGACAGTCTCCAGGGCGCTGCAGTGCGCAGCGCCCTTCTTTTTGTGTAAGTATGCGGCAATCGGCAGGGGCATCTGCCTGCCCCCCGTCGATTCTCTGGGGCGCCTAAGTATACCTGTCATGCTGTCATTTTACAAGAAGAGCACAAAAAATACAAGTCCCGCCCAAAACATGCACTCCACTTTGCATATATACATATTGCGTATATATTTTTAAGAGACCAGCTCAATGCAAAAAAGCTGTATTTTCTGATATTCCGCTTTGTTTTGTGCATTCTGCATTCTTTCTTCCACTTTCTCGCACTGATGTTGTATGTATTTTTTATCATTTCCCTCTTGACAATATGCATATCACGTGTATAATTATGAGCATACAAAACATGAATTGACGCACACGCGTCACAGGAGGAAACGAACATGAAAAAGATTCTTGCACTGCTGCTTGCAGCTGTGATGGTGCTGAGCATGGTTGCCTGCGCCTCGACTGCAAAGACGGACTCCACCACAACCGACACCGCTGCAGACACCACCGATGCTGCAGCAGATACCGCAGACACGGCCGGCGACTCTGATGCCTCTGCAGAAGCTCCCGAGGCTGCCGCTGAGATTTCTACGGTTGTTCCCGGCAAGCTGACCGTTGCCACCAGCCCGGACTTTGCACCGTACGAGTTCTATGCACTCGACGAAAACAATGATCCGAAGCTCGCTGGCTTTGACGTTGCGCTTGCACAGTATGTCGCTGATTATCTGGGTCTTGAACTTGACGTCATCCCGATGGACTTCGACGGTGTTCTCAACGAGCTTGCCACCGGCAACGTCGATCTCGGCATGGCCGGCCTGTCCCCGGATCCGGCACGGGCAGATGCCATGGACTTCTCCGATCTCTATTATATTGGCGGCCAGTCCTTTGTGACGGTCAAGTCCAAGGCTGATCTGTTCACGGATCTTGCCTCTGCCAACAAGGCTGAGTATTCCATCGGCGCACAGAACGGCTCCATCCAGTACGATCTGGCCGTGGAAAACACCCCGGACGCTGACATTGTCTCTCTGACCAAGGTGACTGACATCATCGGCGATCTGCTTAACGACAAGCTGGACGGCGCATTCATCGAAACTGCTGTTGCAGAAAACTATGCAAAGAACTATCCTGATCTTGTGATCGTCTGTGACGTTCCCTACGATGTTGCTGGCTCCGCAATCGGTGTCATGAAGGGCAACGATTCCCTGATGGCCGGCGTCAACGAAGCCATCGCCGCTGCTCTGGCCGACGGCTCCATGGATCAGTTCATTGCCGAAGCAAACGAGCTGTCCGCTGGCAACGTCTACGAAGGTCTGCTCGACGAGAACGGCCAGATTTCCGAAGGTTAATTCCTGAAAGCTGAAATTTCAACCGCAAAGCCTCTCCCGTGACCCGGAGAGGCTCTTGCGTGTCTTATGACGGAGGAACTCATATGTTTACTGCTGCTGGCTTTGCAAAGGCGCTTGCCTATTGGAAGCTGTTTTTACAGGGCGTGGTGTGCACCGTATGCCTGTCCCTGCTGACGGTCCTGTTTGGTTTTCTTCTGGCGCTGCTGATTACGGGTATGCGGATGTCCGATTTTCGCCCCTTCCGCGCGTTGGCAATGACCCGTGACGGACACGAACGTGAGGATGGCTTTGCTGCAAAGCTCAGCCGCTTCAACCCTATCCGCTTTATTGCCACCGTCTATGTTGAACTGTTCCGCGCCACGCCAATGGTTGTGCAGATCATGCTCGTCTATTACGGTCTGTTCAACGGCGTGAAGGTTCTGCCGGGATTCATGCTCTTTGGCTTTATCCGCTTTGAACGTTTCTTCCCGGGCGTTGTGGCACTGGCGCTGAACTCCGGCGCGTATCTGTCTGAGATCATCCGTTCCGGCATCCAGTCCATCGACGGCGGGCAGTCGGAGGCCTCGCGTTCGCTTGGTCTTTCCAAGCTGCAGACCATGCGCTTTATTATTCTGCCGCAGGCCATCCGCAATATCCTGCCGGCCATTGCCAACGAATTTGTCACCATCATCAAGGAGTCGGCCATCTGCTTTACCATCGGCGTGCAGGACATCATGTCCGCTGTCAACTCGGTCAAGGGCGCGACCTACCGGATCACCGAGGCGCTGGTCATCGCAACGGCGCTGTACTTCTGCCTGACATACCCGACAAGCAAGGTCATTGCCCACTTTGAAAAGAAAATGAGCGCCGGCACCAATCGCAACGCCGCGAATGCCAACACCACGCACAAGCGCAAGGCCAGTGCCGAGGAGGGATTGTCGAAATGAGCAGTTTGATTGAAGTCAAGCACCTGAAAAAGTATTATAATAAGGGCGAGATCAAAGCACTCGACGACGTGAGCGTCAACATTGACCGCGGCGACGTGATGGTCGTCATCGGCCCGTCCGGCTCCGGTAAATCGACGCTTCTCCGGTCTTTGAATCTTTTGGAGGTTCCGACAGCCGGCGAGATCATCTTTGACGGCGTGGACATCACAAAGAAAAAGATCAAAAATGCCACCGGCAAATGGGTCAAGCTGGACCTGGACATGCACCGGCAGAAAATGGGCATGGTGTTCCAGCATTTTAATCTGTTCCCCCACATGACCATTCTGGACAACATGACGCTCGCTCCCATTCAGGTTAAGCACATGAAAAAAGCTGATGCAGAGAAAAAAGCACAGGAGCTGCTGGCGCGTGTCGGTCTTGCCGACCGTGCGGATGCCTACCCCATCCAGCTCTCCGGCGGCCAGAAGCAGCGTGTTGCCATTGTCCGCGCGCTGATGATGGAGCCTGACGTCATGCTTTTTGACGAGCCAACCAGCGCCCTCGACCCTGAGATGGTCGGCGAGGTGCTGGAGGTCATGAAGGAGCTGGCACAGGAAGGCATGACCATGGTCGTCGTCACGCACGAGATGGGCTTTGCCCGTGAGGTCGGCAACCGCGTTCTGTTCATGGCTGACGGCAAACTTGTCGAGCAGGGCACCCCGGAGGATATTTTCACGCATCCACAGCATCCGCGCCTGAAGGATTTTCTCAGCAAAGTGCTGTAAGTCCAGCGGGGAGCGCGCTGTGCGCTCCCCGCTGCATTTTTTGAAGCCCGCAGGAGGTATCATATGCACCCATCCAAGCAGCTGGCGCTTGACGCCATCGAAGAAAAAAAATCCGAAATTACCCAGCTCGCAGATCAGATCTGGGACTATGCTGAACTCTCTTTGCAGGAGTTCCAATCTGCAAAGCTGTACTGCGATACGCTGCGGCGGGAGGGTTTTCACGTAGAGAAAGGCATCTGCAACATCGAGACCGCATTTTCCGCGTCCTACGGCTCTGGCCGGCCGTATATCGGGATTCTGGCTGAATATGACGCGCTGTCCGGCCTTTCACAGAAGGGCGGGCAGCTGACAGAGCAGCCGCGCGTGCCGGGCGGAGCGGGCCATGGCTGCGGACACAATCTGCTTGGCGCGGGTGCATTTGCCGCCGCGCTTGGCGTCAAGGCCTATCTGGAGAAAACCGGGCGCCCCGGCACCGTCATCCTCTACGGCTGCCCCGGCGAGGAAGGCGGCGCTGCCAAGGCATTTATGGCGCGCGACGGCCTTTGGACGCAGCTTGACGCTGCGCTCACCTGGCACCCGGAGGACTGCAATGAGATTGTCACCGGCGGCTCCAACGCGTGCATTCAGGTACAGTACACCTTCCATGGCATTGCCTCCCACGCGGCCAATACGCCGCATCTGGGCCGCAGCGCGCTCGACGCAGTGGAGCTCATGAACATCGGCGTGCAGTTCCTGCGCGAGCATATGACCGACGACGCACGCATCCACTACGCCATTCTCGATGCCGGCGGCCGCAGCCCCAACGTCGTACAGAGTCAGGCAACCGTTCTCTACATGGTTCGCTCCAAGCATGTGGCGCAGGCCGTTGAGCTGCAGAAGCGCGTAGACAAGATTGCAGATGGCGCAGCCCTCATGACTGAAACAAGCTATACCCGCAAATTCATCGACGGCACCGCCGACACGGTCTCCAACCACACGCTTGAAGCTGTCATGTACAAAAATTTTGCCGCGCTGGGTGTGCCGTCCTATACGCCGGAGGAACTTGCCTTTGCCAAGGAGCTTTCGCTGACCTATGGCAGCAATCAGGCCATCCCCGGCACCGGCAGCCGCATGTCCGCCGCCTACGCACACGATGTGAAGGCTATGCAGGCAAAATCCGGCCACGCCATGAATGACTTCCTCCTGCCGCACTTCGAGGGTGACGCTTTCCGGGCAGGCTCCACAGATGTGGGCGATGTCAGCTGGCTGTGCCCCACTGTGCAGTGCAGCGTTGCCTCCATCCCCAACGGCTGCCCGGGCCACAGCTGGCAGCTCGTCTCCTGCGGAACGACCGAACTCGGCCATAAGGCCGCGCTGCAGGCCGGCCGCGTGATTGCCTGCACTGCTGTCGATCTTTTTGAGCAGCCGCAGCTGCTCCAGCAGGCAAAGCAGGAATTTGACCAGGCCACTGAGGGCGGCTACATCTGCCCCATTCCGGCGGACGCCGTACCGGTCGTCGCGGACTGACACAGATACCTGTAAACATAACAGGCGGCACTATGCACGAAGCTGCATAGTGCCGCCTGTTGTGTTATTTTTATAATACGTTTTTCTTCCTCCATTTCAATAAGAATGCCGAATTCAGAATAACCAGCACGCTGCCCGCATTGTGTACCAGCGCGCCAATCACAGGCTCCAGCGTTCCGAGTATTGCCAGGATAATTGCCGCGAAATTCAGCGCCATCGAGAACGTCATATTCAGCCGGATCATTGTCATCATACGCTGGGAAAGTGCCAGCAAATGCGGCAGCTCGCGGATTTCATCGCTGACCAGCGCAATATCCGCTGCATCAACTGCAATATCGCTGCCAACACCGCCCATTGCAATTCCCACGTCCGCCTTTTTCAGGGCCGGTGCATCATTGACACCGTCGCCGATCATACAGACCGGCTGCCCGGCCTGCTGTGCCGTGCCGATTTCCTTCAGCTTATCCTCCGGCAGGCAGTTTGCACGCACCTCCCGGATTCCCAGCTGCGCGGCAATGGTGCGCGCGGCGTTCTCATTATCGCCCAGCTGCATGATAAATGCCACCTCGCCAGCCGCAAACGCCTCTCCGATACAGACAGACGCAATAAGCGCCAGCGATACAAGCACATCTGCCTTTATATCGAATTCTGTGACAAGCCCAATGACCGCCTCCAGCGCAATCGGCATGCCGCATAAAATAATCGCTACCCACGCCAGATCAAAGGCCCCTGGCTACAGCTTCAGAAGGCTTGCTGCAAGCGCCGCACCGGACAGCACAAGCAGCACAATATCCTTTTTGGTGCCGCCAAGCTCCAGCAATCCCTGCAGCTTTTTCATAAGGTAACACCGCACAATTCGGCAAGCAGATTCGGCGAGAGATTTTTCGCCAGGTCAAGGTTTGAAACGTGCAGGAATCCTGTATGTATTTCAAGCTTTTCAAACCGCAGAATTGGTGGAAAAGATCCGGCGAAGCGCGTAGCCGCAATTGTGCGGTGTTGCCTTAAGCACTTTCATGTTCTCTCCCCCATTTCCTGCATGGTTTCGTCGCTATTATACCTATAGGGATATAGGTTGTCAGATCATAATTTAAAAAGCCCTGTGCGAAATGTGCACAGGGCTTTCTGCCAATGCGGCAGCTGTCATCCCATATTGGAAAAGCGTTCAACAGCCTTTGTAAAGCTTTCGATGGTCTTATCGGCGTCGCCATGCTCAATGCCGTCGCGCACGCAGTGCTGGATATGCCCTTCCAGCACGACCTTTCCGCAGCCATGCAGCGCGGACTTGGCTGCGTTGATCTGCGCAAGAATATCCTCGCACGGCACATCCTCGTCGACCATGCGGTCAATGGCCTGCACCTGTCCAATGATTTTTTCAGTCTGCGATGCAGATTCTCTGCATCCATACATTGCCGCATCACGCTGCCTCCTTGTTGATATGGAAATAGTATACGTTCTGCTGCGCCGGTTGTCAATTATCCAAACAGCACCAGCGCCTTCATGCCGCACAGTATGATAGCCGCCACAAGCGCCGCAGCGAACATCAGCCGGCACGCACGCGGGATATCCTGCGCTTCAATTTCACGCAGTGCATCGCCGATATACTGCTTTTTATGCAGCACGCCGTGGTACCATGCATCCCCGGCCAGCTGCAGCCGCAGAAGCCCCGCGCAGACAGACTCCGTCTGCGCGGAATTCGGGCTTGCGTGCTTGTATCGGTCGCGGCGGAAAATCCGCCAGCCGTTTTTCACATCCAGCCGCAGAAGCCATCCGCCCGCCAGCATAGCCAGCGCGGACAGACGCGCCGGCAGCCAGTTGAACACGTCGTCCAGCTTCGCCGCAGCAAAGCCAAAGTCGCGGTACGGCGGCTCAATATAACCCAGCATGGAATCCATTGTATTGACTGCTTTATAGAAAAATCCCAGCGGCGCACCGCCGATTGCCAGATAAAACAGCGGCGCAATCACGCCGTCGGATGTGTTTTCCGCCACCGTCTCCACGGCCGCGCGCATTACGCCCTTCTCGTCGAGCCGCGCGACATCGCGCCCGACAATCCGCCCCACCGCCTGCTGCGACGCGGTAAGATCCCCTGTGCCAAGCGTCCGGTAGACCAGCATGCTCTCATCCCGCAGCGCGCGCGCCGCAAGGCACTGCCAGCACATGATGCTCTCAATGGCAAGCCGCAGCCAGACGCTCACCTTCTGGCAGCCCCAGAGCAGCAGAATGGGCACTGCCGTCGAGACAAGCGCAACCACGAGCCACAGAACCGTACCGGCTGTGCGCTCACCGCGCGGCGTCGCCGGAAACCATTTCCGCAGCAGCCGCTCCAGCACCGAAATCAGCTTTCCGATGGCCATAACCGGATGCGGCAGCGTATGCGGATCGCCCAACAGCAAGTCCAGCACACATCCTGCCAGAAGCGCGTAAAAAGACCATCTCATGCGAATTTCTCCCTTCCAGGCGCAAAAGCAGCCGCGTCATGCAGCTGCTTTCGTTCAGCCTGTCTCCATTGTATCATCATTTGGGCTGTTTGTATTGAGTTTTTTTGCCTGAAATTCTGTTTTCGCCAGCACGTCCTGCTGCGTTCTGTTTTTTATCGTGATTGTCACGTCAAACATCTGGGCAGGCTCGTCATAGCTGACCTCCACCGATGCCCGGATTCCATACGGATATGCCTTCGACGGCAGAAGCTTGTGCCCGCCGAGCAGAACCTGCCCCTTCTCATCGGTGGTAAAGCCTGCATAGGCGTCCTCACCACCATATTTCTGGCTGAAAAAGCCGACCACGCCATCTTCCACCTGCATGGTTCCGGAGTAACGCAGCTCATCGCTTATGGTTGTTTTCAGCGTGGAGCAGAGCATCTGCGCCTCGGAATACGACACGGATTTTGCATAGACGCGCTGCCCCATTGACACGCCGAGCGCCACGCACGCACTCACCAGCACAAGGACCACAATGGTGCACAGCAGCTCCGTCAGGGTGAAGCCGGCTGTCTGTCTGAGTTTCTTTGCCATGCGCACCTCCGGTTATTTGTAAAACCGCAGCGTATTGTCATCCTGATACGTCTCGATCTCCACGCTGCATGTGCCGCTGCCAAGTCCTGTCATGGTCAGTGTCTGCGATGCCCCGGGAGCTGCATCATCATAGGAGAACGACAGATCGTAGCTGCGGACTGCTGCATTCACCTTACTTGCCACGACGATGGCCGTCGTCAGGAACAAAAAAACCAGCGTGACGATCAGAATCGCCGTCAGTGTCTCTACCAGTGTCTCGCCGGCCTGACTGCGCAGCTTCTTCATGATATGTCCTCCTTGGTAATTGTGCCGCTGTCCCAGCGGATCGTCGTTTCAAGCACCTGCGTCTCCTTGCTGTAATCCGCAGAATAGCTGGTCTGCTGGACATTCAGATACCCCTTCATGACCAGCAGCATCCGGCAAGTATTTCCCTGCGCGTTTTCATTCTCAAACACCATGCGCAGATCATAATAATCTCCGCCGCCATCACGCTTCTGACTCAGCGTCATGGTCACGTTCACCGGATCAAAGCCGTCTGTCTCCAGCCGCAGCGCATCCTTGGCATACGCCGTGTTTGTCTGCTGCACCCAGCCGATGGCCTCGTTCATGAGTTCACAAAACGGCTTGCCCTCTACCGGCGTCGGCGTTGTGGTGACCTCGGTTCTGCCGCTGGAATACCATGTTACCCGCGTCTGCGTGGAGCTGTATCCGCCGCTGCCGGTTTCGATGCTGCTGCGCACCAGCTCCGTCGCAGAGCTGACTGTCAGATAGGCCTGCTGCTGGCGCCGGTCCGAGCGGACGCTGGCCGCCGCACTGACGGCAGCCGATACGATCACAACACTGACCATGATTGCCACAAGCAGCAGCAGTAAAGCCATCAGGATAGAGGCGCCGCACCGGCTATTCAGTTTTTCACGGATCGCCCTCATATCGATTGCTCCTGTTTATGGTTGTCCGGTTTGTTCGTTTTGCTGTTCCGGGAGAATCCCATCCGGATCTCCGCTCTCATCATAGCTGTAGCTTGCCTCGATCTGCAGATCACTTGTAACAGGATCCGACGGCAGATTCCAGCTCAGCGACGTGGGCACGCCATTGACGTGCAGATAATCCAGGGTAAGTACCGTTCCATACGGCACCTGCAGCGTTTTGATCGGTGTATAGAAGTTTGGCAGATAGAATTCCACCTTGTACGTCGTCACCGTCAGCGTGCAGCCAATCGTCAGCGTGAACGAATCGCGCGGCTCACTGTCACCTCTGTGCACAGTCAGTACAAGCGTCGCATCGCCCGCCGCTGCCGAGCGGATCTCCACAGGCCGGCAGTCGTACACAGAGCTTGTCGCCGTATCGACTGTGCCGAGAACGATCTCATATTGCGATGTATCAAGCGGCTGCTCCTCGCCGTCCAGGGTCAGTTCAGCGCTTTCAATTGTGAAGCTGTCCAGCCCTGCCGCGGCACTCCTGGTTGCATAGAGGAACAGAGGGCTGGAAATGCGCGGCGCACTGTCCGGCGTTGTATCGCTGCCGGCAATGACGCTGCCCTGCACCGCTGCCGGCACAAATGCCTGATTGTAGACTGTACCGTCCGACAGGCCAATCACGCTCTGCCGGCAGGTTGCGCTCAGATGAATCGTCGCATAGACCGTCTCGTCCGGCTTTGCCGGATCCGGCATATATGTGCACGTGACGCGGATGGCCGCCTCGCCCGGGTAGAAGCCGCTGACATTCAGATTGAATGTGCCGTCGTCATTGCGGGTGATCTCCTCTGTGCATTCAACAATTGCCGTCTGGGAGCCGCCGTTATCCACATGCACATCCCATGTCAGTGCCGCATCCTCCGGCAATGCATTGCCTCTGGCATCCTTCACCGTCAGCGTTACGGGCGTTTTATCGCCCACACACAGCTGTACATTCGCCGGCAGCGCCGTGAGGTTCAGGCCCGCTGTTACCTGCAGACTCAGATCCGCTGTGTAGCCGGTGGTGCCCAGCTGCGCACGCGCAATGACCATGCCGACGCTCTGTCCGCGGAAGGTAACCTCGTAATAGCCGCCCTGCGCCTGATAGTCGCCGATGTCTGCCACAATGGCAGCGGCCGCAGTCCCATCCATCGCATTGCCGTCCTCGTCGAGAATCGTAATGGTTGGCTTCTGCGTCCCGGCCGATACGCCCTGCAGATAGAGCTTCATTTTAAGCGTTCCGGACTCCGTTGTCTCGTCGCTGGCTGCCAGCAGATCGATCTCCGCAGCGTTGCTTTCCCAGTACAGACCGATCTTCGGCCATGCACCATAATGGACATTGACTGTGCCGAACACGTCCTGCTGCTGCAGAATGGTCGGGAACGGGTAGTTCAGGCCCTGCAGCTGGGCATCGCCCCCCGGGAAGGAGTATTTGCCGTCGATGTTCGCACCGTTTTCCGTTTTGGTCACGCGGCCAAAGCCAATCTCCCCGGCCTGCAGATATTTGTTGAGCTGTGTCACAAGCGTGTCTGTCGCGCCGGACTGCTGCATATCGCCGTAGGCAAGATACGGATTCGTGTCATTATAGATCATGATTGCGCGGTTCTTTTCCTTGGCATTTTCATCCTTGCCCCAGCTGTTCATGTTCCAGCCGCTGCTCCAGTTCGGTTCCCCATAGTACGGACGGTATTCCTTCGTGTAGCGCTTATAGTCCTCGGAATTGACTGCCGTGGACTGCAGCGTATAACAGTTCTCAATGTAAATGACAGGGTTGTCCACCAGCCGGAAGTGGAACTGCATCTCGCCGTTGGAGGCAATGGAACATGAGCCCATGACCCACGTATCCCCATCCCACGACGGCACCTGGACAAAGCTGTAGCAGTTCTTTACATGCACCTCTTTTGTCACGGAGCCAAGCAGGTTCATGAGGCTGCCCTCGTCACGCATGACGATACCGCCGACAATACCGCCGACCCAGATGCTTGTGCTGCTGCCCCAGTTCAGAGTATGCTTGTATACCTTTTTTGTACTGACAATCGAGCCGCCCGCATAGCAGTATGTCACGGTGCCGCGGCACACGCCGGCCACGCCGCCGACACGCAGGTTGTTCCACCCGATCCAGTAGCCTATGTCAAGCGTGATATCCGTTACGGCCGTGCAGCGCGTGATATCCATGTTTGTCGCGCCGACCAGACCGCCCACGCAGCCACCGCCCCAGCCCGGGCTGTAGGGGTTGGTATTGTTATTCGTCAGGTGTTCATAGCCCTTTGAACGCTGGTCAAGAATGGTGTAGCCGGAGACAGTGCAGTTTTCAAAGGCACTGTCCGCCTTCCTGCGGTTTGCCGCCAGACCGACCAGGCCGCCCATGCAGTACCAGTTACCGCCCTCCGGCATATTCCAGACCTTGTTGCCCCGATTGGAGTACAGAACAATGTTCTTGAGCTTTGCACCGATGGTCACGCCGAACAGGCCCAGGCACTGCGTCGTGCTGTGGATTTCAATATTCTTGATGGCATAGGCCTGCCCATCGTAGGATGAATCGAAATATGCCGCGTAGGGGTTGGAATACGCGGTGTTCAGTGCCTCAGAATTATCATACAGGCTGCCGATTGGCGTAAATAATGTACCGTCGCCCTCCGCGTAGGTATTGCCCTTTTCCAGATAAGAGTCCACATCGTGACTTTGTTTCCAATAGAGGTTTTTATCCTTTGCATCCAGATTATTATGCGGCGGCTCACTGTACACCAGATACGGGAAGCACGCGCGCGCCGGATTTCTGGACAGCGCCTCCGAAACCTCACTCTTTGTGATGGAGTAATCCGCCGTCAGCTTTTTATAGTTCCAGTTGATATACTGCAGCTGCGCCACAGAGCGGATCTGATAGGCGTTCGTCTCGGTGCCGGGCTTGGCCTCATCCGTCTGCGTCTGCTGCACGTTCGTGCCGGATCCAATGTTGATCGTGTCAAGACTGATAGAATCGGCAAAGAACGGGCAGACCGAATACTCGTAAGAGGCTACCCTGCCATAGCGGAGCGTCCAGACACTGTTGGCGTCCGCGCTGGTGAGATACATGCTGCCCGTCTGATAGGCGCAGAACGTATAGCCCGGCATCTGCCGCCCAAGCGCAGCGCCAGCCGCCGTGTTCTCCGCGCCCAGCACGCAGTTTGTGCCCGTGAGCGTCACTGTCTCGGTGTTGTCGTTCTTATAGAAATAGCCGTAGCCGTATTCTGTCACAACGCCGCCGTCATCATGCTCCGTGCAGAGGGAATTGCCCTTCAGCAGATCCTGCGTCACGGTGTCCGTCCCTGTTCCAGTACCTGTCTCGTCTGTTGCAGCCTGCGCGGAGGTAATCTCGATGCCCTGGCTCGTGCCGACATAGCTGAAGTGATAGCCGGAGTTGCTGCCGCCGAACTCGTACTCCCAGTAGAATACGCCAAGCGTGCCAATATCCTCCTGCACGGGCCAATCGCCGAAGTGAACGTTCGCGCCGTTTGCGTCCGTGACGGATGCGGGATACGGATAGTCCATCCGATCCTGCGTCACGGTCATTTCCGCGCCGTAGGTGTTCTGCGCCGTGCCGAAGCCGGCCAGCCGCAGCGTCTGCAGGTCGCTGCCCGTAATGGGCGTGCCGACTGCATTATCCTTGAATTCATTGTTGGAGGCGTTGTATGCGTACAGCTCGCCGCGGTAGGCGTACGTGCCGCCGTCAAGATAATAGCAGCCGGACACTGCGCCGCCGCTGCGTGCAAAGCCATACGACTCTGCCGTGCCGGAGGCCGTCAGCGCCGTTGCGCTGTAGCTGCGGCGAACCAGACCATTGCTGTTGTCGGCGGTGAAGCCGGCAATCCAGACGGTACTGTTGCGCGCACTCAAAACGCGAATGGCGCCCAGCGCGTAGCTCGACGAGATATCGCCGTGGTTGCTGCCGGCAAAGCCCGCAACATAGCTGACCGCGTTCGTATTGGCAAAGTCCACCTGCGGCGTCGCTGCCGAGCAGCTGCGGATCGTGCCGTAGTTGCTGCCGACCATGCCTCCGAGCGAAATAGAGCTCATACGGTAGCCATAGAACCACATGGTAAAGCCGCTGGCCGCGCAGTTGTAGATTGTGCCGCTGTTATAGCCCGCCAGCACGCCCATATGGATCTGCGAGGTGCTGCCGGAAATATGCTGACCATCGAAGCTGACGCTCTGTGTGCCGTTTGCGCTGGTGCTGCTGCGGCTTGCAATCAAGACGATATCATGCAGCGAGCCGCGCGCCGCAACCGTGCCGAACAGGCCGATGCGCATACTCGAGGACGTGAACGACACACCCGTGATGATATGCCCGCCACCGTCATACTCGGCAGTAAACGCCGTGCTTCCGCTGCCAATCGGCTCCTGCGCCGTGACGGTCTTTCCGCCGGCATACGAGTTCCAGAGATACTTGGTATAATCGATATCCAGCTCCTGCCGGAACTCGCTGCCGCCCGTGGCCGATGCATACGAAGCGTAGTGGCGGCTCAAGGCGTTCAGCTGACGCGCCGTGCGCACGCTTACCACATCCGGCGCAGTCGGCTTGGTGTCGTTGACTGTGACCGTCTTGGCAAAATGTGGGTTGTACCAATACTCCACATTGTCTGCCGTGATCTTCTGATAGAACGCGTCAGGCGCGGCGGTATCAATGTACGTGGTGTTCACAATCTCTGCAGGCAGCGGAACGAGGTAATACCTCTGTCCCTCGTTTTCCACCGTGATGACCGATGCATTCTGCGCGTTCAGCATGATGGTTTTCTCCCCCGCTGCGACCGCATAGGAAACAGATTTTTCCCATCCGTTCTCCAGCGGATCACTGAACGCCAGCGCGTAGCCATCGCCGATGGCAAGCTTGTCCGATGCAAGCGTCGAGAGGTTCGCGCCGTAGAAGCCATAGGACTCGCTGCCGTCCGTGTCGACATAGCGCTCAAAATAGACCAGCGCGCCATCGTCAAATTCCGCCTGCCAGTCGCCGTAATGTGCCAGCGCGGCAAGACGCGGGTAGGTATAGTAGTTGAGGCCCTGATCCATCAGATTGTACGGGAACGTCGCATCGCCGGAGGACATGGTAAAGAGCGCTCCGAACCGCTCTGCTGCGTCCTGCGCGCGAAGCTCCTTGTAATTGATGGCCTGTGTATCAGGCAGGTTATGCGAGCTGCTGCCAAGATAATAGATATTATCGACATCTGCCGCGCTCTGCGCCGTCGTATAGGCAATATAGGCGCCGTCCTGCGCCGCATCGTCCCGCAGAAGCGCACAGGCAGAATAGCCGTTTTCCATCGTCTGCACACCGCCCGGCATAAAGCCTGCCGCAGCCGTGGTCGCAGTCTGATAGCCCGCAGCATAGAAATTCCGGAATGAGACAGCCGCCGTGCCTGCCGCCTGTCCAACAAGGCCGCCGGTAGACGCTGCCGTCAGATAGCAGTCCGCGTACGAGCTCTCCACCGAAATGCTGCCCGCCGCTGCGCCAATGAGGCCGCCCGCACTCTGCATGCCCTGGATCACCGTCGAGGCGTGGCTCTGCGTGATGGTGATGATGCAGCCGGTCGCTGCCCGGCCAATGAGGCCACCTGCTACCTCGCCCTGCAGCCAGGGCTGGACGTTCTTTGCATCCTTCACGGCGGTAACGCCGGTCAGATCGCCCTTCTTTTCGCTTAAATATACCCGGCAGTTCTCAATGGACAGCGTACCGCTCACCGTGCCGGCCAATGCGCCGGAGGCGCTGCCGTCTGCCAGCTTCGTACCCGTCATGGTGATGTTTTTCAGCTCGTTTTTGCTGCCGGCGCTGCTTGTGATCGTGGCAAACAAACCGGCATTTCCGGTCTGTGCCGGAATCTGCAGGCCGGAAATCACGCAATAGCGTGTCTCGCCGCCGATGTCTGCCGCGCCGTTGTAGGCGCGCAGATTGCTGTTTTCAATCGGCTGGAACGCAACGCCGTTTTCCGTGTAATAGGTATACCAGTCATCCGTTTTGCTGGCGTCGTTCTGGAACGAGACGTCGCTGATCTGGATGGCCTTTGTGACTTTTTCCGTTACGTGCGAATCGGTATCCAGATTCTGCAGATGGCGGCCGTAGGCCACCAGCGCCGTGTCCGCCGCCGTGCCGTCCTGATAGGCAAAGAGGCTGTTCGTCCTGCGCGAGACGCTCATCTGGTCCACCTGCGGATCGTCGCTTGTCACGGTCAGCTTGACGGTGATGTCCGTGCCGCATTTGAGCTTTCCGCCCGTCTGGACATAAAAGCGCGCATCGTCTGAATCCAGCGCGTCAAGCACCCAGTCGCAGTACCACGTGGTGCTGTTGAGCTGGCGGAGCTCGGCGTTCCGGATGGTTTTTGTATATGTCGATGTACCGTCGGAAACGTCCACGCGGAACGTCAGACGGTCGCCGGTTGGGTTATTGCTGTAGAACGTGGCAATCAGCTTCTCCGCGTTCACAATGTCAATGCTCGGTGCAAGCGTATACGTCGAGTTTGATCTTGTGATATCGCCGCCGTAATAGCCGACCTTTGCGCCATCGGACAGGCGTTTGCCGCGCACGCGCAGCGGGTTGAGAGAGCCCTCCGGGAACGCATCCTGCTCGGTATAAAATACCGCGTACACGCCGCCGCTCACAGGGTCATATTCCACGCGCCAGCAGTGATCCCACAGCTCCGCGTCCACTGCGCTCTCCGGCAGAATGGCCGCCGCGGCGCTGCCGTCTGTGAGTTTGGTGGACGACTGGACGTAATAGAGCGTGTTTTCGTCCAGCTCCGTGTTTGTGTCGTCCGCATCAAACGGCTTGTAGCCCAGCTGCACAATGTCAGAGCCGTCATGCGGCGTATACTGCGCCTCATAGCCGCTGGCACGCAGCACGGCCAGCCGGTTCTGCGCAGCCATATAGATCATCTCGGCCTTGCTGTCAAGCTCCCTCTGGCGCAGATTCCGGCGGATGGTGAACAAGGACGCCATCCCCACAGCAAACAGCACGACAAGCACGCCGACCACGATCAGCATCTCCGTCAGCGTAAAACCTTTATTTCGATTTTTCCCAGTTGCTCCGGTTTTCAAATGCCTCATGCTCCTACTCCTGCCTGTGGTGTGCGCCTGGAAATCTGCTCAGCGCTTGCGCTCGAAAAATTGGATGATTGCGGTGACCTGCACGGACTCGCTGCCGTCGCGTGTGTCAAACTGCATGGAAATATCGGTAATGACGTTCACATTGGTGCTGTCATGCAGCGCGTCGATGATCGTGCGCGCCTCGTCATACGTTTTTGTCCGGAAGGTCAGATTGACCGGGCGGCGGACAATATAGCCGCCGTCCAGCTCACTGAGCGTGTCAAAGTTCAGCGTGTACTCGTCTGACGCGTCCAGAATGGTATGCAGCTCAATGAGCAGCGCGCCGGAATTGTCGTAATCCGGCAGCGGCATTGCCTCGCCGGAGGCAAACAGCTCGTCAAGCTCCCCCTGCATCCGCTTTTTTTCTGCGACCTGCACAGTGCTTGTCAGCATCTCATCCTGCTCGGCGGCCATCTGCGCCTGCGCTGTTTCTATGCGCTCATTGATGGGCTCAAGAATCAGCTTAAAATACCCGATTCCAAGGATCAGCACGGCCAGCACAACGAGCAGTACCTTTTCCCGTGTTGTAAATGCGCGGCTCATGCGTCTGCCTCCTCCGCTGCAGCCTGCAGAATGATGGTGATGGAGAAATCCAACTCTGCCGACTGCGTATTTTTTTCTGTCGACGCGATCGTCAGGGACGCGCTGGCGACAATGGGCTGCTGCTGCAGCCGCTCAAACATGACGGAGATCTGACCCAGGTTCATCCCGGACATGGAGACAATCACCACATCGTCCGAGATTGTCACCGTGTTGATCTGCCCATAGGGCATCAGCTGCGTCTGCAGCAGATCCAGAACCTCCTGCCGGTCGACCGTGATGGCCGCGCCGGAGTCCTCTTTCTTCATCCAGGCGCGCGAATACGTGCGGTACTGCTCGAGCACCTCATCGTAATCTGCAAGCTCGCTCTGCATCTGCACATACTGCGTATGCACCTGCGCACAGGCGGCCTCCGCCGCATTCTGGCGGGCCAGCTGGTCCATGACGCCGAACTTTGCCACGCACGCGCACAAAACTGCAATCAGGGCAATGCCAGCTGCCAGCGTCACCGCGCTTTTCGTGTGCGGCTCACGCTTGGCCAGGTTGACCGAGCGCTTCGTGGGGTATCTGACTGTCCGCGTCTGCTTTTGTATTGCGTTCATGCCCGTCCCTCCTGCTTCTGCAGCCCGCAGCCGATTGCTTTGGCGCACAGCCACTGCATATCGCCTTCCACGCCTGCCGGCAGCAGCTTGCCGGCGGGCAGCACCTCAAAATCAAGCGCCCGGCTGATTGCCTCGCGCAAGGCCGGAACCGCTGCGCCGCCGCCGCAGAGATAGATGCGCTGCAGCGTGGTGCCGCGGTTATTGTAGTGATAGAAATTGACGGCCTTCATAATTTCCACCGCCATGCGGTTGTAGATTTCCAGACTCGACTCGTCGGACAGGACATCGTTATAGTCCGAGAGCATGTGCGCGTGCGCAATGTGCTCATCCACGCCGCGCTGGTCGGCAATCGTCCGTACCAGATCAAAAAGCCCCAGCTCCACGGCGCGGCGCGTCATGATATTGCCGTCGCGCAGGATCTGCAGGCGCATGCCCGTGTAGCCGATATCAACCAGGCAGTAATCCTCCTGTCCGCTCCTTGTGCGTGCAAGATAATCCGTCACAAGCGCGGCATACGCGCATTCCTCCGGCATGGCCACCGCCAGCTTGAAGCCCGCGCGGCGGAACATGGCCCGGTAGGCCTCAATTGTGCTTTTGAGTGTCGCGCAGGCAAACAGCTGCAGCTCGCCGCTGCTCTCGCCGTCCGCCGGGGTGACGCCCTGCACGGAATAATCGAAATAATACTGCCCCTTCTCCTGCGTGAGATAGTCCTTGAACTCAAAGGGCAGATTGTACTGCAGCTGCGCGTCCGTCATGAGCGGCAGCGACACGCTGCGCGTATACACCAGCCGCTCCGGCAGCACCACCGCCGCGTCGGCGCGCGGGATGCCGGTTTCCTTTGCCGTCTGCCTGATAAAATCCGCCATGGCATCCATGGAGACAATTTCACCGCCGGAGACCATATTGTCCGGCAGCTCTGCCGCAATCGCCTTCTTCAGCTTGCCGCCCACGACCCACGCCAGCTTCACCTGCGACGTGCCGATATCAAATGCAACCACCTGTCGGGCCATAAAGTAGCCTCACTTTCGTAGATTTCAGAACAAGGACAGATATGCCGCGACAATCTCATTGCCGCAAAGAAGCGTCACGATGGCCGCCGCCGCAATGGACGGCCCCCAGGGGATGAGCTTCCTTTCCCCGTCCTCCTGTCCGCTCCCGCGCCGCGCCGACACAAGGCCGCACGCCACGCCCAGCACACACGCAAACAGCAGACACACAATGTTGCGTTTCCATCCGAGCCACAGCCCCGTCATCACCAGCAGCTTGATATCGCCGCCGCCCATGGCCTCGGTTTTCCGCAGCTTCTCATACAGCAGCACCACCGCCAGCAGCACGCCGCCCACGGCAAGACCGCCCAGAACCGCGTCGAGCCAGTTCTCCTTCCAGCCGTCGATGCAGAAAAGACTGACCAAACGCAAAACAATCCCAGCCAGTATGAACCGGTCAGGAATCATATACCCCTCCAAATCCGCGAACGCACACGCCAGCAGCAGGCACGCAAAAAGCGTATATTCAAGGGCTTGGAGCGAAATATCATATTTTAAAAGCAGCGCCACAAACGTCGCCGCCGTGGCCGCCTCGGCCAGGACATGGCGCGCAGAGAGCTTCGCGCCGCACCAGCGGCAGCGCCCCTTATGCGCAAGATAGCTTACAATCGGAACAAGATCCCCCGCCGTCAGCACATGGCCGCATACATCACAGTGCGACCGGCCGCGCAGCACCGACTCCCCATGGACGATGCGCCAGGCCATGCAGTTGAGAAAACTGCCCATGCACGCGCCGAACACGGCTGCAAGCACACAGCTGTAAATTGTAAAAAAAGGTGTCAGATACAGCATGGCTGTTTCCTTTCTTCCCCGCGATTGCAGGGGGCGCAACCCTTCGCCCCCGCGCAATCATTGAGGTTTTATGATGTAGGTTGACCTGAAGCTTTTAATTAGCCCTTTGCAAAGGTGATGGTCGGTGCCGTACCGTCGCTGTAAACGGTAATTGTAGCCGTACCAGTGGTGAAATCAGCAGTCCCAATTTCGACGCCACCAATGTTGAGGTTGTTGCCGGATGCAGTGCCATCCTTATGCTGCGTCATCGTGTAGGTTGCAACTGCGGTATACCTGTCGCTATTGGCATCCTGCGTGCAATGAAGTTCAGCACCGTTAATGCTGGTCTTTGCCTCTTTGTCCTCAGTCAGGACGGCAGCATAAGCTTCTGCATACAGCGAGCGGATGTTGGCTTCGTCAACAGCTTCACGGGACTTCTCGAGTGCATTGTTCATCGTGGGGATTGCAATGGCAATGAGGACAGCGATGATCGCGACAACGATCAGCATTTCCATCAGGGTAAAGCCCTTTTTGTTCTTGAGTTTCATCATGTTGAAATTTCCTTTCTTCTTATGTGTTATGTGAGAATTTATTGCCGCTCCGTCAGGGTTGTTTGACGAAGTAGGGGGAACACATTAAATGCTGCCGTACATGGAGAACATCGGCAGGTACACGGCCAGCAGCAAAATGACTGTAATTACTGCAAGGCCAATTGTGATGGCCGGCTCCAGCATTGCCAGCAGCCGCTCCGTCATAACGGAAACCTCGTTATCAAAGTAGCTGCCAATGACGGTGAGCGTCTGCTCGAGATTACCGGAGCGCTCGCCCACGCCCGTCATTTCCGTCAGCATGGACGGGAAATACTCACTTTTCGCCATGCTCCCGGCAAGGTCATGGCCCTGCTCCACACTCTGCCGCACCCGGCGCACAGAGGCGGCAAACAGATAGTTCGAGGCGACATTGGCCGTCACCTCCAGCGCCTTCACGACGGGAAGGCCCGCCGCCAGCATCGTGGCCATCGTATTGGCAAACTGCGCGGCGGCGTTCATGCCGTGCAGGCGGTGCAGCGGCGAGCGCTTCAGCTTGCCCCGCGCCAGCGAAATTCTTCCTTTTTCTGTCCGCGCAATCAGTGCACGCGCAGCAAAAAACACGCCAATAATCAGGAAAACCGCCCACCAGTAACCAGTGATAAAATTGGAGGTGGCAATCAGGGCCTTCGTGATGCCCGGCAGCTCCACATCCAGCTCCTCAAACGTGGAGATAAACATCGGCACGGCCACCGTCATAATCACAATGAAAACGACAGCCGCGACAAACAGCACAATTGCCGGATAGGTCAGCGTGCTGACAACCTTGGCCTTTGTCTTGGCGGATTTATCGTAATAGGTGTGCAGGCGGTCAAAGCACGTCTCCAGCGTACCGGACTGCTCGCCCGCGCGGATCGTCTCTGTAAAGGTTGCAGGCAGCGACCTGCAGTTGTTTTCAAAGCTCTGCGCCATCCCATAGCCGCCGGCCACATCGCGCGCCACCTTCTGCAGCATGGCGCGCAGCTCCTTGTCCTTCGTCTGCGCCGCCACCATCTCCACACACTTGTCCACCGACAGGCCGGAGGTCAGGATGATGGAGAACTGCGAGCAGATGAGTGCCAGCTGCTTTTCCTTCAGCTTGAGCCCGCCGAGACTTTTGCCCGTCTCGCGCGCGGCGCGCACCGGCTCAATCCTGGTAATGATGGAGCAGGTTGACCGCAGCTGCGTGACAGCCTCATATTCGTTATACGCCTCAATGACGCCGGATACCTTGGCGCCGTCGGGCGAAAGTCCTCTATATTTGAATGTCGTCGTGGCGGTTCACCTGCCTTCCGTGTCAATCATAATCCTGTATGCGTCAGATGCGGCGCGCCGCCGAAGCCTTCGCGGTCGCGGCAGTATTCCAGCGCCGTCTGCTGCGAGACAACGCCGTCGCGCACAAGCTTCTGCAGCGCATGATCCATGGTCACGCTGCCGGCCTGCTCGTTCATGGCGATGAAGCTGTCAATCTGCGGGGTCTTGCCCTCGCGGATAAGGTTGCGGATGGCGCTTGTCACCAGCATCACCTCGCAGGCCGCCGCGCGGCCCTTGCCGGATTTGCGCGGCAGCAGCTGCTGGGAGACGACAGCCCGGAGCGTCGTCGACACCTGCATGCGGATCTGCTTCTGCTGTCCGTCGGGGAACACGTTGACCATGCGGTCAATGGACTCCGCCGCCGAGCCGGTATGCAGCGTGGCAAAGACCAGATGGCCGGTCTCCGCCGCGGTGAGCGCAATCTGGATGGTGTCAAGGTCGCGCATCTCGCCGATGAGAATGACGTCCGGGTCCTCGCGCAAAATGGCGCGCAGGCCGTCCGAGTAGCTTTTGGTATCTGCGCCGATCTCGCGCTGGTTGACAATGCACTGCGCCGGCGTATAGACATATTCAATCGGATCCTCGAGCGTGATGATATGCCCGGGCCGGTTCTGGTTGATGCGGTTGAGAATGGCGGCCAGCGTCGTGGACTTGCCGGAGCCCGTCTCGCCCGTGACAAGCACGATGCCGCTGCGGTAATCCGGGAAGCCGGAAATTGCCGGCGGCAGGCCCAGCTCCTCAAGCTCCGGAATGCGCTCGGCCAGGATTCGGATGGCCACGGATACGGCCCCCTGCTGGCGGAAGAGGTTCATTCTCGTGCGTGCGCCGCAGGAAAAGCTGCGTGCCAGATCCAGCTCGCCGATTGTCTCAATGCGTGCGTACTGGTCTCCTGCCAGCTGCCTGGCGTAAAGCTCACAGTCGTCCTGCGTCAGAATATCCTCATCCAGCGTGCATATCCGGCCATCGATCCGGCATTTGACCGGCAGGCCGCGCACAAGATGAATATCGGATGCACCGCGCTGCCTGGCAGCAGCGATGATCTCATCAATTGTCAGCATGACTTTCCTTTCTGTGTTTCTGCAAAGGTGACACCGTCCGGGCACAGGCCATGCACCCAATATGCACGTGCTTCCCCCTCAGTCGGCAACTGACCTGTTGGCCCGGGCGGTACACCCTTTGTTCCGCGCTGCGCCGGATCAATCCACCGTGGAATTGATTGCGCGCGCGGCCTCTGCTGCGCTGATCTCGCCGCGGAGCACAAGCTCCCGGCAATTCTCGCGCAGCGTCACGAACCCGGCCTCCTTCGCCGCAGCGAACAAATCATCGTACGGGGCGCGATCGGTGACAAGACGGCGAAGCCTGCCGCTCATCATCAGAATCTCAAAAACGCCGCGCCGTCCGTGATAGCCGGTGTGATAGCATTCCTGACAGCCCTCTCCGCGGTAAAACTGCACATCCGCATCCTCCGGCAGACCGAGAAGCGCAAGCTCCTGTGCCTCGGGGCGGTAGGCCTTTTTGCAGTGGGGACAGATTTTCCGGACAAGCCGCTGGGAGATTACACCCCGCAGCGCGCTGGAAATGAGATAGGGCTCCACGCCGATATCTGCCAGACGGTCAACGGCGGAAACCGCGTCGTTGGTGTGCAGCGTGGACAGAACCAGATGGCCCGTGATGGCCGACCGGATGGCAATCTCCGCCGTCTCGCCGTCGCGGATTTCGCCGACGGCAATGATATCCGGGTCCTGACGCAGAATTGCGCGCAGGCCCGCGGCAAAGGTCATGCCTGTTTTCTCGTTGATCTGGCACTGGTTGACGCCGCCGATGTTGTACTCGACCGGATCTTCCAGCGTCATGATATTTGTCTCGTCACGGCAGAGCTCCTGCAGCATGGCGCACATCGTCGTTGATTTGCCGGAGCCCGTCGGGCCGACAAGCAGGATTACGCCGCTGCTGTTTTTCAGCAGCGCGTCATAGTTGGCAAGCTCCTTCCCCTCGAAGCCCAGCATCTGCTTGGTGATGGCCCGCTGCGTGCGGTCAAGCAGTCGCAGCACAACCTTTTCGCCGTACACTGTCGGCATGGAGGAGATACGAAGATCCAGCTCATGGTTCTTGACACGCACCATCGCGCGGCCATCCTGCGGGATCTTGCGCTCGGCAATGTTCATACCGCCCATAATCTTCAGGCGGGAAATGACCGCGTTCTGCAGATTGGTCGGAATGGTGAGAATTTTGCGGAGCAGACCATCGATGCGCATGCGCACAACCATTTCGTCCGACTGCGGCTCCAGATGGATATCGCTCGCGCGTTCGTTGAACGCGCGCTCAATGACGGAGTTCACCAGGCGGATCGTCGGCGCGGCTGTGGCGCTGTCGTCGGTGGACTGGGCCATCTGGGCCGGGACAATGTCCTGCGTGCCTGCCTCGCGCTTCATATCCTCGATGGCGCGTGCCGTGCCCTCGCTGCCGTAGAGTGTGCTGATAGCCTGCTCGACAGCGCGGCGCGTGGCGATCATCGGCACGACGCGCTTGTGCGACGACGCCTTGATTTCCTCCTGCGCCAGGAAGTTGAGCGGGTCGCTCATGGCGACATACAGCTCATCCTTGACCAGCTTCACCGGCACAACGCAGTATTTCTTTGCGATTGCGCGCGGCACATACTTTGCCAGCTCCAGCGGAATCGACACCGCCGTCAGATCCACAAAATCGACGCCCAGCTGCATCTGCAGCGCATCAATGAGCTGCTGCTCCGTGATAAAGTTGTTATCAATCAGCACGTCGCCGAGACGCTGCTTCGTCTGCTTCTGGATCTCCAGCGCCTGCTGCAGCTGTCCGGCCGTGATCGCACCGGCGGCGACCAGCAGGTCGCCGATTCGCATATACGCCACCGTGACGCCTCCTTTCGTACCAAACACCGCCCGTATGGAGTTAAAAACGTCTCCAAATGGCGACAAAAAAGCTGGCCGCAATCTCAAACTTGCGGCCAGTCAATCATACGGAATTTCTCCCGCTTAGACACTAAGCTTTGCGTCCCCGCCTTTCAGCGGGTTTGCCCTAAACAGATATTTTTTTGTCAGAAAAGGGCCGTTTGGATGGTTTTAACGCCCTCTTAACATATAGACGCATTATACCGCATATACTTTTCTTTTTCAAGGGTTATTTTACTTTTTAAGGGATTTTCGCTGCATTTGTGTCAAAAAACGGAATCTTATTGCACTAAGCTTCCGTTTTTGTGCACTATTATAAATAATTTCCATTACCTCTCCTGCTTCGGCGCGTATTCCAGCTGCGGCAGCTCGTCGGCAATGTCGCGCAGACAGTCCAGAAGGATCGGATGAAACGCGCCGCATTCGCCGTTTAAAATCATCTCAATGGCCTGTTCGTGCGGGAACGCCCTTTTGTACGTCCGCTTGCTCACCAGCGCGTCATAGACGTCCGCCAGTGCGACAATCTGCGCCGAGATCGGGATATCGTCCCCCTTCAGCCCATCCGGATATCCCCGGCCGTCATAGCGCTCGTGGTGCCAGCGGCAGATATCGTGCGCCGTGCGCACCAGCGGCTCGTCGCGATAGGTCTCAATGTTGTCAAGCATCTCCGCGCCGATGACGGTGTGCGTTTTCATGATGGCAAACTCCTCATTTGTCAGCTTGCCGGGCTTATTGAGAATACTCTCGTCGATGGCAATCTTGCCGACGTCATGAAGTGCAGAGGCTGTGGCAATTATGTCGCGCTGCCTGGCGTCGAGATGGTACTGATCCGTTTTCTGCACCAGGCTCTCCATGATACGCTCCGTCAGCTGACGCATATGCAGCACATGCATGCCGCTCTCGCCGTTGCGAAACTCCACAATGTGGCTGAGGACGCTGATCATCATGTGGTTGTTTTTCTCTTTTTCGTAGGTCTGTCTGGCGATAATGGAAACGAGACGCCGCTGCTTGGCATAGAGCGTGATCGTGTTGAGCACGCGCCGGTAGACAATTTTGGCATCAAAGGGACGGCTGATATAGTCCGAAACGCCAAGATCATAGGCGCGGCAGATCACATCATTGGAATCCGCGCTGGAGATTATAACGACCGGAACATTCTCGATGAGGTTCTCTTTCGCCATGGCGGCCAGAACCTCGAATCCGTTCATCACCGGCATCACGATATCAAGCAGTATCAGGTCGATGCCCGTTTTATACTGCCGGAGCAGCGCCATGCCCTCCTGGCCGTTTTCTGCCTCCAGAATCTCGTAATCCCCGCCCAGAATCTCCGCCAGAAGCGCGCGGTTCATCTCAGCGTCGTCAATAATCAGGATCCGCTGCTTCTCCACGTTGCTGCCACCGGTGTCGTCGCACTCGGTCACGGCAAGATTTTTCATATTCTTCGCGCGGTACAACAGCTGGTCTGCCCGATTCATCGCCTGATTGACCGTCTCCTTGCTTGCAACCACGCCACCGATGGATACCGAAATCTGCATATTTGGATAGCCCGGAATGAGCGCTGCATGCACCTGGTCACAGATAGCCTGCAGCTTGCGCTGCAGCATCTGCTTCGGAATGCTGGGCAGCACAAGCAGAAATTCGTCGCCGCCATAACGGATGATCGAATCGGATTTACGGATGTTCTGCTGCACAATCTGCACAACTGTTTTGAGCGCAGCGTCGCCCGCATGGTGGCCGAACGTGTCGTTATACAGCTTGAAATCATCCAGATCCATGACCGCAATGCCCGCCGGCTGGATCGTGTTGCGGACCATGTCCTCATAATAGCGCCGGTTGAACGCGCCGGTCAGCGGATCACGGTACAGCTTCTCCCGGTACGGCAGGAGCTTGTTCACGATCTTCTCGCTGCCCTCCGGGTCAATCAGCGTCTCGTCGTCGAGCTTCTGCGCCAGCTCCATCACATAGGGCTTGCCGTCAATCTCCCGGTAAACCGCCGTGACCTGGTAGATATCCGGCGCAGCGTATTCCAGCTTCGTCTTGCGCGTTTTTTCCTGAAACGCCGTGCGCACGATGCAGTTCTTGCATGGAACCGCTTTCCAGCTCTCCTCCGCAACCGGGCAGGGATCCTCCGCCAGGTCGTTCTCCATCCGCATAATCGCGTCGCCGCCGATCAGCCGCACTATGGTAAAAAACTTCCGATAATGCTCCAGCTCCTGCTGGACCTGCTGCATCGTATCCATCCTGATGCACCTCATTTCCCCTGAAAATGGCCGGACCGGCCATTTTTCGAGTCCATTCTATCCTTTTTGATTTTTTACCATAGCATATTGCGTCAGGAAAGTCCATCTTTTTTCTAATCTGGTCTTTCCAAATTGAAAAAAAGCTGCTATATTGAAAGCGTTCATGGATCAGGTCATATACACGCCGGCCGTATGCAGCGTCTGCTCGCGTGTGCATGCCCTTTTCCACGAATCAATACATGGGCTCTGTGCCCGGAAAGGGAGTTCTATGACACTCGATTCCTTCTATGCGCAGATCGGCGGCAACTATCAGCAGATTCTGCAGCGGCTGTACAGGGAAGCCCTCATCCGCAAATTTGTGCTCAAGTATCAGACCGACCCCACTTATCGTACACTCGGTGATGCCCTGACGCAGTCCGATTGGGAAACGGCGTTCCGCGCTGCCCACACGCTCAAGGGTATCGCGCTCAATCTTGGCTTTGACCGTCTGTATGCCAGCTCCAGCGCACTGACCGAAGCGCTGCGCGGCCCGAAGCCGTTGAAGGACTTCTCCCTCTGGACCGCCGTACAGTCCACCCAGCAGGAGATCATTTCCGCCATCCGCGCGCTCGATCAATAAACTGGAACATTCCGGCAAATAAGCGCTTGACATTTCCTGAAAATGGTGTTATAAAGAAGTTGGCAAACCTGTCGAAAGGCAGGGACGCAAAGTTTAGTGTCTAACCGGGGATTTCCCCGTATGATTGACTGACCGCATGATTTGATGCGGCCAGCTTTTTGTTTTTTTAGGGTGTATCTGAAAATTGGAGATGTGACCGGCAGCGAGAAAAGGCCTGCTGTCCGGGGGTGTCGGCTGTTTTCAGATACACCCCAGGGAAAGCTTCCTTCCGTTGTCAGGCGTGCACACTTCCCGCTTTCTTCGCCTCAAGCCGCCGTGTGAGCAAAAAAGCGCCGGAGGGCACTTGCAAAAGTTCCTCCCGCGCGTGCTCACCGGCGCTTATTTATCACACAGTTGCGTCAAATTACGCTGTGCTCATTCGATCTCAATATTTCTTACGCCATGTGCCAGAATCAGATTCACCAGTTCATTGCGTGAATAATTGCTCTGGGCCGCAATGCGGTCTAGCTCTGCCAGCGTTTCCTCCCGGATGCGTACCGTAATGACGCGATAGCCGTCCTCCCCGCGCCGTTTGATTTTAAGCGGTTCCTGTTCCATTGCACTGCACCCCCCTGATATAATATGGATTATAGTTTGACGCCAGGGATCAATATATATTACAATTTAATATCATATATGATAGTTTCTTTGATTTCATTCATACAAAGGGAGGTAAGCTACCATGATGAGCAACGAATTTGAACAGGCCTTCGATGAATTTCTGGAGCATCCGGAATATGACGGCGCGGGAAACGCGATCTTTGCGCTCACCCGGGCGGCGTTTCTGGCCGGATGGCTGGCTGCCGGCGGTGAGCAGCCGCAGACAGAACGCGTGTTTCAGGTTCTGCGCGCAGAAGATCGTCTCAAACCGGCAGAACAAGCAAAATAAGTCATAAAATCGTCTCTCTGCTGAGCAGAGAGACGATTTTTTACTGTCAAAAATATCTTCATGAGATGCCCTTCCGCATTTTTTATCCCGTCAAAGGGAGCGCGTTTTTTCATACGTTCTTTCTCGCTTCTCCGAGAAAGAACGTATGGCAAAGAAAGAGGAGCCTGAGGGGATTTCGATTTCCCCTCAGGC
>CAKUAM010000012.1 GCA_934636305.1 uncultured Oscillospiraceae bacterium
GGCGATGCTCTGGGTGATGCTTTTCCATGCCGCGGGTCTTGATATGGGCTCCGGCGCGCTGGAGCTGATCCGCGCGGCAGGCTTCGGCGGCGTCGACATTTTCATCGTCCTTTCGGCGGTGGGCATGGTGATGTCGCTGGAGCGGCGGGAGCAGACCTACGGCGGGTTCCTCACGCGGCGGATGCGGCGCATCCTGCCGGCATATTTTGCGGTGATGCTGCCGTATACGGTATTTGTGATCCTCTATCGCGGCGCGCCGTGGACGGCGCTGCTGTGGAACAGTACGCTGCTCTATTATTGGGTGGACTGCGAGGGCGCGTTCAACTGGTATGTTGCCGGTATCATGTGCCTTTACGCGATCACCCCGCCGTGCCGGCGCTTCCTTCAGCGCTGCCGTTATCGGGAGCGCGCTGTGATGCTCGGTGTCGTGCTCGGCGTTCTGCTCTGCCAGCTTCTGCTCCGCGAGGGTTACTGGCACTATCTGGATCTTTTTTACCGTCTGCCGGTATTCTTCCTCGGACTTATGCTTGGCTTTTACGTAAAAGAGAACAAGCCAATCGGCAGGCGGGGAGCGGTTCTCTGGGCGATGTTTCTGCTCATGGGAGTCTGCTATGGCGCACTCGTGCTGCGCAGCCGGCGCGAGGGAGGAGGACTCTACACGCCGCTGTGCCATGTGTTTTTGTTCACCACGATCCCACTGTGCCTGACCGCCTGTGTGCTCTTCGAGAAGTTGCCGCTCGGTGCGCTGCGCCGTGCCCTGCGCTTTATCGGCGGTCGGAGTCTGGAGATATATCTGCTCAACGTCAGCGTGTTCAGCGAACTTGCGCTGTGGGGGCAGATCCTTCCGTTTGACACGGCGAACCGTCTGAGCTATCTTGCTCTGTTCGCGCTCAATATTCTGCTTGGCTCGCTGCTGCATCATATGCTTGCGGCAGTTCCGGCGGGTAAAAATGGAATGTAATCTCAATGAAATTATAGAAGGAGAAGATCATGAAGTACGATTTTGAAGCCATTGAAAAGAAATGGCAGGGACGCTGGGAGGAATCCAAGCCATATGCTGCCGTCACCGGCGATCCGAGGCCGAAGTTCTATGGGCTCATCGAGTTCCCATATCCTTCCGCCGCCGGCCTGCACGTCGGCCACCCGCGCCCCTTTACGGCGATGGATATTATCTGCCGCAAGAAGCGCATGCAGGGCTACAATGTCCTCAACCCCATCGGCTTTGATGCCTTCGGCCTGCCGACGGAGAACTTTGCCATCAAGAATCATATCCATCCGGCGATTGTCACAAAGAGAAACATTGAGAACTTTACAAGACAGCTCAAGATGCTGGGCTACAGCTTCGACTGGGATCGCGTGGTCGATACCACAGATCCGGAGTATTATAAGTGGACGCAGTGGATCTTCCTGCAGATGTACAAGCATGGTCTGGCCTACAAGACTACGATGCCGGTCAACTGGTGCACAAGCTGCAAATGCGTGCTGGCAAATGAAGAAGTGGTCGAGGGTGTGTGCGAGCGCTGCGGCGCGCCGGTCATCCGCAAGGAAAAGAGCCAGTGGATGCTGCGCATCACAAAGTATGCAGACCGTCTGATTGACGATCTGGATGGTCTGGACTATATTGAGCGCGTTAAGACCCAGCAGAAGAACTGGATTGGCCGCTCGACCGGTACCGAGGTCACGTTCAAGACCAATACCGACGATGATATCACGGTCTACACCACGCGTGTCGATACGCTGTTCGGCGTGACGTACACGGTTATTTCGCCGGAGCATCCGCTGCTGAAAAAGTGGAAGAACCGCATTACCAACTGGGCGGACGTTGAGGCGTACAGAGAGGCGGCTGCGCGCAAATCCGACTTTGAGCGCGGCGAACTCAACAAGGATAAGACCGGCGTGCGCCTCGAGGGCATCGAGGTTACAAACCCGGCTACCGGCAAGGTCGTGCCGATGTTCGTCTCCGACTACGTCCTCATGGGCTATGGCACCGGCATCGTCATGGGCGTGCCGGGCCACGACCAGAGAGACTGGGACTTTGCAACAAAGTTTGGCCTGCCGATTGTCGAGGTCGTCAAGGGCGGCGATATCACCAAAGAGGCATTCACGCTCAAGGACGACACCGGTATCATGGTCAACTCCGGCTTCCTCAATGGCATGACGGTCAAAGAGGCTATTCCGGCTATGAAAAAATATGCGGTTGAGCAGGGCTGGGGCCATGAAAAGGTCAACTACAAGCTGCGTGACTGGGTATTTTCCCGCCAGCGCTACTGGGGTGAGCCGATCCCGATGATCTCCTGCCCGAAGTGCGGCTGGGTGCCCGTTCCTGAGGATCAGCTGCCTGTCGTTCTGCCGCAGGTCGACAGCTATGAGCCCACCGACGACGGCGAGAGCCCGCTGTCGAAGATGACCGACTGGGTCAATACGACCTGCCCGTGCTGCGGCGGCCCGGCCAAGCGTGAGACGGACACCATGCCGCAGTGGGCCGGCTCCAGCTGGTATTTCCTGCGGTATATGGATCCGCATGATCCGGACGGCCCTGTTTCCAAGCAGGCAGAGCAGTATTGGGGCCCGGTCGACTGGTACAACGGCGGCATGGAGCATACGACGCTGCATTTGCTGTATTCGCGCTTCTGGCACAAGTTCCTGTATGATATCGGCGTTGTACACACGAAGGAGCCGTATGCCAAGCGTACCAGTCATGGCATGATCCTCGGCCAGAACCCGCACTATGTCGGCAATGTCTCCACGCAGGAGGAAAAGGATGCGCTCATTGCCAAATACGGCAGCCAGGCGCTGCGTCCGGCGGTCAAGATGTCCAAGTCGCTCGGCAACGTTGTCAACCCCGACGATGTCGTCAAGGCTTATGGCGCAGATACGATGCGTCTGTATATCATGTTCATCGGCGACTTTGAGAAGGTCGCCACGTGGTCCGATGATGCGGTCAAGGGCTCCAAGCGTTTCCTTGACCGGTGCTGGAACCTCATGGATATGGCGTCCGACTCGGAGGAGCTGAGCGAAAAGAACGAGGCCGCCATCCATAAGACCATCCGCAAGGTTACGCAGGATATTGACGAGCTCAAGATGAACACGGCCATTGCTGCGCTCATGACCATGGTGAATGATTTTTATGCCAACGGTCTGACGAAGGGTGATCTCAAGATGCTCATGCTCATGCTCAGCCCGTTTGCCCCGCACATGGTTGAGGAAATGTGGGAGCTCACCGGTGAGGCGGCCAAGACCGGCACGATGGCCATGCAGCAGCCATGGCCGGAGTATGACGAGAGCAAGACTGTCGCGTCCCATGTGGAGATGGCAGTGCAGGTGCTCGGCAAGCTCAAGGGTACGATCATTGTACCGGTGGATTCTGACGAGCCGACTGTTGTAGAGGCGGCAAAGCAGAACGAAAAGGTTGCCCGCGCCATCGACGGTAAGCAGATTGTCAAGGTCATTCATGTGAAGAACAAGCTTGTCAATCTGATCGTCAAGTAAGAGTTTTTGAAATTTGTCGCACAAATGAAAAAAACGCTTGACAAGAACCCGGCTGTTCACTATAATAATCAAGCCAATTATGTTGGCCCTGAAAGCAGCATGGATCTAGCCGGCTGCATCGGAGGGAGGGAAAACAATGTCTGAAGTTCGCGTCAAGGAAGGCGAGTCCTTGGAGAATGCTCTGAAGCGGTTCAAGCGCAGCTGTGCAAAGGCTGGCGTCATCGCTGAGGTCAAGAAAAGAGAGCATTATGTCAGCCCCAGCCTGAAGCGTAAGCAGAAGTCTGAAGCTGCTCGCAAGAATCGTAAGAAGTTCTACTAATCCCTTCCCGGCTTAATAGACAGAAAAACGCTCTGCACATCTGTGCAGAGCGTTTTTTTTTCAGGAAGCTGCATGCTTGCACAGAGTATGCTGACAGGCTATGGGTCTTTCAGGCAACGTGTTGAAAGCGGTCATATTGGGACACTTGCATAGTTTTATAGCATTGTTTTGTCTCCGACGGCGCGTCAGAAACTGCCACGCCATACTTTCTTTCTCGGAGTGGCGAGAAAGAAAGTATGAATCGTTCCTGTCTCTTGGAGAAGCAAGAAAATATTGAGAAGTACCAAATGATAATTGTTATTTTTGCGTCTGTGCACGATCAGTCCTTTCTTTTGGACGTTTTGCATGGTAAAATAAATTCCAAAAGGAGGCGGTGATATGCTGGAAATTTTGTATGGCCCGGACAGGACCGCCAACTCCGCGCAGCTTCTGCAGCAGATCTGCGCAAACGCAGAGAAAAAAATCGCCGGGCAGATCCTCATTGTCCCGGAGCAGTATTCACATGAGACGGAGCGTGCGCTCTGTGCCGCCGGCGGCGACACCATCAGCCGCTATGCCGAGGTTCTCAGCTTCACGCGGCTGGCCGCGCGTGTATTTTCCGTCTGCGGCGGCGTCTGCGAGGAATATCTGGACGAAAACGGGCGTCTGCTGACACTGTACCTGGCGGCGCAGCAGGTGCGTGAGCAGCTGAAGTTTTATGCCTCGGTGATGACAAGACCGGAATTTTTAAAGCAGCTGGGCACGCTCATGGAGGAGCTTCTGACCAGCTGTGTCACGCCGGATGCGCTGCAGGCTGCCGCTGTGCGTCTGACAGGGCGGCTTGCGCAGAAGGTGACGGAGCTGGCTTTGCTGTATGAGAGCTATCTGTCCGTCTGCAAAACGGGGCGCGGCGACCCGGTGACGCGGCAGATGCGTCTGCTGGAGCTGCTGGAGGAGACGGATTTTCTTGATGGCCGAGAGGTGTTTCTGGATGGGTTTTCGGATTTCACTGCGCTGCAGCAGCAGCTGATTGCGGCAATTCTCGCGCATGCAGAACAGGTGCATATCTCCGTGCTGACCGACGGCAGCGAGCGCCCGGTCTGCCAGACCGGCAACGAGACGCGCCGGCGGCTCCTGCAGCTGGCGGCGCGGCAGCAGATCCCGGTGCGGCAGACGCGCGTGCCGGGCGGTGCGTGCCGGGCCGAGCCGGTGCAGCTGTGGCTGGACGGGCTGTTTTTTGGCGGCGTCGGGACAGCGCAGGCCATGGAGGCTGTTGCGCTTGTGCATGCGGACTCGGTGCAGGCAGCGTGCAGCTATGCCGCGCGCACGGTGCGCGACGGCGTGCTGACGGGGCGGCGGTGCCGGGATTTTACAATCTGCATGACAGATGCAGCGGCCTATGCGCCCACCATGCAGACGCTTCTGGAACGCGCGGGGCTGCCGGTCTACTGCGCCGGTGCGGCGGATGTGGCGGAAAAGCCGCTGATTGCTGCGCTGCTGGCAGCACTGCAGGCATGCGTGCGGTTTGAGACGGAGCCGCTGCTCGTGTTTCTGAAATCGGCGTTTTCCCCGCTGACACAGGAGGAATGCGACCGGTTGGAGTGGTATGTCCAGTATTGGGATGTATGCGGCAGTGTGTGGCAGCGGCCGTGGCAGATGCATCCGCGCGGGCTTGGCCAGCCGATGACGCCGGAGGACGAGCAGACGCTTGCTGCGCTCAATGCGCTGCGGGAACGAGCGGTCGCACCGCTTGTGCGGCTGCATACGGGCATATGCGGCGCAAAAAGCACCGGCGCGCAGGTGCGCGCGGTGGCGGCGCTGTTGGAGGAGGTGGAGCTTGCCGGCAGGCTGCAGACGCAGCAGGAGCAGCTGGAGGCGAGCGGTCAGGCGCAGCGCGCGCAGGAGTGCGGCCAGCTGTATGAAGCTGTGCTCACAACGCTGGAGCAGATGGACCGCGTGCTTGGCCGGGCGCTGCTGGAGCCGGAACTCTTTGTGCAGCTGTTTACCATGCTGCTGTCCGGCAGCAAGGCGGCCACAATCCCGTCTGCCTGTGACGCGGTGCAGCTGACCACGCCGCAGCTGCTGCGCCACCGGCGCACGCCGGTGCTGCTGGTGCTGGGCGCGGATGACGGGCTGTTTCCCGCGTTCTCGGAATCGGCTGGACTGCTTGCCGATCCGGAGCGTCAGACGCTCCGAAGGCTCGGCGTGGAGCTCTCGCCGGGGCGCGAGGCGCAGATGGACCGCGAAATGAGCTGGGTCTGCGCGGCGCTGAGCGCGGCGGAGGCGCAGGTTACGCTTGTCAGCTGCGCGGTGCAGCCATCCTTTTTGTATACGCGCACGCAGCGGCTGTTTCCCGCGCTTGCCGAGCAGCAGGCGGCTGCGCAGGCGTTCTTTGCGGACAGCACAGCTGCGGCCTGTGCGGCGCTGCGGCAGCCGCAGCTGCCGGACGGACTGCCGCAATGCGTCCGGCAGCGGGCGCAGGCGCTGCACGCGCACACCGGATATGCGCTTTCGGCCATGGGGCCGGACGCGGTGCGCGCGCTCTATGGCAGGACGCTGCAGCTGTCAGCCTCAAAGATTGACCGCTTTGCGGGCTGCCGGTATGCGTATTTCCTGCAGTATGGGCTGCAGCTGAAGCCATGGAAGCAGGCGGAATTTGACGCGCCGCTGTTCGGAACGTTTGTACATGATGTGCTGGAGCATACCGTGCGTGACGCGCAGCAGGCGGGCGGCTTTGCATCGCTGACAGATGCGCAGGTTCGCGCGATCGCGGGACGGCATATGGATGCGTATCTCAACACCTACCTGCCGCAGCTTGCGCGGCAGGGCCGCCGCGAGGCGTATCTGTCCGAGCGCAACCGGCAGGAGGCGGAGGCAGTTGTGCTCGACGTGGCGCGTGAGCTGCGGCAGTCGCAGTTCACGCCTGTGGCGGAGGAGCTGCGCTTCGCGGCAGACGGGGATCTGCCGCCGATTGTGTACCGCGCGGAGTGCGGTGAGGGCCTTCTTTCCGGGCAGATTGACCGCGTGGATGTGTATCGGGGGGCCGGGAGGCCATATTACCGCATCATTGACTATAAGGCCGGCCATAAGGAGTTTGATTATACGGAGCTGCTGTACGGGCAGAATCTGCAGATGCTTCTGTATCTGTTCGCGCTGCAGACAGATGGCATGGAAGGTGCCCGGCCGGCAGGCGCGCTCTACGTGCCGGGGCGCTGCGACATGGTCAAGCTGCAGCCCGGGGAGGATCCGGCGCTGGCGGATGAGCAGCGGCAGAAGGCACTGCGGCGCAAGGGACTGGTGCTGGATGACGCGCAGGTGCTGCAGGCGATGGAGCCCTTTGCGGACGGGCAGCCGCAGTACCTGCCTGTGCAGCGGAAGAAGGATGAGCTGACGGGCGATCTGGTGAGCGGCGGACAGCTGCAGACGCTTGAGCGGTTTGTGACGGGGCAGGTGCGCGCCATGATCGACGAAATTCTTTCCGGCGCGCTGGCGCCGAACCCGGTTGACCGCGGGCCGTCGAAGCAGGCGTGCCAGTATTGTGATTTTGCGTCCGTATGCCATAAGGATGTGTGCCAGGTGACGGTGCGGCGCTTTGCGGCGGTCAAGGCACCGGAATTCTGGGCAGAAGTGGAAAGGAGGCTGGCAGATGGCTGAATTGCGTGCAACGGCGGAGCAGCAGGCCGCAATTGACGACCGCGGCGGGCAGCTGCTGGTCTCGGCGGCGGCCGGTTCCGGCAAGACCAAGGTTCTGGTCGACCGGCTTATCGGCTATCTGACAGATCCGGACGACCCGGCAAACATTGATGAGTTTCTGATTATTACCTATACGCGTGCGGCGGCGGCAGAGCTGCGCAGCAAGATTGCCGCGCGCATTGCAGAGCTTCTGGCGGACCGGCCGGAGGACCGGCATCTGCAGCGGCAGCTGACGCGTGTGTATCTGGCGCAGATTTCCACGGTGCATGCGTTCTGCCAGAACGTGCTGCGGCAGTATGCGGCGGAGGCGGATCTGCCGGCGGATTTTCGCGTGGCGGACGAGCAGCAGGCGGCGGTTCTTCGCGCCGAGACGCTGCGCCGGTGCGTGGCGGAGCTGTATGACCGGCTGGATGAGGAGCCGGATTTTGCCGCCATGGTCGATACGCTGGGCTTTGGCCGCGACGACAGGCGTCTGCTGGCGCTGGCAGAGGAGAGCTATACGGTGATGCGCTGCCGTGTCGACCCGGACAGCTGGATGAATAGCTGCCTGCAGGCATACGAGCTGCAGGAGGGGATGGACGCCGGGCAGACGCTCTGGGGCGCGTATTTTATGGACGAGCGCACGCGTCTGCTGCGCGGGGCGGCGTCGCTTCTGCAGCAGGCGATTGCGCTTTGCCGCGGCGATGAAAAGCTGGAGGCCAAATGTGAACCGATCCTGCAGAAAAATCTGGCAGATGTGCAGGCGCTGGCCGCGCTTGCAACGTGGGATGCCTGTGTGGCGCAGCCGCTTGCAGGCTTCGGCGTGATGCGCGGCGCGGGCGACGCGGACCGGCTTGCACAGATCAAGGCGCTGCGCAAGCAGGCGTGGGAGATGGTCAAGGAAATTCAGGGCTGCTTCTACGCGGATTCTGCGCGTGTGGTGCAGGATCTGCGCAGGACGCTGCCTGCGCTGCGCGGGCTGCTGGCGCTGCTGCGGCTGTTTGACGAGCGCTTCACGCAGGAGAAGCGGCGGCGCAAGCTGCTCGACTTTTCCGATCTGGAGCATTGCACGATCCGGCTTCTGACCACGCGCGCCGGTGCGCCGACGGCTGCGGCCAGAAGTTTGTCCTCGTCGTTCCGTGAGATTCTGGTTGACGAATATCAGGACTCCAACGCCGTGCAGGAATGCATTTTCTCGGCCATCAGCCGGGAGGGGCGCAATCTGTTTCTGGTGGGAGATGTCAAGCAGTCGATCTATCGGTTCCGGCTGGCTGACCCGTCCATCTTCCTGCGCAAATATGATGTGTACCCCATGCTTGGGGCGCAGGCGGAGGGCGCGCCGCGCAAGCTGCTGCTTTCACGCAATTTCCGCTCGCGCGCGGAGATTCTGGAGGCGGCAAACGATGTGTTTTCGCTTGTCATGAAGAAGGAGGCCGGGGAGCTCGACTATACCGAGGCCGAGGCGCTTGTTCCCGGGCGGGAGTTCCCGCAGGCGGAGGGCGCGCGGGTAGAGCTTCACTGCCTGAATCTGACGGCGGGCGAGGATGATGACGGCAGCGCCGACAAAACGGCCTGCGAGGCGCAGGTTGTCGCCGAGCGCATTGCCCAGCTGCTGCAGGGCGGTGCGTGCGTCACGGACGGGGACGGGCTGCGCCCGGCCAGAGCGTCGGACATTGTGATCCTGATGCGCTCACCCGGCATGCAGGCCGCCGCCTATCAGGCGGCGCTGGCCGCGCGCGGCATTGCAAGCGACGCGGGCGTGGGCGCAGATCTGTTTGAAACGGCAGAGATCGAGATCCTGATACAGCTTCTGCAGATTGTGGACAATCCCCACCGGGATATCCCGCTTGCGGCGGCCATGGCAAGCCCGGTGTTCGCGTTTTCACCAGAGGAGCTGGCGCTCTGCCGCGCGGAGAACCGCCGCAGCGATCTGTATGACTGCCTGTGTGCAGCCGGCCAGCCGCCCGAGAAGCTGCAGAGCTTTCTCGCGTGGCTGGCGCAGATGCGCACAGAGAGCCAGCGGCTGGAGCTTGCAGAGCTGGTGCGCACGATCATCCGGACCTCCGGGCTGGAGAGCGTGTTTGCCGCCATGCCGGACGGCGTGCGGCGGCTGGGCAATCTGGAAGCATTTGAGGCGTTCGTATCGTCAGGCGCACAGACGGATGTGCACAGCCTGTCGCAGCTGGTGCACCTGCTCGAGCAGCTGCGCGCGCGCGGCGCACAGCTGACAAGTCCGCCGGCGCAGATACAGGCGGACGCTGTGCGTATCATGAGCATTCACAGGTCGAAGGGGCTGGAGTTCCCCATCGTGATTCTGGCGGATCTTTCCCGGCGGATGAATCTGCAGGACAATCAGTCCGCCGTGCTCACGGATGATGCGCTGCTGCTGGGCGGCAACGTGGTTGACCTGGCAAGCCGCTCGTATTATCCCAGCCTTGCGCGCACAGCCATCATGCGCCGCAAGACGCAGCAGACCGTCTCGGAGGAACTGCGCGTTCTGTATGTGGCAATGACGCGGGCGAAGGACATGCTTATCATGACGAGCTGCTCGGCGCATCTGGATACGCGGCTGGGGCGGCTGCGGCAGCTGCTGTCCGATCCGCTGCTGCCGTGCGTCAGTGCGTCGGCAAGACGGCTGGACGACTGGATTCTGATGGCGGCGCTGTGCCGGACGGAGGCGGGCGCGCTGTTTGCTGTGTGCGGGGATAGCCCTTGCAGCCGTGTGCGGCAGTATCCATGGCATATCACGCTGCAGGAGGTATCCGGCGTGCAGAGTGCGCCGCGCGGCGAGGCGGCGCAGGCGGCGGAGCAGCCGGAGGCCATGGATCTGGCGGAGGCGGAGCGGAGCGCGTCGTTCCAATATGCGCATCTGGCCGCGTCGCGCGTGCCGTCGAAGCTGACGGCAACGCAGCTCAAGGGACGGTTCCTGGACGAGGAAGCGGCGGAGCAGGCTCCGGCGCAGCAGGAGCGGAAAAGGAGCTGGCGGCGGCCGCAGTTCCTTCTCGATGGGCCGCTCACGGGCCGGGAGAAGGGGAGCGCAACGCATCTTTTCATGCAGTTCGTGCGCTATGCGTGCTGCACGACGGAGGAAGGCGTCCGGCAGGAGCTTGCGCGGCTGCAGGCAGAGAAATTCCTGACGCCCCGGCAGGCAGAGGCCGTTGAGGTTGAGAAAATTCTGGCGCTGTTTGCGGGGGCGTTGGGCCAGCGTATCCTGGCGGCGCAGAAGCTGCGGCGCGAGTTCAAATTCTCCATTCTGACGGACGCGGGGCAGTATGCGCCGTCCGCCGCCGGGGAGCAGGTCATGCTGCAGGGCGTGGTCGACTGCTTCTGGCAGGAGACGGATGGGCTTGTGATTGTCGATTTCAAAACGGACGCAGTTACAAACGCCGGGAAGGCCGCCGAGCGTTACGCGCCGCAGCTGCATGCCTATGCCGGTGCGCTGGCACGGATTTATGAGCTGCCGGTCAAGCAGACCATTCTGTATTTCTTCGCTTCTGGAGAGACAATAATTGTATAATTGTCCTCGATACACGGACAACCGGCGGGCAGATGTCCGCCGGTTGTCTTTTTTCGCAGTCAGAATTGCTTTTTTCGCAGTTTTTGACAAAAATGGAATCAGATGTGCTATACTGAAGCCATCCAAAACGCGATGCACCCGGGTGCATGTTTTCTTCTTTGGAAGAAAACAATGGCCGCTGCATGGCGTAAAAAAAGAGAAAGGAATGCAAACACATGAAAAAGAAGAATGTCACAAAGGGCGCTCTGCTGGCAAGCATTCTGGCGATGGTTCTGTGCGTCACCATGCTCGTCGGCACCACGTTTGCCTGGTTCACCGACACGGCCAGCGCAAACGTCAACAAGATTCAGTCGGGCAAGCTGGACGTTGCGCTGGAAATGAAGGACAGCGATGGCAATTGGGTCACTGCCGAGGGCAAGACGCTTGATTTTGTCAAGGCCGCCGGCGGCGCAGGCCAGGAAATCCTCTGGGAGCCGGGCTGCACATACGAGCTGCCCGCACTGCGTGTTGTCAACAACGGCAACCTGAACCTCAAGTATAAGGTCGTTATTTCCGGTATCAACGGTGATGCGAAGCTGAATAAGGTCATCAAATGGACGATGAACGATGCAGACATTGCCACGACAGAAAAAACGTTGAAGCCAAAGGAGAATTCTGGGGAGCTTGTTATTAAGGGCCATATGGACGAGGCTGCAGGCAACGAGTATCAGAACCTGACGATTGACGGTGTTGCAGTCACAGTTTATGCAACACAGGAAACCGGTGAATATGACAGCAACAATAACACCTATGACCAAGGCGCCGCCGGAGACGAATTCAAACAGGCCGTAACGGTGCAGGGTGTTGCTGGAGTGGCCGATTCCTATGCCAGTATTCAGGAAGCTTATGAGGCAGTGAAGCAGCTTCTGACTGAAAAATGTGGCTTGCGTGAGGAACCATTGAGTGAGGAGGAGTTCAACAAATTCTTTACCGATGGCGGCAAAATCACATGGACGATCTATGGCAATCAGAAGGTGACGGACACGAGGATGTTCTCCTTTGGCAGAGCGGCGAACCGCTTTGGTGAAGGGCTCCATATTACAGAAATTGACATCGTAGGCGGCAACAGCACTGCCGCATTGGATCTCAGCGCAACAAAGGGGACTTTTGCCCTGCCATATAACTGGTGGAATGTTACGGACAGCGTAAATACCGCATTGAAGTGCCGGAACATCACGTTTAACGCGATCACAGACATGCCATCTGCGACCTATCAGTGTACACTGTACCCGACAACGTATGAGTTTGACGGCTGCACCTTTAACGGCAATCTCTACAGTTATCAGAACTTTGATGTCCAGATGACAATCAAAAATTGTACGTTCCATGCACCGGCGGCAGCAACCAAGTATGCATTCATGTCGCAGGGGCAGGGCGGTACGATTACGCTGGATCATAACACATTCAATGGCTATACACGCGGCATTAACCTGGAGCGGGCTAAGGCTGCTTTCATCGTCACAAATAATACGATCAGAAGTACCGTCAGCGAGGCTGACCGGGCGGCTATTCAGTTGACAGACGGCAAGCCGTTCGTGGTTACGGGCAATCTGGTGGATGTCAATGCGGGCAATGCGTTCTGGTTCCATAATGCTGCGACGAACGCTGATGTTACGTATACAATCAATGAAAATGATATCAAGGCCCCGTACATTGGATACTCTGGTGTCACAAGTTTTGATGTGAACGAAAAAATTACTTCTTCCGGGAATAAGTTCAACAGCACAGATAGAACTAAATGCATGAAGAAGGACGCGACAGTTGCAGAAGCAACGAATCTGACAGCAATCGGGTGACGTTCCTTTCTCTGCTGGAATGACAAATGATGTATCGGCATGAGTCGTTTCAGCACAATCACAAAATACCGCCATCTCAATTGAGATGGCGGTATTTGAATGCCCTGAGGATGGACACTGCGCGGGAGAGCCGTAGGGGACGATGCCTGCATCGTCCCGGCAGAACAGGCTGGCTTTACGGCAATCTGCGGCAAATCCGCACCATTTTTCGGGCTGATGTGGGCATTAGCCCCTACGCGGGCGGCATGTGTCATCCATGTGCCGAAAGTATCATCCGGTTAATCAGTGGTCCGATTTCAGCCCTGCGCCGCACATGGTAATGAGCGTATCCTCCGTTCTGCCGTACAGCCGGCAGTATTCCAGATATGCTGCATAGTTGGCCGCCGTTGTGTGCTCACAATACACGCTCCGACGCGCCAGCGCCGCCCGTGCGGTAAGAATCTGATCCTCCGGCGCATGGACGAAGCGCACCGCGTGCTTTTTTGCAAGCGTCAGAATCTGCCTGCCGCGCATGGGCTGGCCGATGGCAATGCCCTCGGCGATGGTCGGAGTGGGGTGAACCGTCTCCGGCGTGTCCTCGCCGTGCTCGGCAGCCCGCAGCAGCGGGTCACAGTTCTGGCTCTGCAGCGCGATGATCTGCGGCATATGGCCAATCACGCCGCTTGCCAGCAGGTGTTCCAGTGCAAAGATGGCCCCCAGGAACAGCGTGCCGTTGCCGACCGGGATCACAAGATGCGCCGGGATCCGGCCCAGCTGCTCGTAGACCTCATAGATGTAAGTTTTTGTGCCCTCGTAGAAAAATGGATTATAGACGTGATTGGCATAGTACACGCCGTCCTTCTCCACCTTCTCCCGGCAGACATCCGCACAGTGGTCGCGGGAGCCGGGGACGACGGTGCAGATGGCGCCGTGCGCGCGGATCATGTCAATTTTTTTCGGGCTTGTGCCCTCCGGGACAAAAATTTCACAGCCGATGCCAGCCTTTGCGCAGTAGGCGGCGACGGAGTTTCCGGCATTGCCGCTGGAATCCTGTACAACCTTGTCCACACCGATGGCCTTGCAGTGGGCGATCAGTACCGCCGCGCCGCGATCTTTGAATGACAGCGTGGGCATGTAATAGTCCATTTTAAGCAGAACATCGTCATCCAGCCGGACGACCGGCGTCATGCCCTCGCCCATGGTGACGCTGCGCCAGCTCTCATCGTCCAGCGCCATGAAGCGCCGGTAGCGGAACAGGCTCCATTCGCTGCGGTCAACATCGGAAAGGTCAAACCCTGGCAGCGGATTGTCCAGCTGCCAGAGCCCGCCGCAGGTGCAGTGGGCCATGCGTGTGGTGACCGGCTCTGTGCGGCCACAGGCTGTGCAGATCAATTGCATAGGAATCCTCCTGACTGTCTGGTTTTGTGTGTTCAAATAATCGTGATGTCGCGGATGTTCAGCTCGTTGCCGGTCAGCAGCCATGTGCGCTCGCTGCCGCAATAGGGGCAGATGCGCCCCTGCGGCACTGTGTCGTAATCCTGGCCGCAGCCGCCGCAGTGCGTGCGCGCGTGGATGCGGGAAATTTCCAGCCTGCAGCCGTTTAAAAGCGGTACACGCTTGCAGTTCCAGTCCCACACGTCGAGCAGATACTCCGGCACAACGGTTGAAACCTCGCCAATTTCCAGCGCAACGCTGTGCACGCGGGCGGCGTTATTCTGCTCGGCCACGGCGACGACGCTGTCAGCAATGTGAAAGACCACGCCAAGCTCATGCATGGCTTACTCCTTTTTGCCGCGCATGGACTCACCCAGCCGCTTGACCGCCATGGAGGCGATGCCCTTGAGCTTATCCTCGGCCTTCATCATGGTGGAGCATTCGGGATGGTCGCGCTTGAGATGGATGGCGTCAAAGACGCATTTTGTCGTACAGACGCCGCAGCCGATGCACTTGTTGGGATCAACCCAGCTTGCGCCGCAGCCAAGGCAGCGTGCCGTTTCGACCTGTACCTGTTCGGCGGTGAGGGTTTTGTGCGCGTCACGGAAGGAATGATGGACATCGATATTTGTATCGAGGCCGGCCTCCTGGCGCGGAGCGTGGTCATAGCAGGGGACAGAGAAATTCTCCTTGTCGAGCATGACAAAGTCGCGGCGGTTGCGGCCAATGGTCAGATCTGCGCCCTTGTGGACATAGCGGTGCAGCGATTCTGCGGCGCATTTGCCCTCCTCAATGGCGTCAATGACAAACTTCGGACCATGATATACGTCGCCGCCGACAAAGATATCCGGCTCCGCCGTCTGATAGGTGAGCGGGTCTGCCACGGGGTAGTTTCCGCGGTGGAACTGTACCTGCGTGCCGGCAAGCAGCTGGCCCCATTCGATGGCCTGCCCGATGGCAAATACAACGTGATCGGCAGCCAGCGTCATGGTTTCTAGCTCGTCATAGACCGGCGCGAAGCGGCCAGTCTCCGGGTCGATGGTGCGCAGACATTTTTTGAACACCACGCCGCTGACGCGTCCGTCTGCGCCGCGCAGAACCTCCTTCGGGCCCCAGCCGCAGGCAAACACAACCTGCTCCTCGGCGGCCTCGGCGCGTTCTTCTGCGGAGGCGGGCATCGTCTCACGCGATTCCAGACAGACCATGGAAACCCTGGCTGCGCCGAAGCGGACTGCCGTGCGCGCGCAGTCGACGGCCACGTTGCCGCCGCCGATGACGACAACGTTTCCTTCCATATGCTGCGTTTCGTCTGCCAGCGCATCATGCAGGAACGAGACCGCAATGGATGTGCCGGGGGCATCCTCGCCGGGAACACCGGGGAGGCGGCCGCCCTGGCAGCCGATGGCGATATAGAAGGCCTGATAGCCCTGCTCGCGCAGCTGCGCAAGGGTAATATCCTTACCGACCTCCACGCCGCAGCGGATCTCCACGCCAAGCTCCCGCAGAATCTGAATCTCTGCGTCAATGACGTCCTTTTCCAGCTTGAATGACGGAATGCCATAGGTCATCATGCCGCCGGGACGGGCGTTCTTTTCAAAGACCGTGGGCGTATAGCCGCGCGTGGCCAGATAATACGCAGCGGACAGGCCGGCCGGGCCGCCGCCGATGATGGCGATTTTCTGCTCCCAGTGCGTCAGGCGGCTTGAGGCGACGACGACGGGCGGGACATAGCGCGTTTCGGCGTCAAGATCCTGTGCGGCAATGAATTTCTTGACCGCGTCGATGGAGACAGGTGCGTCAATTGTGCCGCGCGTGCAGGCGTCCTCACAGCGGCGGTTGCAGATGCGGCCGCAGACAGCGGGGAAGGGATTGTCCTTCTTGATGAGCGCCAGCGCGTCGCGGTATTTGCCCTGTGCGGCAAGCTTCAGATAACCCTGTACGGCGACATGCGCGGGACATGCCGTTTTGCAGGGGGCTGTGCCCTTGTCGTAGCAGTTTTTACGGTTGTTGTCACGATAGTCGGGATCCCAGTGCTCCTCGCCCCACTTGAGGCCGTGCGGCAGCTCATGCTTCGGATAGGTGACAGCCTCGCCATGCTTGTCGCAGAGCTTCTGGCCCAGGCGCACAGCGCCCGCGGGACAGTACTCCACGCACTTACCGCAGGCGACGCACTTTGCTCGGTCAACCTCCGCCGTATAGGCGCTGCGGGAGAGGTTCGGCGTGTTGAACAGCTGCGAGGTGCGCAGCGCGTTGCAGATATTCACATTGCAGTTGCAGATGCCGAAAATCTTATTCTCGCCGTCAATGTTTGTGATCTGATGGACAAAGCCGTTATCCTCGGCGGCCTGCAGAATGTGCATGGCTTCTTCGTAGGTGATGTCGTGGCCCTTGCCGGTTTCGCGGCAATAGTCTGCAAAATCGCCCACGCCGATGCACCAGCACATGTTGTCGTCCGCGCAGCCCTCGCCCATGACGGCGCGGCTCGTGCGGCAGGAGCACTGGCCCACGCCGATATGTCCCTCATATTTTCTCAGCCAGTAGGAAAGATGCTCAATGTCCAGCGTCTGGTTCTCCATGGAGATGGCCTTCTCCACCGGGATCACGTGCATGCCGACACCGCCGCCGCCCGGCGGCAGCAGATGCGTTTTGCCGGCCAGCGGCACATACGTCATGCGCTCAAAGAACTTGGCAAGCTCCGGGTGCTGCTCCAGCCGGGGGTTGCGGCCGGAGCACTCGGCATCCTCCTCCATGTTAAAGAGCTCTGCGCTGCCGGGGACAAACATCGGCAGAATGTACCGCCGCTCCGACGGCGGCGCGGTGCGCCCGTTGTGGTCGTAGTGATAGCCGTAATCATACTCCAGAAGGCCAATGTAGCTCATCTGGTCGAGAAGCTCCTGAAAATGAGGCTTCTGCTCGTCGGTGACCTTGTTCATCTTCCAGAGCGCTGAAACCGTGTAGGGGGTGCGGAGCTTCATGCTAAGGGCGATGTCCGCCATTTCGTCCGTGACGACACCGGCCAGGCCCCAGTATTCTGCATCCTCAGAGGTCAGCTTGCCGAGCTTATGGTCGACAACGTCGGTGATTTTTTTGCCGAGCTTGATAATTTTCTCGCGCGGCGCGGGATCGCCCTTGGCGGGGGCGTGCAGGGATCGTTCGCGAAGTTCCTGATCGATCATGTTGCGTCTCCTTCTTTTTCTCTTTTCTGTTTTGTGCGGGCAATCAGCCAGTCGGCAAGCGCGGGCAGGCCCTCGCCGGTTTTGGCGGAAACGGGGAAAATCTGAATGTCCGGGTTGCGAAGCCGGGCATATTGCGTGAGCTGATCCAGATCGAAATCGAAATACGGCAGCACGTCCAGCTTGCTGACGACCATAGCGTCGCATTTCTGGAAGATAAGCGGGTATTTCAGCGGCTTGTCGTGCCCCTCCGGGACGGAGAGAATCATAAGATTTGTGTGCGCGCCGGTGTCAAATTCTGCCGGGCAGACGAGATTGCCGACGTTTTCAAGGATGACCAGATCCAGCTGCTGCGCGTCCAGCTGCCGGATGCCCTGCCGCGTCATGTCGGCGTCAAGATGGCACATGCCGCCAGTGTGCAGCTGGATCACGGGTGTGCCGGTGCGGGAGATGGTCCCGGCGTCGACATCAGAATCAATATCGGCCTCCATGATGCCCACACGCAGCTGCGCCTGCAGAAGCGGCAGCAGATGCACCAGCAGGGTGGTCTTACCGGCACCAGGGGAGGCCATGAGGTTTATCAGGTGCGTCCCGCGCGCCGACAGCTCCTGGCGCAGCCGCGCTGCGTCGGCGTCATTGTCGGCAAATACGCTTTTTTTTACTTCAATCACGCGATAAGCGTCCATATTCTGTTCCCCTCTTTCTCTTTCTTTTTGCATCATAACATAGAAAAACGGATGGGGCAAAGAGTATTTCTGAAAAACAGGCTGCTGCAGGGTGCGGCAGCCTGTTTCGGCAGGAACAATGTGGAGAAAATCAGCTTTTGGTGCTGCCCAGGACAATTGCGCGGACACTTTCTGCGAGGGCAACTGCCTGTGTGCGGGGGATGAACGCGACCGGGTTGCCGTCAACGGCGGCAAGGCAGGTTTCCCCGTCGTAACGGTAGAGCGCCAGTGTGAAGGTCGGGAAGCTTTCCGTGTCCAGATGCACGGTCAGGGAAATTTCCTCCTGCCCGCCGGGGCTTTCGCCGGTGAAGCTGCTGGCCGTCAGCGCTTGCAGCGCCGCGCGCAGATCGTAGACATCAAACGCTGTATCCTTGTATGTCCAGGTGCCTTCTGCGCTCTCATCCTCGGGCGGTGTATAAGTGAAGGTATAGGTTTCTCCCTCCAGCGTCACGTCAACAGAGGTCACGGCAGTAAAGTCTGCAGTAAAGAGCTTCTGGTGCCGCAGCGTGTCATAGGACACTGCTGTCAGCGTATCGTACTCCGACTGCGTGATCTGATAGACAATCTGCGACTCGCCCACGCGCGCATAGCATGTCACGTCTGGCAGCTCGTCTTCCTCGTTGGCAATTGCTTCTTCATATGCAGCCAGCTCCTCCGGGTTTTGCGACAGGTGCAGGATCAGTGTGCCGGAATCTGTGTCGTTCCCATTCTGATCGGCGCTGCTGTAGTCGAGCGCGATTGTCAGGGCAGGGTTGTCGAGTCCGAACGTCTGCAATTCTTCGTCTGTGGCGCTGTAGCTCACGTAGTTTGTCAGATCGAGACTTCTGAGCGCCGTCAGCCATTCGTTGACGGTATCCGTGTCCAGCGGGGTCCCATCTGTGAAGTACACGTCGCCCGCGCAGATGCTTGTGCCGGCTTCATCATAGCGGATGGTATAGGATTCCTCGCCGGAGAATGCGATTTGCTTCACCGTGTCAAATTCCGGGATGGTATCATCACGGATCAGATCCCGCAGCACCGCGCCAAATTCGTCCAGCGGGTCATGGCTGACCAGGTACGCCTTGCCGTCGCCGATGGAGATATAGCGCTGCTCGTCCATCTTGCTGAAATCACCCAGCTCCACGGTGTAGGTTTCTTCGCCAACGGTAATGCAGATCGTGCAGACTGGCTCGTCAAGGCCATACTGCGCATAGTCCTCCACATCGTCAATCACGAACGCCGCCGTAAAGTTTTCAAACTGAGAGAGCAGATTGCTGATTTTTTCTTCGTCCACAGGGAACGCAGAATCGCCGTCATAGACCCAGGCTCCGTCTTTTGTAAACGAGAACGTTCCGTCCTCATTTGTCCAGGAAAGCGCCGTGACGGTGTCTGTCGGGATGGCGAGAATTGTCTCGCCGCTGTTTTTGATTTGCTCGACCTTTTCTTCGTGGCGGCTGACAAGCACCGCCGCGATGCAGACCAGCGCGAATACACCCAATAAAATGCAGAGTGTGCGTTGCTTTTTACGCATGGCGCTTACGCCTCCTTTCCAGAACCGTGAACACGCCGTAGAACACGAATGCGCCGGGAATCACGCCGATCATCCAGGCTTTGAGCATCGACGCTGCCGATTCGGAGATGGTGAGATAATTGTAGCTCAGGGACTTACTGCGGATGGAAACCGCCTCGCGTTCTCCGATCAGGCTCGACAGCGCGTTTATTGCCAGATTAAGGTTCGCGCCCGACGAGTACGCGTTATACGTCTCATCGAGGAAGTAGCTTGACGCGAACCAGATGAGATGCCCGTCGTTTCCGGTATCGACCGATACGGCCACCGCAAACGGCCCGTCCGTGTCGCCGTCCTCCTTTTCATAGGTGGTAAGCTGGAAGCCAGCCGTTTTACTGAATGCTTCGTCGGAGGTGGTCAGCAGCGTGGCCGCAGAGCTGCCCGTGATGGTCAGACCCTGCGCCAACGGGAAAATGGCGTAATACTTTGCTTCAATCAGCGGATCGGTGATGTCGTTCGACTGCAGATCGGGAAGCAGAATGTACGGCTGCTGGAAGGCATAATGCTCCCGGTCAGTATCGATGACCAGACCATCCGCTGTCTCCACGCCGTAGGTTCCCAGCACACTGTAAAGATTCGTGAGCGTACCGTTTTCTGTCGGACCGGCAATGACGAGCAGCTTGCCGCCAGCTTCCAGATAGTCCTCCAGAAGCGTCGCTTCTTCGTCAGAAATATCGCTCTCTGGCGCATAGATCAGCAGCGCGTCCGCGTCCTCCGGAATGTCATCGGTATTGAGCAGAGAGAAGCTTTCTAGATTCATGTTTTCCTTCTCGATCTGCGTCTGGAACTCCGAGGGCAGCTCCGCCTCGCCGTGTCCATCGAGCAAATAGAGCTTCGGTAGCTCATCGGAGATCACATAGTCGATGGCCGACGTGATCGCGCCCTCGCCGTCAAACGAGTAGACATAGGAATATGTGGTATAGTCCACATCCGTCAGATAAATGTCATTATAGGAGATATAGCGGCTCTTGCCGCCGCATTCCACAATCAGGCTGTTGTTCGGCACGTCCGCATCGGTGTATTGTGCGGTAAACGTCGGGTAGACGTCCGGATTTTTCTTGGTCACGGTGATGTGCGAAGAAAGGCTTTCATATTTGCCAAGCAAATTTTCAATGACCGTGTCCTCCTTGTCCGACTGCACGATCCAGTAGATCGTAACGTCCTTTTCAAGGTTATTGACCACGACCTTCGTGCTGCTGGTGATGGAATAGAGCTTCGATGCGCTGATATCGAGCTTTGTCAGCGTGGTTGGCAGGACGGAGGCGAGGATATTCACCGCAATCAGGATTGCCAGCACAACGGCGGTCACAGTCAATGCATACGAGCCGCCCTTTGATGCAATGCGGCGCTGCAGGTTCTGGTGCTTCATCAGTTGTACCTCCGTTTCTCCAGAGACTGCGCGGTCAGAAACAGGCCGAGCGCAATGACAGATGCGTAAAATACCAGCGCGGTCAGGTCAAAGACGCCATTGACGAACGCAGAAAACCGGTCAAACAGCGACAGCCTCTGCATCAGCTTCGGCAGTAGGTTTTCAAACTGATCGCCAAGGAGGAAATAGCATCCCAGCACAACGGCGAGCAGCCCGCCGCCCACGCCGAGGGCAATGATGGTATTTTTTGTAAGCACTTTCACGATCACGCCGATAAGCGCGGCCAGCGCGCACAGCGCAACCGCCGAGCCAAGGCTGGTAGACGATACCTGTTCGGCAAGCGAGACGCTGAAATAGTTGAACAGAAACAGCACAATGGCGATGCCTGCCGCAAAGCCCTGATTGTCCGTGAGCGACGAAATGAACATGCCGATTGCAATGAGTGCCGCACCCATGACAAAAAACGCAAAGACAGAGCCGTATGCGCCCGGCAGATAGACCTCGCCATACTGCGCGAAAATGAGCGGGTATACCGCGATGATTACCATCGGAAGGAAGAACATCGCCACCAGAGACAGGTACTTCCCGCCCACGATCTGCCACGTGGTCAGCGGCAGAGAATAAAGCAGCTGATCGGTTTTCTGCTTGCGCTCCTCTGCAAACGAGCGCATCGTGAGCACCGGGATAATGACAATAAGAACGATGGAAATGTAGTTCAGTGCGTATTCAAAGTTTGCAACGGAAGCCTGAATGTTGTAGATCATCGCGCCAACGCCGACAATGCACAGAAGCGCCGCGCAGAACAGATAAACCGTCAGCGAGTTAAAAGCGCTCCGTAGTTCATGCTTGAGAACTGCAATCATTGCTCTGACGCCTCACTTTCTGACTCCAAATTTTCCGGCGGCTCTGGTTCCTCTGCCGCGCCGGACTCTGTAAGCTCAAGGAATACATCCTCAAGATTTGCTTTCTTTCTCCGCATTTCAATGACAGGCAGTCCCGCTGCTGCAAACGCAAGCGTCAGACTGCCGCAGATGGCCTTGGCGTCCTGCCCCGCTGCGAGGCTTGCCGTCACGCTGCAAATGCTGTCCTGTTCGGAACTATCCCAGCTGGACAGGCCCTGCGTCTGCGCAAGAATTTTTTCTGCAGCAGCCTTGGGCGCTTCGACCTGGAACGTAATGCCGCTGGATGCCGTCAGCAGCTTCTCCAGATTCTCCGGCGCGTCGAACGCGACAAGCCGGCCCTTGGAGAGAATCAGCACCTGCTCACACACAGCCTGCACCTCGGAGAGAATGTGCGAGCTTAAAATAACTGTGTGCGTTTTACCGAGCGCCTTGATAAAATCGCGGATTTCAATGATCTGAATGGGGTCCAGGCCGACCGTTGGCTCGTCCAGGATAATGACCTGCGGGTTTCCCAGCAGCGCCTGCGCAATGCCGACGCGCTGGCGGTAGCCCTTGGAGAGTGTGCCGATCAGACGGTTGCGCACAGCCTGAATGCCGGCGCTTTGGGAAACCTCGTCGATCTGTGCACGCAGCGCCTTGCCGCGCAGGCCCTTTGCCGCACCGACAAATTCCAGATACTCCTGCGGCGTCTCATTCATATAGAGGGGCGGCTGCTCAGGCAGATAGCCAATCAGCCGTTTTGCCTGTTCGTGATTTTCCAGAATGTCATAGCCGCCAATTCTGATTGTGCCTGCGGACGGGGAAAGACAGCCCGTCATCATGTTCATTGTGGTGGATTTTCCAGCGCCGTTTGGCCCGAGAAAGCCGTAGACATGCCCAGCGCCAATTTCAAAGGACAGGTCATTCACAGCCAGAAAATCACCGTAATACTTGGTTAGGTGGGAAACCTGAATCACGGATCAAACCTCCTGCATTTGATAGTTCCTTTTTATGATAGGCACGGGTGCTGAAAGGACACTGAAAAATATGTGAATTTCCTGTGAACGGGCATGCTGGTTTGACTTTGACCGTGATCGATGATACACTGAATCCAAATACAATATAAGAGCAAAAGGAGAACAGCCATGTCGCTTGTCGCATATTATCTGCAGTATTTATCCGAGATCTGCGAGGGCACGCGCCAGCCGCCGGCGGGCATTGAGCTCACAGAGCAGGACGATCTGAAAAAGGCCATGCAGCTGCAGTCGCAGATTGCGGCGATGGGGATTGCACAATTCGTGCGCGCCTGCGCGGCGCAGGACGGGACAGAAATTCCGCAGCAGGAGTATGACTCGTTCCGTCCGGAGGAGCTGAACGAGGCGGTTGCCCAGCTGGCAGCCTCTGCGCAGCAGGAACAGGCGCCGGAACCGGAGCAGTCCGCACCGGCGGAGCCGGTCAGAACCGAGACGCGCGATATCTTTGAGGTGTTCCTCGACAGCGTCTGCCTCGATGAAAAGCTGATGATCTATCTGATTGATATCCTCAAGCGGCACGCGGAAGCTGAATTTGAAACGCTTTCCCATGCGGCGGCGCGCACGATTCTCAAGATGGATGATTTCCTTGCCTGGCTCGGCAACAAGGAGCTGCTGGCAGGGGAGCAGGAGCAGGCCTGCGCGGCTATTATGGACAGCTGCCTGCAGCGGCTCGAGCGCGAGGGAGAGCTGGAGCTGATTGCGGCGCTTCTGTCCGGCGATGAGACGACCTTCAAAATCCTGCGCACGCAGGCACCGGAGCTGGTGCACCTGCCGGATGCAACGTATGAATGGTTCTGCAGGAATTATCTGGACTGCTATTATCCGGTGCGGTTCATTCTTCGCCATCAGGGAATCGAGTTCCCACAGGCATAAGGAGGGACACAGATGGAACCGATCTATGTGACCGGGCACCGCAACCCGGATACCGACTCTATTGTCTCGGCTATGGCGTATGCTGCGCTGCGCAACGCGCTGGGCGACCGGGAATATGTCCCCGCGCGGCTGGGCCATATCTCGGATGAGACAAAGCTTGTGCTTGAACGCTTTGGCTTTGAGCCACCCGTCCATATCCAGACCATGCGCACGCAGGTGCGCGATCTGGACTTCGATACGCCGCCGGCACTGTCCGGGGCTGTGACGGTCAGCCGGGCCTGGACGGCGCTGCAGAATAACCGTGCGATCCCGGCAATTCCGGTGACGAATGAAAACGGGGAGCTGTACGGAATGCTCTCGCCGAGTGAAATTGCAAGCTATGATATGCGCACGCTTTCCGACGCGCGCGTGGATCAGATCCCGGTGTTCAATCTTCTGAGTGTTCTGGACGGCAAAATTCTCAATGAGTCGGGCTATCTTGCCGACACAATCAGCGGTGAGGTATCAATCGCCATGCCGCAGCACAACGAAAATCTGCTCTTTGCCGGGCCGGATTCTATTGTGATTGTCGGCGAACAGCCGGAGATGGCGCGCCGCGCCATCGAGATGCAGGTCAGCTGTCTGATTGTGTGCCAGGCGGAGCTGCCGGATGAGCTGCGCAGGATCCAGACCAGGACCTGTATCATTGCAACGCCATTTGATGCCTACAAGGCGGCGCGGATGGTCTACAATGCCATTGAGGTTGCGCGTGTATGCCGGACGGAGGATCTGGAGGCGTTCCACCTGACGGATTTTCTGGATGACGTGAAGGAGGTTGTGCTCCGCAGCCGCCACCGCAGCTATCCGATCCTGGATGAAAACGACAAGGTTGTCGGCACGCTTTCGCGGTATCATCTCATCAAGCCGCGCCGCAAGCGTGTGGTGCTGGTTGACCACAATGAGGCTTCGCAGTCCGTGCCGGGGCTCGATCAGGCGGAAATTCTGGAGATTATTGACCACCACCGTCTGGCGGATATCCAGACGGGCAGCCCGATCTATTTCCGTAATGAGCCGGTTGGGTCCACCGCGACAATCATTTCGGAGATGTATCAGGAGAAGGGACTGATGCCGCCAGCCAAGCTCGCGGGGCTCATTGCTGCGGCCATTGTGGCGGATACGGTCATGTTCAAGTCCCCGACAGCGACCTATCGGGACCGCCGCATGGCAGACAGAATGGCGCGCATCGCCAATGTTTCGCTTGACGAGCTGGGGCAGGCGATCTTTTCCGCGTCTATTTCCGATGATAAGCCTGCCGACGCGCTTTTGTTCACGGATTTTAAGGATTTCCACATTGCAGATCACGATTTCGGTGTCAGCCAGGTCACGTGCATCGATTCTGCGCACATGATGCAGCGCAAGGACGAGTTCCTCTCCATCATGAAAAAGACGATGGACGAGCGCGGCTATACGCTCATGATCCTGATGCTGACGGATGTGCTGCTGGAGGGCACGCAGCTGCTGTATCTGGGCGACGAGGATATTATTACGCAGGCATTCGGCGTGAAGCTGAAGGAGCATACGTGCTTCCTGCCGGGCGTTGTTTCGCGGAAAAAGCAGGTCATTCCGTCGCTGACCGCCCTGTGGGGTTAAGAAAAGGAGAACGGTATGCGACTGATTTTTATCCGGCATGCAGAGCCGGACTACGAGCACGATTCGCTCACCGAAAAAGGCTGGCGCGAGGCGCAGCTGCTGGCAGGCCGGACAAGGGACTGGCATGTTGATGATTTTTATGTCTCTCCGCTTGGCCGTGCGCGCGATACGGCGTCGTTTACCCTGCGCGCACAGAACAAGACGGCGCAGACCATGGACTGGCTGCATGAATTTCAGGGCCAGCTGCCGGACGGACAGGGCGGCGCGCGCATCTGCTGGGATCTGATGCCGGATCTCTGGACAGCGCAGCCGGAGCTGCTGCAGCCAGTGGGCTGGGAAAACGCTCCGATTCTGCAGGGCACAAACGTGAAAGCAGAATACGACCGTGCGTGTGCAGGGCTCGACACGCTTCTGGAGCGGTACGGGTATTTCCGCCGCGGCGGATACTATGAGAGCCGGCAGGCGAGCGATGCCTGCACCGTTTGCTTCTGCCATCTGGGAATCACGTGCGTTCTGCTGTCCCACATGTGGAATGTATCGCCGTTTACCCTGCTGCATGGGCTGTTTCTTGCGCCGTCGTCGGTAACGGTGCTGCAGACGGAGGAGCGACAGCCGGGCATTGCGTATTTCCGCGCGCAGACGATTGGAAGCACCAGCCATCTGCTGGCTGGCGGAGAGCCGGTGTCCATCTACGGCTCGTTTGCGGAGCCCTTCCAGGGATGATTGGGGACCCAGAAAGCATCAACGCGGTTCTGTCTCCGACGGCGCGTCAGAAACGGCCACGCCAGAACGAGCCATCGCAGACGATGTCTCTGATCCTCTGTGCCCGTTTCCTCCTTTCTAACCAGCGACTGTGTCGCTGGTTGGTTGCCGGAAAAGATAGGGGAGAAAAGGGCCGCTTGGGAAGCGGATGGTGCATGCTGCATCTGAATTCAGGCAACAGACTAATTTGAAAGAACTCCTATCGCACCAACACACCTTGCCGGAGTCTGACTACGCGCCGCCCGTCATATCGGAATCAGATTTGATGGCAGTTGCGGTTTCATAGATGCAGAAAATCCGTACTGCCAACAAAATTTGTTACGCAGTACGGATTCGCATGGGACTGTCAGGCAATGCGGGAAAGATCCAAGAAAACCGAAGCGGTTTCTGCAATGCAGACCCGACCTGCGGTCTGCATCGCATGCAAAAGTGCGGATACAGGACACCTGTATCCGCACTTCTTATCTTTTTGTTTCAGCTAATCAGGCTGCAGACAAGATCTGTGTATTCTCCTGCGTTATCCACCGGCAGATCTGCCATCAGCAGCGCCTGCGTATAGAGAATCTTCACAAGATCCTGCGCCTTCTTTTCATCCTGTGCGACAGCTACCTGCAGCTTTGCAAAAATCGGATGGTCGGCGTTGAGCTCCAGAATCTTCTCCGCCTTCACACCGGCATTCGGATCGACACGCTTGAAATATTTCTCCATTTCAAACGTCATTCCCTCTGCCGGAACCACGCTGACCGGATGGCTGCCAAGATTGTCGCTCAGACGAACCTCCTTGACCTTGTCGCCCAGGCTGTTCTTGACAAACTCCAGCGTCTGCTTGGCCTTCTCGCTCTTTTCCTCGGCGGCCTTCTTCTCCTCCTCGGTATCAAGGCCCAGATCTCCGGCTGTCACAGACTTAAATTCCTTCTCCTGGTACTTGCCCAGTGTCTGCGGAACAAAGCCGTCAACCTCGTCGGTCATGAACAGGACGTCAAAGCCCTTCTGCTGCAGCTTCTCCAGCTGCGGCAGCTGACCTAGCCGCTCACGGCTCTCGCCGTTTGCATAGTAAATATACTTCTGCTGCTCCGGCATGGCCGCAGCATATTCCTTCAGGGACACGAGCTTCGATTCCTTACTCGACCAGTATAGCAGAAGATCCTGCAGCATGTCCTTCTTCGCGCCATAATCGGCCAGCGTGCCATATTTGAGCTGCGCGCCGAAGGACTGATAGAATTTCTCGTATTTCTCGCGGTCGCTCTCCATGAGCTTCTGCAGCTCTGCCTTGATCTTCTTCTCAAGGTTCCCCGCAATGAACTTCAGCTGCCGGTCATGCTGCAGCATCTCACGTGAGATATTGAGGCTCAGATCCTGCGAATCGACGACGCCGCGCACAAAGCGGAAACAGTCCGGCAGCAAATCTGCACAGTTCTCCATAATCATCACGCCCGAGGAATACAGCTGCAGTCCTTTTTTGAAGTCCTTGGTGTAGAAATCATACGGAGCCTTTGCCGGGATATAGAGCAGCGCCTTATACGTCACTGCGCCTTCGACATTTGCATGAATGACGGCAAGCGGATCCTCAAAGTCAAAGAATCTCTCCTTATAGAAGGTGTTATATTCCTCGTCGGTGACGTCCTTCTTGTTCTTGTTCCAGATCGGCACCATGGAGTTGAGCGTCTCAACCTCTTTGTACGTCTCATACTCGGGCTTTTCGCTCTGCTCCGTCCCTTCCTTCATGCGGCTCTTTTCAACCTCCATGCGGATGGGGTAGCGGATATAATCAGAATATTTGCGTACCAGCTGCTGCAGCTCCCAGGTTTTGAGGAACCGGGAATACTTCTCATCGTCTGTATCGGCCTTGAGCTGCATGATAACATCTGTACCGGCGTTTTCGCGCTCGCACGGGGTCATGGTGTAGCCGTCTGCGCCCTCGGATTCCCACTTCCACGCCTCGTCGGAGCCGTATTTCTTCGAAATGACTGTTACCTTATCCGCAACCATGAACGCCGAATAGAAGCCGACGCCGAACTGACCGATGATGTCGGTGTCCGCTGCCTTTTCCTTGTCGAGCGTCTGCTTGAACTGCAGGCTGCCGGAGCGGCAGATGGTACCCAGATTGTTTTCCATTTCATCCTTGTCCATGCCAATGCCGTTGTCGCTGACCGTCAGCGTGCGGGCAGCTTCGTCAGGCTTGAGCTCGATTTTGAAGTCGCTGCGGCTGAGACCGACCTTTTCATCGGTCAGGGCCTGATACGCCAGCTTGTCAACGGCGTCGGATGCGTTTGATATGATTTCGCGCAGGAAAATCTCCTGATGCGTATAAATAGAGTTGATCATCAGATCAAGCAGGCGCTTGGATTCCGCCTTAAACTGTTTTTTTGCCATTGTTGTCACGTCCTTTGCAAATTAGCACTCCTGAATCTCGAGTGCTAAATGTATTGTAGCACGTCCTGCTGGTTTTGCAAGCCCTTTCGTAAAAATTCACAAAGCATTCACAAGAAATTTTCCAGCCCTGTCGCTGCAGCCTTGATTTTAATTTAAATACACCAATCGCCAGCGATTACAGTCATGCGCATATACGTCGCCGACCTGTTTTCCACCTTGTTGACCAGTCCGGTCTCCGGCGGCCCCATCTTTTCCGCCTTGCCGGAAAAGATGGGGGAGAAAAGGGGCGCTTAGGATGCGTTTGGTGCATGCCGCATCCGCGTTCAGGCAAGAACCAGATATGATAGAACGCATATCGCCCCAACACACCTTACTGGAGTCTAACTATGCGCCGCCCGTTATATCGGCATCAAATATGACAGCAGTTACGTTTGAATCGCTGCAGTAAATCCATCTTGCGGATAAGATCTGCCACACAGTACGGATTCGCATCGGTCTATCAGGCAACGCGGGAAAGATCCCAGAAAACCGAATCGGCCACAGAGGAAAAGAGACATCGCTTTGATATACGCCAAAATCCGGATACAGGCAGAAGCCCGTATCCGGATTTTTATAAAGCCTAGTCGGTGTTGTCACCGCCAAGAAGCGGGCGGATGACGCCGGCGTCGTCAAATCGGGTGTCGTGCGAGGTCGTGACGAATACAAGCTGCGTGACAGGGTCACTTAAAACCTCGGACATGCTTTGTGTGATGTTCATCACATCGTTGGCACGCTCGGTCGTGATGAACACACGGCTGGCGTACTGCGCAACAGAGGCGGTGCTGGTGCCAAGCGCCAGCCGGATGGAGCTGCCGGTCAGATCGGCCTGCAGCTTTTCGGCGCATTCCTCCAGCGCGGCAGTGCGCGTCAGCGCCTCTGTGTCCCAGCGGACGCTGCTGTCGTCCGGAACGTAGAAGTTGTCAAACAGAACCTCGTCAAAGCCCAGCGTGTCAAGCTCCAGCGCGATGGCGGACAGGTAGCTCTGCGCGTCTATGGAGTCCGGCCGCATCCAGTAGCAGCGGCGGCTGTCCATCCAGAGCTCTCCGGAGGTCGTGGTGAGGGCAGCGGAGTAATGCTTGCCGATAAAATTCGGGTCAGAGAACGCAGGAACCCGCGCAATCACAACAAGATCAGACCGACCGGTCAGCTCCTGAATGAGCGCGTCGCAGGCGGAAATATCCGCGTCGGCAGTCTGCGCGCCGTCAATGTCCGTGGAATAATAGAAATTTCCAAGCGGACTTTTGACGTCAATGAGGACAGCGTTGTAATCGTCCGTCTCATTGAGCGCCTGGCGAACCGTATCGACGCTGTCTGCCAGCATGGTTGTGGAGATATAATAGCCGTGCAGCAGGACGGCAGTGTCCGCCTGCTCGTCCTGCGTGCCGTCGGAAAAGACTGTCTCAAAGGGATAGTCGGCATCCTCCGGCTGGGATGCGGAAGGGACGTCGCTGCGCGACAGGTGCTGCTGTGTGTCAAGATACACGCCGTCCGGCGAATAAACGACGAACCGGCCCAGATAGCTGATGCGCGCGGCAATCAGCAGCGCCAGAAGGACGAGCGCGGCAAGCGTAATGAGGATGATGCGGCGCAGAAGGCGCTTGTTGCGGTACGAAAAGATACGCACGCGAAACCCCTCCCGTTACGCTTCCTGCAGCGCGGCGGTGATACGGCACCAGTCCTCCTGCTGCTCGGTTGAGAGAATCTGCAGACCGTTTTTCTCCAGTGCCTGCAGCACCTCGGTAAGACGCGTGTTTAAAATACCGGAGCAGATGAAAATGCTGTCCTCCTGCATGAATTCCGGCACAACACGGCTCAGCGGGATGATTACGTCAGCGACGATATTGGCAAGGACGACATCATAATGCCCCTTGAGCGATTCCATCATGGCCTGGTCGCCGATCACGTCGCCGGTGACAGCCGTGAAGCGGTCGGAGAAAATCTGATTGATGGCGGCGTTTTCCCGGGCAATGTCCTCTGCCTTGGGGTCAATGTCGACGCCTGTGGCGTGCGCGGCGCCAAGAAGGATGGCGGTGATGGAGAGAATGCCGCTGCCGCTGCCAAGATCAAGCACATGCTCGCCGCCCTGAATGGCGCGCTCAAGCTCCCGCATGCACATCTGCGTAGACGCGTGCGCGCCGGTGCCGAAGATCATGCCGGGATCCAGAAGAACCTCCACACGGTGCTCCGGGTTTTCCGGGTGCAGCCATTCCGGCACAACCAGCAGCTTCTGCCCGATGGGCAGGGGCTGATAATACTGCTTCCAGTTGTTTTCCCAGTCCTCGTCCTTCACGTTTGCCAGCTCAACGGCGAGCGGCCCGAACTCGATGGCGGGGTATTGCGTCCTGAGCGTTTGCAGCTGGTCTTTGAGGTAGCTGACCGTCTCCGGGGCGGAGGGGCCGTCCTCTAAATAAAGACGGATCTGTGACAGACCCTGCATTTTTTTCTCCAGATCCTCGTCCACGTAGTCCCAATACTGGCGGTTCTGCTCGAGAAATTCATGGAACTGCTCCTGATCGTCAATAATAAAGCTGTCAAAGCCGAGCACGGTCAGCCGGTCACAGACGAGATCGATGGCTGCCGGGGCAGTTTTGATGGTGACTTCAATCCACTGCATAAGTATCCTCCGCTTGGAAATGTACGATAATTATATTCAGTTTACACGAAACAGCGAAAAATAACAACCCCCTGTTTCAGCACGCGCAAGCTTGACTTGACGGGAGCGGAACAACCTGTTATCGTATAGAGGATAAAATGTGCTTCAGAAAAGGAGGATCATGCATGTTTTTGGCTTCGCCCATTACATTTCCGAATCTTGGTATCACAGTCAATCCCAATCCCGTGGCGTTTACGCTGTTCGGCAAGGATATTTACTGGTATGGGATTATCATCGCCATGGGCTTTTTGCTGGCGGTGTGCTACATGATGTACCGCGCAAAGAGCTTTGGCCTGACGCAGGATGACGTTCTGGATATGGTCCTGTGGGCCGTGCCCATCGGCGTCGTGTGCGCGCGGCTGTATTACTGCATTTTCTATTGGGAGCTCTACGCGGACGATCCGATTTCCATCGTGTATATCTGGGAGGGCGGACTTGCTATCTATGGCGGCATCATCGGCGGCGCAATTACGCTGCTGATTGTGGCAAAGGTCAAAAAAATTCCGCCGCTTGTCATGCTGGACGTGGCGTCCATGGGCGCCATCATCGGCCAGCTGGTCGGCAGATGGGGAAATTTCATGAACCGCGAGGCGCATGGCGCCGTTACGGATTCCTTTTTCAAAATGGGACTGCAGGACGCCTCCGGTGCAGTGACGTATTATCAGCCGACATTCCTGTATGAATCGGTCTGGAATCTGATTGGCTTTATCGGTCTGCATTTTTTTGTAAAAAAGCGGAAGTTTGACGGTGAGGTATTTCTGCTTTATGTGGCGTGGTACGGCCTGGGCCGTGCATGGATTGAGGGCCTGCGGACAGACAGCCTCTATCTGTTCTCCACCGGCATCCGTGTCAGCCAGCTGGTGGCGGCAGTCTCGTTTGTGACGGCAGCCGGGATTCTGGCCTACGTGCTGATCCGGAAAAAGCCGACGGCGCAGGGGCTCTATGCAGCCAAACGGGCCGCGCAGCAGCAGGAAAAGCCGGAAGATTAAAATAAAATTTACAAATAACCGGTCATTTCTATGGCAGTGGCTATTCCATTTTGCAGAAAACAGTGATATACTATCGATATTCGAAAGCCGATAACTGGAAAGGAGCTTTTTCCATGAACTTTACAGAAAATTTTGAAAACGCCAAGAATATTGCCAAGGAAGCTGCGCAGACCGCTGCTGCCAAGGCAAAGGAGCTTGCTGCAATTGCCAAGGCCAATATCTCCATCTTCACAGAGGAAGATAAGGTAAAGAAGGCGGAACTTGAGCTCGGCAAGCTGTACTATCGTGATTATGCCGTTGGTGAGGAGATGGACTCTGCGGAGTATCTGCCCTGGTGCCAGAAGATTGACGAATCCAAGAAGGTCATCGCTGAGCTGAAGGACTACATTGCCTCCCTCAAAACAGAGGAAGAAGGCACAGAGGCTGCCGAGAACGGGGAATTTGACCTGATTGTCTCGGAGGATGCACCGGCTGCCGGCGAAGCACCGGAAAGCCAGGAAACCCCGGAGGCTCCCGCAGCAGAAGAACCCAAGACGGAGCAATAACAACAAGCACGCGGGCGCGCCGGATGCGGTGCGCCCGTTCTTTTTGTAACCGTGCGGGGAGGGGGCGGCTATGCGCAGACTGTGTTTGTTTACAAGCGGGTTTGCTTTGGCAGCGGCAATGTGCGTGTGGCTGCTGCGCGATGCGCCCTGGTGGCTGGCGCTGCCGCCGGCGGGAATTTGCGCGGCGCTGTTTTTCCTGCGCACAAAAGCGGCCCGGCGCATGGCAATTGCGGTGCTTGGGCTGCTGGCAGGCTTCGTCTGGTGCCGCGGATACGAGGCGCTTTTTGTGCGCCCGCTTACGCTCTATTCCGGCCTGGCGGCGGATATCACCGCGCAGGTACAGACGGCGCCGCAGCAGACGGCCTATGGGTATGCAGTCCGGGCGCAGCTGCAGCTTGACGGCAGACGCTGCCAGGCAGCGATTTATTATACGCAGGCGGATGCACAGCCGGAGCCGGGGGATATGATCTGCGGCACGGCCAAGCTGACCGCTGCGCAGAAAAAGCTTTCTGACAGCGGCGCCTATGAGCTCTCCCGCGGCATTCTGATGACGGCGTCCTGCCGGGACACGCTGCAGGTGATAAAACAGAACGGCGGCGTGCGCTTCTGGCCGGCAAGGCTGGCGGAACGGCTGCGGCAATCGATCCAGGCGGCGTTCCCACGGGACACGGCGGGGTTTATGCAGGCGCTGCTGCTGGGCGATAAGTCCGGGCTTACCTACGCGGAGAAAAACAATCTGGCACTTGCCGGGATTTACCATGCGGTCGCGGTATCCGGCATGCATGTGTCGATTCTGCTGGGAGTAATTCTGCTTTTTTGCGGGGCAAACAGGCGGCTGGCCGCGGCACTGGGCATTCCCATGATTGCATTTTTTATTGTTATGACGGGTGCGCCGGCTTCGGCTGTGCGGGCCGGGATCATGCAGGCAATGGTGCTGCTGGCACCGCTTGCCGGGCGGGAAAATGATCCGCCGACGACCATCTGTGCGGCGCTTCTGGTGCTGCTGGCACAAAACCCGTGGTCCATCCTGGATGTAGGGCTGCAGCTGTCGTTTGCATCTACGGCGGGGATTGTGCTCTTTGCCGGGAGAATCTATCGCGCGCTGACAGCAGGCAAGCGGATGCAGAAGCTTTTGCGGCGGCGGATCTCCTGGGTGCTGCGCGCTATGGTGACGGCGCTTTGCTGTACAATCTCGTCAATGGTGTTTGCGCTGCCGGTCACGGCGCTGCAGTTCCGGGAGCTGTCGTTGGCGGCACCGGCCACGAATGTGCTGTGCCTGTGGATTTTGTCCGTGGTGTTCTGCTGCGGCATGGCGGCGGCGATTGCGGGTCTGTTCTTTGCGCCGGCAGCAGCGGCTGCAGCGTGGGTGCTGAGCTGGCCGGTGCGGTGGGTGCTGCTTGTGGTGCGTGCGGCAGCCGGAATCCCATTTGCGGCCATCTATCTGGAAAACGGGTATATGCTTGTGGCAGCAACTGCGATATATGCGTTTGCGCTGCTGCTGGCCATCTGGCCGGGGCGGAGAAGAACCGGCTGCGCGGCGGTGGCCGCTGCGGCTGTGCTGACGTGCTGTCTGGGTCTTGCCCGCGCGGACTGGCTCTGGCCGCAGGCGGGCTTTACGATGCTCGATGTCGGGCAGGGGCAGTGTCTGATCAGCCGGAACGGGAACAGCGTCACGGTGATTGACTGCGGCGGACAGACGGAGGAAAGCGGCGAGTGCGCAGCGCGCTATCTTCTGAGTGTGGGACAAACGACGATTGACCGCCTGATCCTCACGCACTTTGATGCGGATCACTGCAACGGCGTGCCACAGCTGCTGCGCAGGCTCCGCGTGCAGACGCTCTATGTGCCGCAGCTGCAGGGGGACAGCGCGCTGCAGACGCAGATCCTTGCTGCGGCGGCGCTTTCGGGCACGGCAGTCTGTACCGTGACACAGGATATCGAGCTGCCGGAGGAAAGCGGCGGCATCACGATTTTTGCGCCGGTCGGCGACAGTGGTACCAATACGGGACTTTGCGTCTTGGCAGGGTGCGAAAAATATGATATCCTAATAACCGGTGATCTGCCGGACCAGGCGGAGTATCGCCTGCTGTCAACGCATGCGCTGCCAGAGGTGACGGCGCTTGTCGCAGGTCATCATGGCTCGGCATCATCAACCTCGCAGACACTGCTGCAGACGCTGCAGCCGCAGGTGGTGCTCATTTCTGTCGGGCAGGACAATCCGTTTGGCCACCCTGACGACGCGGTGCTTGCACGCATCCGGCAGAGCGGCGCGGAAATTTACCGCACGGACCAGTGCGGAAGCATTACCATTCTGGCACGATAGGGGGCGGCGTCATGGCAAGGCGGCCGACAGAGGATACATCCGGCGAGGCAATGCGCCGGTTCAAGCAGGATCTTAAAAATGGCCAGCTCGGGACATTCTATATTGTCTGCGGAGAGGAAGCGTTTTTGCGGGAGCACTATGTGGGGCTGATTACCCGCAGGCTGACGGACGGTCCGGCCGGGGAATTTAACAGCCACCGGTTCTCTGCGTCCGATTGCACGCCGCAGGCGCTGGCAGACGCGATTGACGCCATGCCCATGATGGCAGACAGGACGCTTGTGCGCGTGGATGATCTGGATCTGTTCCGGCTGCCGGAGGCGCAGCGGGAGCAGTATACGGCGATTTTATCTGACATTCCGGACTACTGCTGCGTGCTGCTGGTCTATGATACGGTGGAGTTCAAGATCAACGGCACGATGAAAAAGCTTGCTGCTGCGATCAAGGCGAACGCGCAGGTGCTGGAATTTGGCAAGCAGTCGGAATCGGATCTTTGCGCATGGATTGCGCGGCATTTCCGCGCGCATGATAAGACAATTTCGGACGAGGTGTGCCGGTATCTGGTTTTCCGCACGGACGGGCTGATGACAACGCTTGCCGGTGAGATTGAGAAAATCGCTGCCTATAACGAGGGACAGGAGATTACGCGCGGAGCGGTCGATGCGGTCGTGATTCCCGCGCTTACAGCGCAGACCTTCGATATCAGCAACGCGGTTGCTGCGGCGGACTTTGAAGCTGCGTTCAGCAAGCTGCAGGAGCTGATTGCCATGCAGACAGAGCCGGTTCTGATCCTTGGCGCGATCGGCGCGCAGCTGCGCCGGCTTTTTTATGCGCGTGTGATTCTGTCTGCCGGCGGCGGGCAGAAGGAGCTTATGGACCTGACCGGCATGAAAAGCTATCCGGCCGGGCTCACGATGACAGCGGCCCGGCGTGTGACGGACGGGTTCTGCCAGCGTGCGGTGGAGCTGACGCTGCAGACGGATCTTGCCATGAAAACAAGCGGCGGCGACGCGGTGCAGCTGCTGGAAATTCTGCTGGCGCAGCTGGCATTGGAGGCGCGCCGTGGATAAAATCACCATCCGGGAGGCCATTGTGGTGGAAGGAAAATACGACAAAAATACGCTCAGCCAGATCGTTGATGCGACGATCTTTACAACAGACGGCTTTACCAGCATGAAGGACCCGGCGCTCGTGCGTCTGCTCCGGCACGCGGCGCAGACGACAGGGCTTATCATTCTGACGGATTCTGACGGTGCGGGCTTTCTGATCCGCAATACGCTCAAGAGCGTGCTGCCGAAGGATGGGGTGCTGCATGCGTATGTCCCGGATATTCCCGGCAAGGAGCGGCGCAAGCGCGAACCCGGGAAGGAAGGGCTTCTCGGTGTGGAGGGCATGACGCCAGAGATTCTGGTGCAGGCGCTGCGCGACGCGGGCGCCAGTGCTGCCGATGCGCGTGCAGAGAAGGCGTGCGCGGAGGATGTGACCAAGCAGGATCTGTATGCGCTCGGGCTGTCCGGCAGAGCGGACAGTGCGCAGCGGCGGCAAGCGCTTCTGCAGCAGCTGCAGCTGCCGGCGCATATGAGTGCGAACGCCATGCTGCAGGCCATCAATGTGCTTTTTACGCGCGGGGAATTTCTTGCGCGATTTGATACGAAACAAGAGGAAACACCATGATCGATATTTCAGTCAAGGAGCTGGTCAAAAGCTTTGACGCAGACGAGAATATTCTCGACGGCGTCAGCTTTGAGATTCAGGCCGGGGAGCGCGTTGGTCTGCTTGGGCGCAACGGCGCGGGCAAGACGACGCTCTTTAAAATTCTGACCGGCGAGCTCGATTATAATTCCGGGGAGGTGCGCTTTGCACCTGGGCGGAAGGTCGGCCTGATTTCCCAGATTCCGCATTATCCGGCGGGCTACAGCGTGGACGATGTGCTGCGCACGGCCTTTGCCGAGCTTACGAGTATTCAGAAAAAAATGCAGCAGCTGGAGGCGCAGATGGGCGCGCAGCCGGAAAAGGCGGTGCTGGCGGAGTATGACGCGCTGGCCGCGCGGTACCAGTCCGGCGGCGGCTATGAGACGGATACGCAGACGGATAAGATCTGCAATGGTCTCGGGATCACGGCCGCGCAGCGGCAGCAGCTGTTTGACAGCCTGTCCGGCGGAGAAAAAACGCGGGTGAATCTGGCACGGCTGCTGCTGGAAAAGACGGATATTCTGCTGCTTGACGAGCCGACGAACCATCTGGATCTGCATGCGGTGGAGTGGCTGGAGGCCTATATCGAGCGCTTCAAGGGGACGGTGCTGACGATCTCACATGACCGGTATTTCCTTGACCACGTGGTTACACGCATTGTGGAACTGCATGACGGCAAGGCGGAGTTCTATTCCGGCAATTATTCGTTCTATGTGGAGGAAAAGCAGGCACGGTTTGATCTGCAGCTCAAGCAGTATGAAAAGGAGCAGGCCAAGCTCTCCCAGCTCGGCTTCACGCTTGAGCGGATGAAGGGCTGGGGCATCAATAACCGCACGCTCTATCGGCGGGCTATGTCCATCCAGCACCGCATGGAGCGCATTGAAAAAACGGACCGTCCCACGCAGGAAAAGAGCATGCGCGCGCGCTTTGCGCAGCGGGACTTTTTTGGCGATGAGGTGCTTTCTGTCAAGGGGCTCGGCAAGGCGTTTGACGGCCGGACGCTGTTTTCTGATGTGGATCTGCAGGTGACGGGCGGGGAGCGCGTAGCGCTGCTGGGCGACAACGGCACAGGAAAATCCACGTTCCTCAAAATTCTGCTTGGTGAGGAGGCTGGCGCAGGACGGATCAAGTTTGGCCCAACAGTCAAATGGGCGTATCTGCCGCAGATCATCCACTTTGACCACCCGGAGCGGACGCTGCTGGACACGATGCTCTATGAAAAGAACTGCTCGGTGCAGGTTGCGCGCGACCGACTGGGGGCATATTTATTTGAGGGCGAGGACGTGTTCAAGACGGTTGGCAGCCTGTCCGGCGGCGAGCAGAGCCGGCTGCGGCTGTGCATGCTGATGGACGAGAAAATCAATCTGCTGGTTCTCGATGAGCCGACAAACCATCTGGACATTGCCTCGCGGGAATGGATCGAAGCGGCGCTGGAGGATTACGAGGGTGCGCTGATTTTCGTCTCGCATGACCGGTATTTTGTCAATAAATTCGCGACCCGCATCTGGGAACTGGAGCATGCGCATATCCGGGATTTTCCGTGCGGATATGAAAAATACCGCTCCATCAAGGAGAAGGAGGCCATTGCGGCGCTGGCTCCGGAGAAGCCCAAAAAAGAGCATAAGGAAAAGCCAAAGACCTCCGGCAGCAAGATGATTGAGAAAAAGGTCCGTGCGCTGGAGCGAGAGATTGACAAGCAGGAGACGCTCAGCGCAGCGCTCGACGAAAAAATTGAGGCGGCGGCCTCCGATTATCAGGAGCTTGCAAAGCTCATGGAGGAAAAGCAGCAGCTTGAGCAGCAGCTGGCGCAGCTGATGGACGAGTGGGAGCAGCTTTCCGCCGAGCTGGAGGCGGCAACATGATCCCCGTCTGGCTGATTGCAGCCATTGCGCTGCTGGGGGCAGTGTGCCTGGCGCTGCCGCTGCATATCGGCATGACCGGCATTTGTCTGCTGCTTCTGGCGGCAGTTTTGCTTGCGCTGCGGATTTTAAAGAAAAAGAACGCACCGAAGCTCTGGGGCAGGATTCTGATTGGCCTGACAGCAGCGTCCATGGCCGTCATTTTTGGTGCGATGGGCTATCTTGCGGCGCAAGGGAGAGATGATGCATTGACGCAGAGCGGGACGCCGGATTTTATTGTGGTGCTGGGCGCACAGGTACAGGGCGACGAGCCGTCGCTGACGCTGAAAAAGCGCCTGGATAAGACGCTGGCTTTCCTGCAGGAGCACCCGGACAAGACCGTGATCGTCTCCGGCGGCCAGGGGCCGGACGAGGCGCACGCAGAGGCGGCGGTGATGGCGCGGTATCTGATTGCGCACGGCGTGGACGCAGAACGGATCCTTGAGGAAACCAGAGCCTCGAACACACGCGAGAATCTGCAGTTTTCCGCCATCCTGGCGGCGCAGCGGGGGATCGATACCTCGAGAGTGTTACTTGTAACGAGTGATTTTCACATGTGCCGCGCAAAATATATTGCGCGCACACTTTCCATGGAGCCCTATGGCCTTGTAAGCGATACGTGGCCCTGGATCCTGAAGCTAAATTACACGCTGCGGGAGGTATTTGCCTTTGGCAAGGCGATCTGGCAGGCCCACCGCGGGTGAGCACAGAGCCGTGATTGACTTTCCAGCGGCGTGTGATACAATACTCAAAATGACACAAAAGGAGTGTTTTCTATGAGCGGATGCAGCGGAAACTGTTCCAGCTGCGGCGAAAGCTGCTCTGACCGCAAGCCGGAGAGCCTGCTGGCGGAGCCGAACGCCAAATCGAAGATTAAAAAGGTGATTGCCGTGATCTCCGGCAAGGGCGGCGTTGGAAAATCCACGGTCACGTCCATGCTGGCGGTCGCCATGCATAAGATGGGCTATAAGACGGCCATTCTGGATGCGGATATCACGGGGCCGTCCATTCCGAAGGCCTTTGGTCTGCATGAGCAGGCGATGGGCTCGGACGACGGCATTCTGCCGGCCATCACCAGCGATGGCATCAAGGTTATGTCCATCAATCTGCTGCTGCCGAACGAGACGGATCCCGTTGTCTGGCGGGGCCCGGTCATTGCGGGCGCGGTCAAGCAGTTCTGGACGGATGTGTGCTGGGGCGATGTGGATTATATG